>CAZKUN010000115.1:0-19557 GCA_964555935.1 uncultured Armatimonadia bacterium | reverse complement strand
CTGCAGGAGGTGACCGGACGCATTCCCACCATCCGGATCCAGGCCGAGGGCATCACACGTCGTCTTCGACAGCTCGGCGATCCGATCCGTCTTCGCGCGCATCGAGCCTTGACGGTCCATGAACGCGACGCGGTCGAGCGCCTCAAGCCGGTCCGCGAGCTTCGTCTTCGTGTCTTCGGTGTAGTAGAACTCCGCGTCGGCGAACCGAGGCACGATGACCATCTCGTTGCCCGCGCGAACCGTGTCGAGCGCGCGGTCGTCGCCATTGCGAATTGCGACAAAGAGCGGCATCAGTTCCCCGCCCTCGTCCTCGACAGGGAAGTAACGCTGGTGTTTCGCCATCACCGTCACGAGCGCGGGCTCGGGCAGCTTCAGGTACTGCTCCGGATACGATCCGCACAGGCACGTTGGGTACTCAACCAGGAAGCCAACTTCCTCGAGCAGCGAGGGATCGATCCGAGGGCTGCCGCCACGTTCGGCGGCCGCCGCGATAGCGCGCTCGCGGATCATCTCCTGCCGCCGACGATGGTCAGCGATGACAGACGCGCCCTCGAGCTTGTCGAGATACTCATCGGCGCTCGCGAACTCAACGTCTCCCTCGCTCAAGAATCGGTGCCCGCGCGACGCGTTGCCGGACTTGACCTCAGCGACCTCAAACGCCACCGTGTCCGTCCCGTAAAGCGCGGCCAGCCACCGGATCGGCCTGGCGAAGCGCATGGATAGATCGGCCCACCGCATGGTCTTGGGGAACGCGAGTTTGCCGATGATCTCGGCCCACAGTTCGCCGAGCACCTCGGCCGCCGCCAAGCCGGGCTGACTGACCTGGGCGTACACGAAGGTGCCCTTCTCAGTCTCGCGCACCTCGAGGTCGCCGACCTCGAGCCCCTGCTTCTTGCAGAAGCCGAGGGCTGCCTTCGTCGGTTCGCCGTTCTCGTCGAACGCGCGATCCGCTGGCGGCCCCTTCATTTCTTTGGTGACGTCAGGCTGTTTCTCGGCAACCCCGGTCGCGACAAGCGCAAGCCGCCGTGGCGTGCCGTAGGTGCGAATTCCATCACACCCAAGCCGCAGTCGCTCCAGCCCCTCGGCGGCAAGCTTCTCCATCTGCTTCAGCGCCGGCAAAACCACGCTGGCGGGGATTTCCTCAACACCAATCTCAAGCAGAGCCGTCTTCGGCATGTCTGTACTCCTACCTATTGCTGGCGCGCAGGTCGGGAGACCCGCGGGCACGGGACGGCGCGGCTACGCGTCCACGGTCTTCAACAACGGGTGCCCGATCTCTTCGCGGTGCTCGACATACGCCCGCGCGACCTTGCACGCCATCTTGCGAATCTTCTCGATGAACCCGGCGCGCTCAGTTACGCTTACCGCGCCGCGCGCGTCGAGCAAGTTGAACGTCTGCGAGCACTTCAGGATGTAATCGTAGCCCGGCAGCACGAGCCCTTCGTCGATGATCCGATAGGCTTCGGTCTCGTACATCTCAAACAGCTTGCGCAGCATCTCGATATCGCCCAGCTCGAGGTTGTAGACTGAGTGCTGGCGCTCTTCCTCGTAGCGGATCTCGCCGTAGCTGACATCCTCGCTCCACATGATGTCGCGGTAGTCCTTGACATCCTGCAGGTACATCGCGAGGCGCTCGGGACCGTAGGTGACCTCGACGCAGACGGGCTTGCACTCGATCCCGCCGACGCGCTGGAAGTAGGTGAACTGGGTGATCTCCATCCCGTCGAGCCAGACCTCCCAGCCCACGCCGGCCGCGCCCAAGCTCGGCGCTTCCCAATCATCCTCGACGAACCGGATGTCGTGTTGCAGCGGGTCCAGCCCAAGCGCCACCAGACTCCCAAGATACCTCTCCTGGATGTCGTTCGGCGATGGCTTCATGATGACTTGGTGCTGGAAGTACCGACCCATCCGGTTGGGATTCTCACCATACCGGCTGTCGGCCGGGCGCCGGCACGCCTGAACGTACGCCACGTTCCAGGGCTCTGGTCCAAGCGACCTCAGGAACGTGTCGGGCGTCATCGTCCCCGCGCCGACTTCCATGTCGTAGGTCTGGGCGATGATGCAGCCTTGCTCGTCCCAGTACTCGTTGAGCGTGTTGAGAAGTTGCTGAAATGTCACCACAGCACGCCTCCGTCTAGGTTTCCACTGGTTACGTTGCCTCGCGCCGGCTGGTCACGCTCCGGCAGCAACACGGGCGGGTCGAGTGACCCGCCCGCATGCGACCGATAGTTATCCACCGCTCGTCGACGCGTCAGTCGGCGTCTTCGTAGTGCTCCATCGCAGCTGCCTGCTCGGGCGCAACCTGCGGCAGCTTCCGGCGGATGCGAGAGAGGGCGTTGTCGATCGACTTGATCTTGCAGTTCAGGTCGTCCGCCATCTCCTTATATGACTTGCCCGTCTGGTATGCCGCCAGGACTTGCCACTCGAAGGGCGACAACTCGCGCTGCAGGCACTGCTGCAGGATGCGCTTGCCTTCGGTGCCCAGGACGATTGTCTCTGGGTCAATCTCCTTGTCGGAGCTGAGCATCTCCGCCAACGCGCGCTCGCGTCGGTCCCCGTTGGGTGCTGCTTCGAGAGATATGGAGGAATTCAGCGGGGTCTGCTTTTGGCGTGTTGCGGCCTTGATCGCGGAGATCATCTGGCGCTGGATACAGACCTTCGCGAAGCAGGCAAAGGAGGTGTGCCGATCGGGACGAAAATCGATTATGGCTTCCCAAAGCCCGATCATTCCTACTTGCAGAAGGTCGTCGCGCTCCGCGCCAATGAGGAAATACGACTTGACCTTGGAGCGCACAAGGTTGCGGTACTTGTACAACAGGAATTCACATGATTCCCTGTCGCCATCTTCCTGGGCTCTTCTGACCAGCTCTTCATCCGACGACGGCGTGATCGACATAGGCCTGCGGAACGAAGTCTCGCGGAAGAACTCAGCGGCATTGACCATTTAGTCACCTCGGCTAGGCTAGTCGGATACGACTGGTCCGACATCCTCTGGCTCACCCGTGGCTACATCCAAACGGCATTGGCTAAGTATCGCTCCGAGTACAAGCACCGCCGCTCCCGCTACTCCGTCGAGGTGCAGAGACAACGAGAGTACGTTCTGGCCTCGGATCGAAACGGTCGCCGAAGTCACCGACTTACCGTCTACGACTCCTCTAACGTCCTCGATGACGTCTCCTACAAATCCCTGTAGACCCGCCTGTTCCAGTCCTCGCCTCTCCTCGATGTAGGCGAGGGCTGCAACAACATCACCGTCAGTCGCGATTAGAGCTTCCCTAGCCTCCGAATACGAGGCATCCAGACGCTCCCTGAGGACATCAATGCTATCCAGATCGTACACGCAATCGCCCTCACCGGTCGCTACGGCTTAGGGTCTACTGCATCTGGTCTTTGACCTCGTCCCCGATCCGAGGACCTGAGCCGAGGTTGCCGAACATGCCACCGATTGCTTTCAGCGTGTTGAGGTTGTAAATCTCCCCGCTGAGAAGCGATGCCTTCATCATCGCGGCGGCATCTCCGCCCATCAGTACTGCCGTGTGAAACATCCCGTGTGCTAGAACCAGTCCTGTGATCGTGCCCAGGATCCCCGCCAACGGGCCGTCGTACGGTCCGATGTCCCACTTCGTGTGGTTGTCGAAGACCCAACCCGCGATACCTGCGACGATCATCAGCAGAACGAACCAGAGTGCGAAACCCGCGCCGACTGACATCGTCGTCAGGATGCCAGCAACCGCCAACCGTTTCGCGATCGACAGGCCAATCAGCGCCAAGCCGAGATCGACAGCGGCAGTGGGGGCACTGCGCTTCGATTCCACGAAGCCAAGTATGACGAAAAGCGCGACCGAAGCGACATCCAGAAGCGTCATAGCTGGCGCTTTCTGCTCCGGTAGAGTAGGGCCGACGAGGGACGCGTGTTCTGCGAGGTGGTAGTGTGATGAATAAGTGCGTCGCGTCGTATCCTACGACATCAGGCCCCTCTGGAACATGCCACGGTCACTCCCCCAAGCCACCACAGCGGAAGCATTATACTCAAGAGGTCAACGTGAAGTCAAGAAACCCGACTCAGGGCTGTGATTGGGCCGCCAAACCACGTAAGAACGGCCGGGCCGGCAGGGAAGAACCGCTCGTCGGCGGAATAGTCGGATGCTGCCGATATCGCAATGTTAGTCGGGCTTCCGGGCTCGATGCGATTGCTGTCCCTATTCCGCTAGCGCCCTGAGGAGCGAGACTCATGTCCGAGGTTTCCGCCGCGATCACCAACGCCGACCAGCTCGCCGGCGCCGTCGACCGCATCGTGGCCGACACGCCCATCGTCGACGCGCACACGCACGTCTTCACGCCGGCCTTCGGTCCACTCCTCCTTTGGGGTGTCGACGAGCTGGTCTCATACCACTACCTTATCGCCGAGGTGCTCCGCGCCGACCGCTCCGTCACTCCGACCGAATACTGGGCCATGGAGCCGGCCAAGCGCGCCGAGCACATCTGGCAGAAGCTCTTCGTCGAGACGTGCCCCATTTCCGAAGCCCGGCGCGGCGTCCTGACCACGCTCCGCAAGCTTGGAATCGAGGTCGGGCCGAACTCGCTGACATCCGCCCGCGAGTACTTTGCCGACGTGACCGTCGAGGAGCACATCGACAAAGTCCTCGAGGTCTCAAACGTCAGCGCGGTCGTCATGACCAACGACCCGTTTGACCAGGCTGAGCATGAGGTGTGGATGTCGGGTCCCGACGCCGACCCTCGCTTCAGGGCCGCCATGCGCATCGACACGCTGCTGAACTCCTGGCAGCAGGCCTACGAGAAGCTCCGCGCCTGGCACTACGATGTCCAGCCGGCCCTCGACATCGGAACGCTCAAGGAAGTCCGTCGCTTCCTCGATGACTGGGCCGACCGGATGAAGCCGACGTACTTGGCCGTATCATTGCCGAACGATTTCGCCTACCCCGTCGACGATGCCCGCTCGAAGATCATCACCGAGTGCGTTCTGCCGCTCTGTCGCGACCGAGGAATTCCCTTCGCGATGATGGTCGGCGTGAAGAGGCTGGTGAATCCGGACCTCCAGCTCGCGGGCGACGGCGTCGGCAATTGGGACATGGCCCCGCTCCAACACCTCTGCCGCGAGAACCCGGACGTGAAGTTCATGGTCACCATTCTCGCCAAGGAGAACCAGCACGAATTGTGCGTCACGTCGCGCAAATTCCCGAACCTCCTGCCCTTCGGGTGCTGGTGGTTCCTGAACAACCCGAGCATAATCACTGAGATGACCCGCATGAGGTTTGAGCTGCTCGGATTCAGCGTGATCCCGCAGCACTCGGACGCGCGCATCCTCGATCAGCTCATCTACAAGTGGGATCACTCGCGATTGATCATCGCTCAGGTGTTGAAGGAGAAGTACGCCGAGCTGATGGCGACGGGCTGGCCGCTCGATGAGGCGCGCATCCAGGCCGATGTCACCGCAATCTTCTCGCAGAATCTGGCCGACTTCGTTGCGTAGCCGATAGGCGGCGCGCGATGTCGGGTCATCAGGGATAGAACATGCGACTAACCGTCGATGCCGAGAAGTGCACCCTCTGCGGCGCCTGCATCAGTACCTGTCCGAGCGACATGGTACGCATGCGCGGCGATGTCATCCGCATCGGAAGGGTGGCCTGCCTCGCCTGTGGCCACTGCATCGCCATCTGTCCGACCGGCGCGATCTCGGGCCCCGAGGGCGCCGAACTCTCCCAAATCGACACCGATCCTCCCTCACCCGAAGTCCTCAAGGCCCTCCTTCTGAAGCGTCGGACCGTTCGCCGCTACAAGCCCGAGCCGGTCCCGCGTGAACTGCTTGAGGAGCTGCTCGACGCGGCGCGCTGGGCGCCGACGGCAGCGAACGCGCAGACGCAAGAGTACATTGTCTTCACGAGCCAATCAGCGCGCGACGAGTTGCGACTGGCGATCGAGGAGCATTACCGCGCCTTCGCGGACGCGCTGGCGGACAAGGAGAACAGCGTCGAGCGAGTCATGGCGCTAGGCCACATCCCCGAGGCCGCGGACCACCCTCACATCCGCGCCGCCATTCCCGCCTTCGTCAAGAGCATCGACGCCGGGCGCGACCGTCTGTTCTTCGAGGCGCCGGTCGTCGTGGTGGTTCACTCGGACAAACACGTCGTAATGCCCGAGGCGACGTGCGCGTTCGCCTCGCTCACCCTAACGCTCATGGCCGAGGCCAGCGGGCTGGCCTCCTGCATGATCGGCTTCGCATCCGACGCTCTGCGCTGCCGCGACGACCTCCGCGAGCAGCTCGGCATCCCCGCCGGCAACCAAGTCTACTATGTCCTCGTCATGGGCTACCCCCTGGAGCATTTCACCGGAATCCCCGAACGAGAGCCCCCCAACGTCAGCTGGCGATAGACCCCAGTCGACCGAGGGCGACGCCAGACTCCCCGTAGGTCGGATCTCCAGGGAAACTCCGCGAGTTTCCGCGACAGGCCCAGTTGCTGACGTATCGAAAGCGGGGCCAGTCATAATCATGTGAGATCCCGCACGTCGTGCGGTAAATGAGTATTGAGGCCATGGCGACGCGGCTGCATCCGTGCTGCCCGAATCGACTAAGGGGATCTGACGCGATGGCTGCGATGGTGCTTTGCCTGAAGTGCGGCGACGAGAGCTACGCCACCGATCCGCGGTGCATGTCGTGCGGGGCGGTGCTCATTGGCGTGGGTCCGGTTGACGCCGCCGCCGTGGGGGCCATGGTCGAGGCCGACAACCAGCGCAACGAACAGGCCTACATGCACCGAGCGATGGCCGCGAGTCCCGCGACGCGCCAGCGCGGACGGCAGGCATCCCACAGGCGCCGACGACAGCGGGTCGAGAGCCTCATCCCTCAAGCAAAGGGTCTGATAGCTCAGGGATATCATCGGCTGCCCGCCGCCCCCGGCGAGATGCGTGGGCCGGCCGAAGATCTCAGCGATCTCTGCCGCGACGTCGGCGAGTGCTACTACAAGAACGATAACTTCGAAGAGGCCGTAAAGTGGTGCGGCGAGGCGTTGACGATCAACGAACTCAACACGATGGCCCGATGCTACGTGGTCGGCGCGTTGTGCGAGCTGGAGCGCTACGACCTCGCCCGCGCTTGGTATGATGAGACGCCCGGCGACATCGCGGACAAGAACGCCGTCCATGGGTGGCTCGAGGAACCCGACGACGAGCCCGAAGACGACGTAGTCGACTCGCCACCCGAACCAGTCCAAGGCCTCCGAGACGGGACCGACAGCTAGGCCTCGGGCTCTGCGCCCAGTAGATCTGCGGCCTCCAGCACATGGACCGTCCGTACGTCATCACGTGCCTTCTCTAACGCCTCGCGCACCTCGGCAGTGAAACTCGTTGCAGTGGCGAAGAGCAGCTCGTCGGCGCGTGTGGTGCTCGCCAGCGCGACACACTGCTCCACGCGCTGGGGCGTCAGGTCAGTTCCCATCTTGCACTCGCCAAAGCCGAACTTGCCGTCTGCAATGTAGGCTACGTCGATTTCGCCAATGCCGTCTGACCGGTGGGGCAGGAGGATCTCAGACTGCCATTCGAAGATGTCCCGGCACTCGTTGCTGCGCCAGGCCAGTGCAAGAATCACCGCATACATCCCCTGGTCGATTAGCGGGTAATACACCGGTGAGAGGCGATAGCGCCAGCGCGTCTCGTGCTGGCCGTCCCATACCGGCAGTGGGAACTGCTTCCTACAGACGGAACACGTTGTGTGGTCATCAATGTCACCGAGGGCATAGTAGTCATCACAGCCGCACACCGCGCAGGACACGCGAGCACCGCGCAGGACCATCCCGGCTCTGACCATCCTGGCAAGTACGCCCAGTACACTGGGACGCCCCACACCCGGGGGTTTCAGCTCATCAATTGGTCGGTCGGGCGGCCTCGCCAAGACATGCACGTCCTCCGCCGCCAGTGCTTCGCGGACTGCATTGGCCACGGCGCCAACGTCTGGCACGTCGACGTGTTCTGCTACCCGGCGTGCGACCGCTTCGGTGCGCTCCGGCGTCAGTCTGCGCACCACATGGAGCGCGGTCTGGCCCGCCAGTGTAGCGCTCAGGTCGTCCAGTCCTCCGGCGGCTTCCGCCATGGCCTCGGTTCGACCCGTGCTGCTCGTGCGCTCGATCGCGATCTCGCTATCGCCGAAGATGTCGCTCACTAACTCGAACGCGCGCGGCAAGGACACGGAGAGGACTACGTGTCCCGCGGTCGCGGAGATGGTGCGCCGGACCCCCGCGGGGAGGAGGCCGACCTTTGCCCAGATTGCGGGCTCCTCGAACAGTCGACGCGCGTTGATCTGCCGTGGGAGGTTGAGCTGCGGTGCGTTTGAGAGGCGGAGCGCGATGTTCGCGCTCACGTGTCCCGTAAACACGCGCGGCACCTCTGCCACGAGGGCGAAATCCCGCGCCCGACGCGGAACGGAGGTCGCCTGCCGGCCCGCCGCCTTGGAGATGCACTCCACTGCATGCGGCAGATGAAATCCCCCAAACCCGACGCGAAGTGGGGCCTCGGGAAGACGCGACTCAGGGGGCTGCTTCACGTTGAACTTGGAGCCCTCGGCCTGCCAGTCATGGAGGACAGCGTGCTCAGGTTCCTCTGCAATACTCTCGCGCAGCGCGTCCTCTGTGCCCTCACCGTGGCAGTGCATCACCACTTCAGGCGTCGATCGAAAGGCGCCACTCTCCGAGCACAGGTCCCGCCGCACCCACTCCAGGAACTCCGGTAGTTGGGTGCCGGCCGTCTCCGGCCCCACGGGAAGGAACACGACTCTACTGGGTTCCCCACGTGGCCACTTGCGCGGCTCCATCGTCCGCAGGTTCCAGAACTGGCACAGGGCGCCTGTGTCATGAGGGGTGCCGCAGACCACCGTCCGTCGGATGAAGGACGGACCAGTGATGCGCACTTCAAGCGATGCTTCGGTGGTGCTCAGAAGGGGACGTGTGTGGGTGGCCTCCTCAAGGACGCGGATGTACTCGGCAATACTACTACCCGTCTGAGCCAACGACCTTTGGCCCAGTCTGTACGGCACGGCAGGCACATCGCCGTCCTCAACCATGCCCAGTTCGCACGCCAACACGGTGGTCACGCCGTGATCCGAGAGGTCACTGCTCAGTACGCACAAGTGCGTGGCATCTTCCGGGGTGGGTGGGTCAACGCCCAGCGCGTGCGATGCGATGGCTACTTCCACGGACCTCAGATCGGGGCCTGCGGTAGGTGCAGGCCCCGCGCGCAGAGGCTTGAAGGCCCGGTCAAGATCGCGCACCAGCGTAGACGGAGGCTCCGTGAACCAGTAGATGAGATCGGGGTCGTGGCGGCCCAGCACTTGCCAGGAGAATTCGCTCAACCCGTCATCCTCGGTCACCGGGACGATGGGATTCCTCACTCCTCCCCACAGCCAAGTGTTCAGACGAACCGCGTCAAGCACCTCATCGGCGCTGTCGTGCCGCACGAGGAATGCTGCCCGCAGTGGACCGATCTCGACAGTTACTCCTGCTGTCCCGCCTCTCAAAGCCATCTGCCTCTCCTCCTGTCGTACTACTGCCTGCCCAACGCCTCCCCCGCCTTCACCCTCGCAGCCATCACTGCATCCGGATTCGGCATGATGTCCGTCGAGTACCGTCCGCCCTTGTTCGGCATGTCGACGAGGCTCTTCACCTCATCCAGCACCGCCCGCGCCGCCGGATCATTCTCCGCGCGCTTCGCCAGTTCGATGAAGATCTCGTAGTCCTCGATCCCCTCACGACACGCCATCAGGCGGATCGTCGGCACGGGCTCGGTGCGGCCGATTCGGTCTCCCGGATATGTCAGGTATCCATCGCCATTCGGGTAGCGCACCCAGCGGTACGTCTCGCCGTCGTGGCTCTGGCGGATGTACCAGTGCCAGCCGCGATCCCACGGATCGTACGTCCACCAGCTCACGCCCCAGAACTCGTAAGCCTCGACATCGTACTTGAAGCAGAACCAGGGCAGGAGCCGCTCGATGCCCAGGTAAGGCGTGTCGATGCACATGTGCCCATCGGTGGTGAACCAGAACCGGTCGCCATGCGTCTTGCGCTCCTCGATCTCATCCACGGGGAAGCTCGCGTGCGGGCCGACGCCCCACAGGTTCAGCGAATCGTCCAGGTCCTTCAGGTGCCGCCAGGTGCTTGAGTAGACCAGCACGTCCGGCACCGCCTCGCGAGAGACATCGCAGACCTCGGCGAGTTTGGCGTGGATCTCCTCGTCATTCGCGTCCGGCTCGTCCGAGACGTAATGCACGAAGTACTTCTCCCAGCCACGCTCCTTGAGGTGCCCGTAGAAGTCCCGCAGTCCCCCCTGCAGGATCTCCTTCCACTCCGGCGTGAACGCGTCGTGGCCGAAGTAGCCGCGGGCCTTGTGCGCCCAGCCGAAGCTGTAGAAGAACCACGGCGTGTACGCCACGTTGCAGTTCAACTCGTCAAACAGCAACTCACACGCCCGGTCGAACTCCGCGTAGTCGATGGCCATCTTCCCATCGACCTCGGTCATGCCCGGCCGCGGCTCGACCAGTCCTGGGGAGATGTTGTACTCGGCCAACATCCGGTACCAGGCCTCAGTCATCTCCCACCGATCCGCGTCCGGCGCAGTGAAGATGTTCCGTCCCGGCCCGCTGCGCAGATCGAGAATCGCCTGGCAATTCTTCCGGTCCGGCAGCACGTAATCCCACACTGTCAGCGTCACGGGAAGCCGCGTCGTCTCGTCGCCAAACGCAAGCGAGATCTCACCCTCATACTTCCCCGGCGCCGCGTCCGGCGGGATGTCGAAGTCCAGCCACGCGCTCTGAGTGCGATTCGCCGCGACCGCCATCTCGCCGTCCGTCGGAAGCAGCGGATCGGGCCAATCGCCGACCCAGCCGTCCGTGCCCGTCGACGTCGGTCGCAGTCGGTGGTAACTCGGCTGATCGCTGCTCGCGTAGCCCATCGGGTGGTCGATCGGCACGGTCCCAACGTCGTAGATCTGCGGGGCGGCAATCGTCGCGCCGCCCGGCCCCGTCAGCGCGCCCGCCGTCACGGTGACTGTCCCCGCTTCCGCCGCGCGCATCGCGATCTGGATCGGCTCGCCCTCGTTGCGGCAAGCGAAGACGTCAACGCGGCCTTGGGGCTCGGCCACGCTCGGCCAATCATCCGCGAAAACCTTGACCATCGGGTTCGTCGGCCAGACGGTAAGCGCCCGCTCGGCGTCGATCATTCCCCCGTCACTCTCGATCGCTCCCACGGTTGCCGTCTCGCCCTCCAGCAAGACGATGCCGTCGTGCCGCAACGTGCCCGTCGTGTCCATCGTGAGGTGAATCTCGAGGAACGCTGTGTCCGGAGGCGTCGCGAAACTCGCGGTAGTCAGCGTCCACTCGCTGTCGCCGCTGGCGGTCGTGCCCGTGCTGAAAAAAGGCCCGAAGTCGCTGAGCGTTCCGTCGGCCTTCTGGTTATGGCCATGAATGCGCGCCCCGCCCGCCAGCCCTTCCGCCTGAATGTGCCCGGCAAGCAGATACCGCGTGTTCGGCTGCACCGCCACGGACTGCCGCGAGCCGACCCAGCCGACGGTTGTGTTCTCAGCCGGCACGTCCAGCTCCAGACACCAGTCCCCGTCAACGCCGCCACGCGCGCGCCTGACGGTGAATCGCGCGTTGCCGTCCTCGATCCCGCTCGGCCAAGCGTCGGCCGTGTCGTCGTCGCCCTCTTCCATCGAGGCGTTCAGCACGGGGCTATGCCCCGCCGCGCCGAGTTCGGCGAGGTCCATGCGGACGCTGGCTCCCGATGGCTTCTCGACGGGCGACCAGTAGACCATCAGGACCTTCTCGCTGAGCGCCGGGAGATCCGTTGCGACCATCATCGTCCCACCGACCCACGTGCATGGCAACACGCCATCGCGTTGTGGATCGATGATCCGCACGGCCAGGTCGTAACGCCATCCGGCGTGCTTCGCCAGTAGGGTTCGCGGCCGGTGCATGTTGACACTCAGCAGCACGTTCTCCCGCTCGCGGTCGCCAAAATTCCTCGCCACGATCGGCGTCCGCCACGTCCACTCCTCGCCCGCCGCCCATGGCTGTCCGGGCTCGATGCGCTCGAGTTCCCGACGCTCGACTTCGCCGACCGCAACCTCGGGCCCGACGCCGCCGACCGTCTCAAAGGCCGCGTCATCATACCACGCTGTTCCCGTTCCATTCAGCAGCGTTCCGCATGAGAAGATCTGCCCGTTCTCGGGCACGGTGAACTCGAGGCTGACCTCGCGCCAATCGAACGTGCCGTCCCACGCCTGGTGCATGTTGACGACCTGCGGTTGCTCGCCGTCGACATGCACGTACCACCCGGCGTTGCCGACGATATCCTCACCCTTCACCCACGCCGTCAGCCGGTAGCTCCCACCCGGCGTGACCGGGATAGGCCCTTGCGTGTACTTGACCCACGTCGCCTCGGAGCCGACGTCAACCTCGCACCGCGCGCAAGCCTCGCCGCTATGCGCGCCGCCCTCCTGCCAATGCATCCGGTGCTCGCCGTCGGTCAGCGCCGCCTTCCACCCAACCAGCGGATCGCCACCGGCCTCGAAGCCCCCGTTCGCGAAGCCCGCGCCCAGCCGCTCCGGCGGCGCCCAGGCGCCATCGTTGCCGGCGTAGATGGTGACCGTGGTCTCCTCGTCGGCCTCGACCTCAACCGGGCAGTGAATCAGATCGCCCTCGGCCAGCGCGCCCTCAGGCTTTACCACGCCGGCCTGGCTGGTGATCTCGTACTTGAACTCCTGGCTTGACGCGCCGACCACGCGAACGCTCTCGGCGGCCATTCCCATCAAGTCGGCCTGGCCCTCAGCCGCGCCGACCTCGATGCTGATAGGCGCGCCGCTCAGGGCCGTGTCGCCGGGATTGGTCACTGTCACCGGGACCCGCGCGGGCCAATATCCCCCGCCCGGATACGATAGATCCGAGTGCCAAGTGCCTTGCGCGGACGCCGCGCCGGATAGCAGCATGAGCATGCACGAAGTGCGAATCATGTGAGTCTCCTGTCAGCGTCGCCGTCGTCCACGATCGCGTCGTCTTGCGCCTCGTGCCACCTCGCCCTCAGCGCCTCGCCGTCCCCGCCGCCCACGCCCGTCCAGGCGTTCAGGTACAGCCCCTTCCGCCGGTCAATCACCTCAATAACGCGCCGGAAGTAGGCGGGCCAATCCTCGCCGTCGCCCTTCGCGGGCTGGTAGTTCAGCCCCTTGCCCGCGCGAATGATCTTGCGCGCCGTCTCGTCGGCGGGGCCGTTCATCTCAAGTTGCCCGAACTCGAACCCATGCAGATTCGGGATCTCCAGGTAGGCATCCAGCAGGTGGCGACCGTCTCCGCAGAAGTGCACCCACCCGCCGCCGATCGCGTCCAGCGCCCGACGCGTGTATGGGATGCTGAACTCGCGGTGCAACTCCGCCGATAGCATCACGCAGCAGTCCTCACACAGATGCCCGCCGCCGCGAAACGTCCGCCACATGTACCGGTACGAGTCGTCAGCCTCCCCCGCCTCCTGCCTGAGGAGCTTCGTCGCGCGGACGAACAGGTCGGTGCAGACGCCCATCAAGTGGTGCGCGTCATCCGGCGCCTCATACATGTCGAGCATCAGGTCGCTCCCGCGGATCAGGTACGCCAGATCGTAGGGACTCATCATGAAGAACAGGCCGACGGGGATGTGATCGGGGAGGACCGATCTCGCGTATCGGATGAACTCAACAGCCTTGGCGACCAGGCCTTCATCCGCCCAAGTCTCCGGCACGTGCAGTTCGCGAATCTCCTCGCGGCTCAGCGACCGGGCGGGCTCGCAGAGGTCATCGATGATCCGCACGTCGAGGCCGAGCCCGGTGATGAGAAACGCATTGCCGAACCATGGCATCGCGGCCGGGCGGCCGTCACCGGGGAAGCGGCGCAGGGGCGCCATCCGGACGAGTTGCTCCCAGAGCATCTTCTCGGGGTCGTCGATCTGCTCAGCCAGGGGGTAACGGATGTGTCCGGGGAAGATATTGGCGCGCTCTTCGGGGCTGTCGGGGTCGATGCCATGGACGATCAGCGGCAGGTAATCCGGATCCGGCAGGTCATCGCCACTCAGCCGCGCCCACCGTTGTTGAATCGCGTCGTCTTCGCCATCATCGATCGGCGGCACCCGCTCGACCAGCTCCACGATTTCCCGCGATAGACTCAACGCGCGATCCCCTCACTGCACGAGCACAATCACGAGAACGATGAACGCCACCACCCCTGCCACGAGGCTTATTACGCCGACCTTCTTCTTGCCTCCTCTGCTCGCCCACATGTAAATGCCTGATACCAACCAGGGCACGATGCTGATCACGAACAGATCTACCATCACCGCCCACGCCGTGAATCTCGCGTAGCCCCGCCCGTACCCATGCGTGAAGTGGAGTTGATTGACGAGGGCGCGGAAGCTGAATGGTCGACGAGTGACGACCGCCGTCTGCTGGGCCTCGTGCCAGTAGACCCGGTACGCGCCGGCCGCCGATGTGCGGATGATCGTCATGCCCTGATGCGTGGGATTGCCGGGAATGTAGTGAGGACCGTCGAGGCTCAGCCGCCTCAAGATCTCATCCGCCTTGGCGTGAGGGTTGATTGGCAGGGGATCTCCCTGACTCAGCTCGCGCGTGAAGAGAACCTCGGATTCCCGAGGCCCATCATTGAACCACTGGCCGTGGTTGAGGTAGAAAGCGCTTATGGCGTAGATCATCATCCACGGCATGAGCGCCAGACTCGAAACGATGTGGATCGTGCGCATGAGCTTGTAGAGCTTCATCACTTACCCCGTATCTATCATTGCGGTACGCATTCGCTGTGATTATAGCACGGACGGACTGAAGGCGCGCGCTGGGCGTCCGCCGAACTCCGGGCAATCATGAGCTATCGCGATGCCTTCGTCGAGATCATGGAGTTCGGCCGGCCCGAGCTTCTGCCGATGTTCGAGTGGGGATACTGGCCCGCCACGCTTGAACGCTGGCGCGGTGAGGGCCTGGCGGCCGACGCCCAACCGTGGGACCATTTCCCCATCACCTGGTACGAGCACGCGCCGGTCAATCTGGGAATCTGCCCGGCCTTCGAGCCCGAGATCCTGAAGGACGAGGGCGAGACGTTTGTCCAGCGCCAAACCGACGGCGTCGTCGTCCGGCGGCGCAAGGACGAGCTGTCGATGCCCCAGTGGCTTGAGTTCCCCGTCAAGAACCACTCTGACTTTAACGCGATTCTCGAGCGACTTGATCCCGATACTCCCGGACGCTATCCGGCGGACTGGGATTCCCGCGTCGAGGCGTGGAAAACCCGCGACCATTTCCTCACGCCTGGCGCGGTACAGGTGAGCTTCTTCGGCTGGCCTCGGTCACTGATGGGGGTCGAGAATCTGCTGGTGGCGTACCACGATGATCCCGATCTGCTCCACGCGATGGCGAGTCACCACCTGGACTTCCTGCGGACGGTGCTCGAGCGCGAGCTTCAGGACGTCGAGTTCGACTTCGCCTTCATCTGGGAGGACATGGCCTATAACTCCGGTCCGCTCATCGGGCCCAACATGGTCCGCGAGTTCATGCTGCCATACTACCGCGAGCTATTCGACTTCCTGCGCGCCCACGGGATCCGCCACATCGTGCTCGACAGCGATGGCGACATCACCCAACTCATCCCGCTCTTCACCGAGGTCGGCGTTGACGCGCTCTTGCCCTTCGAGGTCGCGGCGAACATGGATGTGCGGGTGGTGCGCGAGAACCATCCTCGGCTGCGGATCATGGGCGGCATCGACAAGCGCGCGTTGGCCGCCGGGCCCGGGGCCATCGACGCGGAACTCGAGGCGAAGCTGCCGGTGATGTTCGCGAGTCGGGGCTTCATTCCCAGCGTCGATCACCACATCCCGCCGGATGTCTCGCTCGACGATTTCGCCCACTACCTGAAGCGGTGTCGGGAGATCTACGCGGACTCGTAACCGGCCTCACGCGCCGTCGCGGGCCACGCGGAAGCCGAGGTCGGCAGCGCCTGATGTAGGATCGCGTGAGTCCCGGGCCGAGCCACGCAGGTCCCGCTGGGACTCACTGCACCACGATCCCCCACGCGTGACTCTCTCCGTGCCGATCCTGGGACCTTCGGGATTCGAACGAGAACTGGTCTCGTAATACCCATCAGCATACCAATCCGCGCACCACTCCGAGACGTTGCCGGCCATGTCGACCGCCCCGAGCCACGAGGCGCCTTCGGCGTGCTGCCCGGGGGCACAGGGCGCGTCTCCCCCAAAGCAGCATCTCCCATCGAGCCACTCGTCTCCCCATGGGTACAGTGGCCGCTCCGGACCGCGAGCCGCCTGCTCCCATTCCGCCTCGGTGGGCAATCGCAGGCCAAGCCTGATGCAGAACAGGTTCGCCTGCTGCCACGGCACGTTGACTAGGGGATAGTCGTCGCCCAGGGAGTTGCCATCGGGCGCACCACCCATGACGCCGCGCCATTGGCCGACCGTTACTTCGGTGCGACCGATCCAACACGCCCCAAGCTGCACGTCATGCTCGGGCTTCTCGCACACGACAGCGTCGGGGTCTGTTTCGGTGGCGCCCATCACGAACGCGCCCGCCGGCATGAAGAGCAGCTCAATCCCCGTGTCGTCGTGGAGTATCCGATAGCCTGCCTCGCCGGCCCTGGCCTCGTTTTCGGGCGACACCGTCCACCCGTCGGGGAGCCCCGGTCTCGCCAGCTGTCCGTTGGCGGCACCCACGAGTAGGCCGGGCAGCCCTAGCAACACCATCGCGCGCCCCATCGCGTTCTCCCCTCTCGCCTCAGAGACGACGACGGCCGGTGGCGGCTGCTCTTCACCACCGGCCGTTTTCACTTGCCATGATGCGACGAGTCCCTACTTCGCGCTCACGTGAATGACGCCGGTCTCCGCCGGGGCGAGCACGTCGTCGCCCACGAAGTACGCTCGGACTTGCCACAGTCCATCTTGTCTGACGGGCCAGCGCACCTGGAAGTTGCCCCCGCCGGCGGTTCTCGCGTGGATAATCTCCGAGTCCCCGCCCTCGTGGGTGCATTCAACGGCGATGATCCCGCCGACTCGAGCCGGCAGGAGCTGCCCGCGGATCTGGGCCGTCTCGCCACGGCGCGCGTTGACCGCCGCGCCCCGACGTCCTGCCCCGATGATCCGAGGATCCACCTTCAACCTCACGTTGCCCGGCACGCGCAGTCTGGGCACCAGACGCGGCTTCTGCAGCACCTTTACGTCGCCGGCCGCCGTGGTTGGCGTGTTCGGTTTGACCTCGGTGTTGGGCTTGACGTCCGTACGCGGGAGGAGCACCGGACCGGTCGGCAGCCTGCGCGGTGAGAGCGTCCCGCGGGTCGGCAGTTTGATCGTGCCACCTGGAGCCACTGTGCCGCCCTGGCCTCCGGGAACCACCGTCCCACCGCCCCCGCCCGGCACTGTGGTGCCTCCGGGCGTTATGCCGGGAGTCGCGCCCTCCTCGGTGATGACCTCCATGGTGAGCGTCGTCTTCTGCGTCAGTCGCGTCCAGACCTCGACTCCGCCGATCGTGATCCACGTGTCCGCGTACGGGACCTGAGCCTCGACGATGGGCTTGCCGAGGAACCCAGGCTGATAGAGCCGCATCGCCGACTCCATCTCGGGAGTGATGCGCGCTCCGGGCGAGCCGCTCGGGAACACCATGAACTGGATCGAGTCGGTGCCGCCGGCTCGCAGACGCAGTTCGCGTGGCTCGACCATGACCGTCCAACCCAGCGGCACATCACGAACGTGCATGTGCACCGAGGTGTCCTCATCCTCGAACGGGTTGTTGACGGACAGCTTGAGCCCCACCGGTCGAAACGGGCTGGCGGAGGAGCTGTCGAAATGAGTCACGTTCTCTTGCGCCCGGTTGTTCGCGTGGCTCAGCTCGCCGGCGATGTCGTCGATAATCGCCTTGATGCACGTGTGCGAACCGACCTTCGGCTTCCACTTGACCCAGTTCTCGACCGTTCCACCAGCCGGGATCGCCGGGAAGAGAATGGTGCCCAGGTACTTCCAGTCGGCGCCTGAGTCCCCCATCCCCGGTGGGTCGTTCTGGTACACCTGCACCCGAACGTTGGCGGCTGCGCCAGGGCCTATGTTGCGGACCCTCGCGTATACCCGGTTATCGTGGTCGACCCAAGCGTCGTCGCCATTGCCAGTCGGGTTGCCGCCGCCATCCGTATAGCGGTACGTGCCCCAACCGTTCTTCTGGCTGTCGACCCAGATATCGACGGTCTCGTATGGCGGCGCGCCCCAAGGAATCATCTGCGGATCGGGTTTGGCCGCCGCTGGGAGGTTGTATCGGACCCGGACGTTGTAGGCATTGCCCGTTTCGCTCAACACGTCGATCGTGAGGTTGCGCGTCGGGTCGCTGAAGCTCTCGCCGATCACGAGCGGTGCCTGCCCCATGTCGCCAGGATGGTTTGGATTGTGCACGACGACCAGCTTGAGAACCGTGTCGGGGCTCTCGTCGACGAGGCTGATGAGCACGCCCTCCTTGGGGAGTTGCTCGTCGCCGTTGATCTGCCGGCGAGTCTCCAACACGTACCCCGAGAACGGGTCGCCGCCGCTCACTGTCGTGAACGGGATCCGAATGAGCTGCGCGCCCGCCGTGCTCGTCTCCAGCGGCTCGAGGCGAATCGTGCGGTTAATGTCTGAGCCGGCCGGCGGGCCGATCACCTCGATGCGCGGAGTCGGCATGGCTGGGATCCATGAGCGGTGTTGCTTGGCCCAGCCGATGAAGTGGTTGTAGCCGGGGCTGAGGCCCATGATGCCCCAGGGCGTGATGCGGTCCGTGTGCCCCGGGTGCCAGCTAACAGAGCCGTAGTGAGTCGGCAGTCCGAGTTCGTGCCCGAGTTCGTGTGCCACAACCGATGCGGCCTCATCGAAGGGCAGGCCATAGCCGTTGGCCTCCCATTCGTTCGTGACGCACATCGTCATGAGCCGCTTGCCGACGGTGACGCCGCCCTCGAGGAAGTTCGCTTCCGTGCCTTCGGCGGTTTGCCACCACCACGGGCCGCCGCCCTGGCCGCCGAAACCCGTCCAGTTGGTGATGACCACGACGCGGTCGTAGTTGGCAAAGTTCGCGGACGCGTCGATCAGGTTGATGGCGTCTTGCGAGGTCTTGTAGAACTCATAGGCCGTGTTGGCATAGCCGAGGTCGAGCCAACCGTTATTCGGCATGCCGGCGGGCGTCTCAAACCGGAAGTTCGTCTGGTTGTAGGTCGCGCGATTGTAGAATTGGTTCACTTCGTTGTTGAGCAGCGTGACCCAGTCCGTCGATGATGTCAGCCTCGTCGTGGCGACGTTGTCATACTTCACGCAGATCACCAGCACTCGCTGGTTCACGCCAACTTGAGAACGCGACGCCGCGTGGGCCGAGCCCGCTACGAGCGACATCAGCACTCCCGCTACGATCGGGCGCCACCAGGAACCTACTCGCGTGTCATTCCGTACCATGGGTACCCCTCCTTACCGGGATTGCCCATATGGAACTGGGCGCCCCGGCGTTGGCTGAGCAGTCAGCCGT
>CAZKUN010000114.1:0-27200 GCA_964555935.1 uncultured Armatimonadia bacterium | reverse complement strand
GGGCTCGTCAGGTCTCTCGGATGAGCCGATGGTGGAGGACCTCTTCGATTCGCTGATGGATGAGCTGTAAGTTCTACAGCGTCCCTGCGAACAAGTCGGGTCGGCGCGCGGTGTATTCGGCGAGCAGCGAGTGCAGGTCGCCGGCGATGGCCGTTTCCCCCTCGACGATGTTATTCAGTTCGTGCGGGTCTGACGGAAGATGGTACAGCTCCCGCTTCGGAAGACGGTTGAAGTAGTGAATCCAGTCGGACGGCGGCCGCGTTCGATCCCCCCGCCATGGCGGCGCGCTGAGCACGCTGACATCCAAGTGCGCGTGGCCGACCTCGGTCAGCGGGGCGCCGCGTGCGATGTACTTGTATTCCTCCGTTCGAACCGCAATCTCCCCCGACTGCCACTTTCCTGACTGCTTCACCGCTCCGCCATGCGTATACAGGTGTGGATGGCCTTCGGCGGCTTGCCCGTTCAGGATTGGGAGCAGGCTCATCCCATCGATTCCTCGAGGCGATTCGATCCCCGCGATATCCAGCACGGTCGGCAGGATGTCGATGTGTCCGGCCAGAGCGGATGACCGGATGCCGGTGGGCATCATACCCGCCGGCGGCTTCACGATGAGGGGAACTCCGACGTTGCACTGGTAAGTTTCGCGGTGCTCAAACGGGGCGTTGTGTTCCTCCATGTCCTCGCCATGGTCACTGGTGAGGATGACCCAACTGTTGTCGTACGCCGCCATGCCCTTGAGTTCGTCGACCAACCGTCCGACCGCCGCGTCAACGTAGCTGATCTCCCCGTCGTAGAGGTCAATCTTCGGCCGTCGCTCATCGTCGAGCCTTGACAGCCAGCCCCAACCCGGGATGAAGCCGCAGCCGTCCGGAGCCTCGATGGGATTGGGAGCAGGGCCGTCAACATGCATCGATCGGAAGGGCTCGGGTTGGTTGTACGGTTGGTGCGGATCCCAGTAGTGGGCGAAGACGAAGGCCTGTTCGGCGAGGTGCTGGCGCAGCCAAGGCAGCAACCTCTCGTTGATCTGCTCCGCGAGCGTGTTGCACAGCGATCTTCCTGGGTAATTCACAACCCCCGAGATCCAGTCGTACCCACGGGTGAGCCACTTGGGTCCGCAAGGGAATTCCGGCAGGTTGTCAAACGCCGCCGTCAGCCATCCGTGTTCGCGCACCAACTGCGATAGAACCGGGACTTGGTCGCTCACCACTTGATCTGGTTGGTCCGGATGCGAGTGGAGCGTGCTGACAATGCCGTGGCCGAACGGGTATCGACCTGTCATGATCGACGTGAATGTCGGCAGCGTGTGCCCTGTCTGGGTGATGAAGTTGTCGAACACGATCCCGTCGGCTGCGAGCGCGTCGATGCGTGGACTCGTGTCCCGGACGTAGCCGTAGCATCCAAGGTGATCAGCTCGCAGCGTGTCGATTGCGATGAGTATGATTCGGCTCATGGGGATCGCCTCCAGTGCGCGCGGTGCCTTCGAGATTCAACAGCTGTCGCGCGGCGCCTGCTCCCTCAATGAGAGGTGGGGGGGATCAGCCGGTGGAATTGTGGTACAGGCAGCCGCCACTGGAACACGCGCGGACGGCTGAGGCTCGCGGGACTATGCAGACGATCGGGAGGGTGTGTGGATTGACACCAGACACGACGAGGCTCTGGCCGGACAACTACGAGGGCGCCGTCTCGCTCACATTCGATGATGCGCTGCCATCGCAACTGAAGAAGGCGATTCCGATGATGGATGAGCGCGGGCTGCGAGGGACCTTCTACGTAAGCCTGCGCGGCGAGGATTGGCGCAAGGCCATGGAGCCATGGCGCGCGGTACATGACGCGGGGCACGAGATTGGAAACCACTCGTTAAGCCACACGTGCTCTCTCGGATTTCAGGACGACCCCGGCGGCCACGGGCTCGAGAGAATGACGCTCGCCGACATCGAGGCGGACGTCATGGCGGCGGAGGGGCGGCTGGCAGAGCTGTTCCCACGAGAAAGTCGCTCGTACTGCTACCCCTGCTACCAAACCCACGTGGGTGAGGGACTGGACCGGCAGAGCTACGTGCCTGTGATAGCCAAACACTTCGTGGCCGGACGCGGGATCGGCGAGGTCCCCAACCACTCGCTGACGTGTGATCTTCATTGTCTGTGGTCATGGGACGTGTCGCGGATGACGGGTGCGAATCTAGTGGGCCTTGCGGAGCAGTGCGCGTCGCGAGGGCGTTGGGGACTGCTCGTGTTCCATGGTATTGACTCAGGCCATCTCCCGGTCTCGTCGGTGGATTTCGTCGAGCTTTGCGCGCACCTCGAGCGGCATAGCAATCGGATCTGGACGGCGCCCGTTGCGGAGGTGGCAGACTGGGTGCGAGAGCTGCGGCGGGATCAGAAGTAGATGAGGGGATCGGCGACGCTCTTCCAGTCATCGGGCGTGAATCGGGCGAAGGTCATCCACACCACGCTGAGCGAGAAGACCTGTCCCAGCACGAGGCCGACGAACACGGGCGCCAGCCGGTGGTAGAGCCTCACTCCGCCGATCCGCAGGATGAGGCCCTTCGTCGCCCAGATCGCAAGGAACGACCCCCAATAGGCGTAGCCGTATGAGGTCGTCATGACGAACCCGAGCGGGTGGAACGGCGACCTGGGGAAGCGGGATCGCAAGGCGACCAAGAGCAGCGTGAACGCGAATGCGCCGATCGTGAATCCATTACGGTTCCAGTCTGGCTTCAGCGCGTGACCGTCGGCAATCGTGCTGACCTCCGCGTATTCCGTGCGGGCGATGCGAACGTGGTAACCGCCCTCCGTCACGCCGCCCTGAAGCGTGTTTGCTCCCCAGTCATAGCACGTGCTGAAGAATGTCTGGAAGTTGAGGAGCAGTCCCACGAGCATCGCCCCGATGATGATCCCCGTCATGTGACTGGTCTTGATCCGGGACTCGGCGCCGAGTTTGAGGCTCTCGATCTGGTATGTCATCCCTTCAGGGAAGCTCCCGAAGTGCAGGAAGATGAGACTGCCGAGCAGCGTGACGTTTGAGAAGCTGCCACCGGGCATGAGGCGCTCAGAACCCAGGAACGACTTGAGCTGTCGGCTGGCCTGCCAGAATGGGAACGAGGCGGTGTAGGCGACGCCACTCTCGGCTCGGCCGCGCGTGAAGATGGTTGCGAAGATGATGATGAGACCGAAGAAGATCGCCGCCACCCACCAACTCATCCCCGCCAGCATGTAGTAAGCACAGAGCGCGACGAAACCACACGCCGCGCCTGCCAGCGCCAAGCGCGGCGTCATTGGGTCGGCCCATGGTTGCTCGCCGCTCGGGCTGCGCCCCGACGTGGCCAGCTTCCACACCTCCCGCAGATGCCCGCGCGCCGCCCAGGCGTAGAAGAGGGTGATGCCGATGAATGCGCCGGCGCTTTGCTCCCAGTAGAACGGGAAGCCGGAGGGCGTGGGCAAGCCGGCGACGCGGTAGACCAAGCGGATCGGCTTGAAGTAGCAGAGGAAGAAGAACCACATTGAGAAGCAGAGGTCCTGTGGAGCGAAGTAGGCGAGGCCGGCAAGCAGCGGGTTGTAGATGAACAGGAACAGCGGACGCAGGCCGTCGAGGGGTTTCTCAGTGAAGAGCTGTCCCACGTCGAAGTGAGTGCCGAGCGTCGGCACGCGGGGATTGAGCGCGTGGACCATGATCGATAGGAAATGGAGCGAGGTGACGATGAAGCCGACCCACATGAGCGGCTCGCGCCAGACCGATGTCTTTGGGCGGAACTTCCCTGTTCCGGTGCCCGTGATGTAAAGCGGGACGGCGACCATCGGGAACCCCAGTCGCTCGTGCTCAACCCAATGGCGACGCAGCAATCCGACGACGCAGTAGAGCGTTCCCCAGAGCGTCATGAAGAACAGCACCCACATAGCCGTCGGCCGGATCCAGGGCCCCCAGTTGACGGGCTGGTCGCCACGCCCTTCGTAATACATGCGGATCAGTTCTGCGTCCTTGGGGACGAACCAATCTGGGACGCATTCGTCGCTGAGCATCTGGAAGTTGTTCTCGGGCCCGGCGAAATACTGGGGAACGGTATACGCGGGCATGAAACGGCTGACGCCATCATACGAGGCCGCCGCCACCATTACGAAGCAGTAGATGACGATGATCTCAGAGCGCTTCAATCGGAGGAGTTTCTCGAGGATCGGATGCAGCGCGACGAGCACGAAGAGCGTTGCGAGAGGCAGCTCGGGCGACGCGCCAAGCCCGTGCAGGATGCTGGTCGTCTGGTAGCGCACGCCCACGATGGCGACGATGAGCGCGATGACCAGCGCCTTGATGCTCACGGGGAGCAGGCGCGGTTCAGTGGACGTGGACACCGTCGTCGGTGAGTTCGGCATCATGGGCGGCTCAGGGCGGCGAGTTACTACCACTCACGGATGTGCTTCCCGAGATCGAAGAAGTGGCCACCTGCCATGCAGATGGTGCTCAGTCTTTCTGGGTCGAACTTCCCATCCTCATTGAGCACATCGGGTGAGACGTGATGCTCGAGCACCTCGCCCTGGAAGAGGTCGTGGTCGCCGATGACCTGGACGGAGAGCAGGCGGCACTCGATGTTGACTGGGCATTCCGCAATCAGCGGCGGCGCGACGTGCTTGGCCGGGAGCGGGGTGAGACCGAACTCGGTGAACTTGTCGGTGGTCCTCCCCGACTCTGAGCCACACGCCATGACCTCACCCATGAGGCCCGCCGGCGGGAGATTGACGACGAACTCGCCGCACGCGCTGATCAGCTCGTGAGAGTAGCGGTCCTTGTGGATGGCAATCCCGACGATGACCGGCTCGCGGATGCTGAGGTTGAATGTCTCGCCCAGCGTGATGATGTTCGGCCGCCCTTCGGCGTCGACCGAGGTAACGAGACTGGCCGGCGATGGAAAGACGGGACGGAAGGGATCGTATGAGACGCGCTCCTGGCTCAAAGGTGAGGCCTCCTGGACTCGGCGGGCTGGCGGCCACGTTCGGCATGGCCCGCCCGACGCCCTCTGTCACGCGACGCGCGGAGGTGTTCGGTGAGCCGGATCGGAAACACCACCGCGTCATCCGGCCGACCCCTGCACGAGGAGGCGCGAGCTGTGAGGATCATCTACTTCGACCTCGATTGCATGAGGCCCGACCACTTCAGCGCTGCCGGCTACCACCGTTGCACGACGCCCAATCTAGACGAGATCATCAATGACGGGATGACCTTCAATCGGTGTTACGCGTCAGACGCGCCGTGCATGCCGTCCCGGGCTGCTCTGTTCTCGGGGCGGTTTGGGGTGCATAACGGCGTCGCGACGCACTGGGGGCCGGGGAGCGAGTTCCGCTACACCCGCAACCCGCCGATGTTTGCGCGACACCTTCATGCGAACGGGTATCGGACGGCGAGCATCTCGTCCTTCGCGGATCGGCATGACGCCTGGTGGTTCGCCGCGGGATGGCGAGAGTTGCACACCTTCACGCTCAAGGGTGGGGGAGAGAACGCAGACGAGGTGAACGCCGCGGCCCTGCCGTGGATTGCGGAGCATGGCGCGGATGATGACTACTTCCTGCATGTCCACTACTGGGACCCGCACCGAATCTACACGATGTCGCCCGATTGGATGGGTCACTTCGCCGACGATCCCCCTCCGGCTTGGCCGGACGCGGCGGCCATCGAGGAACAGCAGTCGACGTCCGGTCCATTTACGGCCCGAGAGCTGTTCCCCGGGCAGGATAAGAGCCCGGCCGCCTCGATGCCGGACCAGATTGCCTCAGTCGACGACTGGCGTCACTTTTGCGATGGGTACGATGCATCCATCCGTTACATGGACCACCACATCGGGCAGGTGCTGAACGCCCTCGCCGACCAGGGCGTTCTGGACGAGACGGCGATCATCATCTCCGCCGACCACGCCGAGGCGATGGGCGAGTTCGGCGTCTATGGGGACCACGTGTGTGGCTGCGAAGCCGTGCAGAATATCCCGATGATCGTCAGGTGGCCCTCGGCCACTGAGCCGGGCGCGCGCTGCGATGATTTGGTCTACAACGTCGATCTGCCTCCGACGCTCTGCGACATGCTGGACCTCCCGACGCCCGAGGGATGGGATGGCGCGTCCTTCGCGCCTCAACTGACGGGCGAGCCGGCACAGGCGAGGGACCACGTGGTGTGGACGCACGGGCTGTACTCGTGCCAGAGATCCGTGCGGACGGACCGGTGGTTGCTGACGAGGACTTACCATCCGGGACTGTTCCCGTTCCCGCCCGTGCAACTGCATGATATGCTTGACGATCCACATCAGACGAAGGATGTCGCGGCCGAGAACCCAGCCGTGGTCCAGCAACTCGACCACCTGCTGATCGAATGGCACGCGGAGAACCTTGGCCACCATGGCGCCGCGCCGGATCCGCTGCAAGAAGTAGTGCAGACAGGGCCGTGGAAGTATGTCCAGTTGCAGCCGTGGCTCAAGCGGCTTGAAGGCAAGGGGCGCGCGGATGCAGCGCGGGACATACGCAACCGGCTGGAGATCTGAACCGGCGAGAGGCATGCAATGAGCGATCACGCGATTCAGAACGAGGCGTTCTTGCGCAACATCTACGCGCGTGGTCCGTTCAGCGGGCACGGGTTCTGCGTCCACGCAACGGGGGTGCCGCTGCACGAGTGGGAGGGGTATGATTACACCCTCTCCGATGCGCCGGTCAGCGAGTGGGTACCGTGGGTCGTAGAGAACTACGAGCGGCAAGTCCGGATGCTCGAGGCGGTCGGCGACGACTCGGTTCCCGTGGCGAAACTCGGGACGGGAACGCAGATCTACGCGGCGGCGTTTGGATGCCGCGTGCATCGGTACGATGACACGAACCCGGCCGCACTGCCGCTGGTGAGAACGGCTGAAGAGGCGGATGAGATCGAGGCGCCCGACATCTGGAGGAGCCGGGAGCTGTCGCGGGTGTTTGAGCTGGGCAGCCTAGTGCGCGATGAACTGGGCGAAGACGCCTACCTCGGGCCATGTGACGTGCAGAGCGGATTTGACACTGCGAGCCTCATCTGGAATAAGGAACACTTCCTGATGGCGATGATGGAGCCGGACGACTCCGCTGCCGCGAAGAGGCTTGTGGACAAGTGCGCGTCGCTGCTGAAGACGTTCCTGGCGGAGCTTCGGAGAGAATTCCCGCGGCTCAGCCCCTGCCACTGCCCGGCCGCTTGGGCCCCGCCGGAGATGGGGCCGTGGTTGAGCAACGATGAATGTGGAATCATGGGCACGGCGATGTTCGAGGAGCACGCGCTCCCCGAGTTGATAGACCTGTCGGAGCACTTCGGGGGCTTGGGGATGCACTGCTGCGCAGACGCGGAGCATCAATTCGCGAGCTTCAACGCGATTCCCAACTTCTACGCGTTTAATCGCGTTCTCGCCCGGAGCGGATGGGATCCGATCCTCGACCACTTTAGCGGGCCGGAGGCTCCAGCTCACGTGCTGTCATGGATCACAGACGAAGCCGCATTGAAGCTGATGGACGATGCAGCCGAGGGAACGCGGTTCATCTTCGTGCTCGACACGGCCGACCCCGAGCAGGGCAAGGCTTGGTACGAGAAGATGCGCGCGCTAAGCCCTCGGACTGACTTGATTCCATATACGGAGCCTGTTGATGAGTGACGTGCGGACGGCCACGAAGAAGGACGCAAGGAAAGTCGCCACCATCATCGGGGAGGCCTTCGCGCCACAGAACCACGATTGGGTGCTCGACTCATGCCGGCGATCTCCAGAGGAATGGGTCGTGCTTGAGCATGAGAACGAGATAGTCAGCGCGTGTCGCGTGACGGTACAGGCGTTGAGGGTAGGCACTTGCCAGATCAACAAGGGCGATGTCGGCATGGTTGGCACGTTGCCGCATCTTCAGCGACAAGGGCACGGATCCGAGTTGATGGCTGGTCTCGACGAACAACTCCGCGAACGAGACTGCCAAGTCGGACGGTTAGGCGGGCTGATGCGGTTCTACTCGCGCTTTGGTTGGGAGCCATTCCCGCGGCGCACGGTGGAGTTCCCGCTCCGGTCGTCCCATGCCGGGACGCAGGTGATGTGGCCGGACGAGTACCTGGAGCCACCTCTCTCTTTCATGGGTGACGTGGTCCCGTATGACCCCAAGGCGCATTACGAGGCGCGGGCGAGCCTCCATGAGGCGTTCTACGGTCAGCGCTCCGGCGCGCAGGTCGTCGCATTTAGGGAGACGGTCCTCCGAGAGGGACCAGACGAGACGGGGTTGCGCGTCACTTGTGTGTTGGACGGGGACGCGGTTGGGTACATGCTGGCGGAGGAGCGCCCAGACGCAGGGCCGGCTGACGCGCAGGTCGAGATTGAGGAGTTCGGCTTCGATCCGGAGCACCCCGATGCCCTCGGGGCGATGTTGGTCCACATATTGCGGGAAGCGTACGCGCGCGGGGCCGAGATGGTGGTGGCGCGCATGCCATTCGACCACGCGATCGAGCGGGCGATGATCTCGGCGGGAGTGCGGTTCAGGTGGGTCGAGACGCATTCGGGGCCGGCGGGCAACATGATCCGCGTGATTGACCCGGGGGAGTTGATGCGCCGCGTCTGCCCGGAGTTGGAGCGACGATTGGCCAACTCAGCGGTCAGCGACTGGAGCGGGGAGATCGCGTTCTGCTTGCCGGACGGTGGGTCGGCTGTCCTTGAGATCGGCGCCGGGAAAGTGGCCGCGCAAGACTGGGCTCCAGGCAAGATCCGCGTCGAGTTGGACCAGGCGACAATGGTGAGTCTAGTCCTCGGCATCAATGGCTTCGGCGAGCGCGCCACGGCGCAGATGGAGGGGGATTCGAGGCTCGCCCGGGCCGCGTGTGAAGCGCTTTTCCCGAGGTGTCCGACGGCGTCGGGAGCGTGGGCCTAACGAGGCGGCGAGCCGCGCTGAGCGTCTATTCCCCCGAGGACGGTTGCCATGGGGCGGTTCACTTTGCGGCACAAGGCTTTCTACTGGGTCGGGCTGTGCCTCTCCAGCGTCGGGTTCGTCGCGGGCTTCCTCGGCTTTGTCCGTGGGGCGGGTGGATGGTTCATCGGGCTAGGTTGGGGCCAAGTAGAGGCCTATGACATGCGCCCCTTCCCTGTTGGCGGAGGCCTGGAGGGACAGCTTTGGGCCTGGGCGCTACTGGTGACCGGGTGGGGTGTCGTAGGTGTCGTGTCCTTCGCGCTGGGACTCTGGTTGCTCACGCGGCTCGCGCCTTCGCAACCCCGCCGATCTACGAGCGAACAGGTGTGGGTCGTGACACAGGCCCTGGTGGTGGTGGGCATGATCGGCTTGCTTGGGTTGAGGATAGGCGGCCTGGCCATGCCCCGGGCAGACGCCTACCCCATCGCGAGCCTTCGGGGCGTTGAGCGGATGGGGGAGATTGAGTTCCCTCAGGGCACGGCGTTGGTGGAGGCCAGGGGCTACACGGGCTGGCACGGCGATCTTAGGGCCGTAGTGCTGATGCCCATGGATGTCTTGGACGGCTTCCTGAAGAGCGCGCCCTTCGAGCAGCCCTGGACCGCTCAAGGCCCTGAGTGGATGCCGTGGACAACCATCGGCCTCACGTCTCCCAGCCATTGGCGGCCGGAGAGCGTACCCGACTCCCTCCATGCCATGGGTGGCGAGTTCCGGCTTGGCGACGGTATTCGATGGTTCGCCCTGGCCGACACCAGGGATGATGAGATGGCCACGGTGTACTTCGAATGGTCCCGACACTAGCGTCTCCCCGCCCCGCCAGATCGGCCCGCTGGCAGGTTCGGACGGTCGAAACTCCCGTTTCTTGACGCTGTGAGACGGCAGGTGCTATCATGGGCCGCGCGCCGCAGTCGAAGGTAGGCTGCGGGGCCATTCATGGAGGCTGGACCCAATGGAGCAAGTTACCAAGGATGATGTCGCCCATGTCGCGGTTCTGGCGCATCTTGACCTGTCGGAAGAAGAGATCGCGCGGCTTCAGCGCGAGCTGAACCGCATCCTGGAGCATTTCGCGGAACTGCAGCAACTCGACACCGATGGCGTCGAACCGATGAGCCATGCGGTGCCGATGGTGAACGTGTTGCGCGAGGATGAGATCAAGGCCTCGTTGCCGATCGATGAGATCGTCAGCAACGCTCCCGACGGCGCCGACGAGTTCTTCCGCGTTCCCAGGATCGTCGAGGGCTGAGGTCGCTGCAAGACCGGGCTGGAATGCCCTATCGGAGGACATGCCGTGGGACTTCACGAGCTAACCGCGCACGAGCTGGCTGCGAAGCTGGCCGCGAAGGATGTGTCATCGGTCGAAGTGGTCGAGGCGCAGTTCGCGCGCATTGACGCCGTAGAACCACAGATTGACGCGTACTTGGCGCTCACGACGGACGTTGCTCTCGAACAGGCGCGAGTGGTCGATGAAGCCAGAGCCGCCGGCGAGACTCTCGGTCCCTTGGCGGGCGTCCCGTATGCCGCCAAGGATGTCCTGTGCACCAAGGGCGTCACGACTACGTGCGCGTCGAAGATCCTACACAACTTCGTTCCCCCGTACGATGCCACCATAGTCTCGCGCTGCCGCGATGCTGGGATGCCTCTGATAGGGAAGACGAACATGGATGAGTTCGCCATGGGGTCTTCGACCGAGAACTCAGCGTTCAAGGTCACCCGGAACCCGTGGGATCTCGACCGCATCCCGGGAGGATCGAGCGGCGGGTCCGCGGCCGCCGTGGCCGCCGATGAGGCGTTCCTCGCGCTTGGGTCGGATACAGGAGGCTCGATCCGCCAGCCGGCGTCGGTGTGCGGCTGCGTCGGTCTGAAGCCGACTTACGGTCGCGTCAGCCGCTACGGGCTGATCGCGTACGCCTCCAGCCTGGACCAAATCGGGCCGCTCACCAAGGACGTCACGGACGCGGCGCTCTTCCAACACGTGATCTCGGGCCACGATGAGATGGACTCCACGGCCTCCGATATTCCGGTCCCGGACTATGCCTCGGCGCTGAACGGTGACGTCAAGGGCATGAAGGCAGGAATCGTCAAGGAACTCATGGGCGAGGGGATCGAACCCGGCGTCCGCGAGTGTGTTGAGAAGGCCATCCAGGCGTTGGGCGATCTCGGCATCGAGTGTGAAGAGGTCGGACTTCCGCACTGCGACTACTCGCTCCCCGTCTATTACATCATCGCGCCGGCCGAGTGCAGTTCAAACCTCGCCCGGTTCGACGGCGTGCGCTACGGGCACCGGACGGAGGAGAGCTTCAGCGACTATGAGGGGATGTTCGCCAAGACGCGCGCGGAGGGCTTCGGCCCCGAGGTCCGCCTGAGGATTATCAAGGGCACGTATGTTCTCAGCAAGGGCTATTACGACGCCTACTATGTCAAGGCGCTGAAGGTGCGCCAACTCATCCGCAACGACTTCGACAAGGCCTTCGAGCGGTTCGACGTGCTGATATCGCCGACATCGCCGTGCGTGGCCTTCAGGATCGGCGAGAGGGCGGACGATCCGCTTGCGATGAAGATGGCCGACATTTGCACGATCCCGGTGAACCTGGCAGGGATCCCAGCGCTGAGCCTGCCGTGTGGCCTGTCCGAAGGACTGCCGGTTGGCTTGCAGGTGATGGGGAAGGCGTTTGATGAGGAGACGGTGCTTCGGGTCGGATATGCCTACGAGCAGCAGGCCGGCTGGGTCGGCCAGAAACCGAAGCTCGCGGCGCAGTAGTCACTCGCATATGCAACAGCGGGGACGTGGGCCCGCTGATCGGTGGGAGCCGGATTCATGGGAATGAGACCGAAAATCGGACTGGAAGTTCATGCACAGCTTCTGACGGACAGCAAGATGTTCTGTGGCTGTTCCACGCGGTTTGGCGAGACGGCCAACTCGCAGTGCTGTCCGGTGTGCTCAGGCGTCCCCGGCACGTTGCCGGTCGCGAATCGCAAGGCGGTCGAGTTGGTCATCAGGACGGGGCTGGCTCTCGGCTGCGAGGTCGCTGAGCGATGCCGTTTCGCCCGGAAGAATTACTTCTATCCCGACCTGCCGAAGAATTATCAGATCAGTCAGTACGAAGAGCCGTTGACGTATGACGGGCGCATCGACGTCGATGTCGATGGCGACACGCACCGTATCCGCATCCGGCGCGTGCACCTTGAGGAAGACACCGGCAAGAACTTCCACCTGCCGGACGGCACCAGTCTTGTTGAGTACAACCGGGCCGGAACGCCCCTGATGGAGATCGTGACGGAACCGGACTTCAGTTCGGCCGAGCAGGTCCGAGCGTATCTGACGAGCCTGCGAGAGATCGTCCGATATATCGGTGTGGCCAGCGGCAACATGGAAGAAGGCGCGATGCGGTGCGAGCCGACGGTTAACATCGTCGATGATGAGACCGGCGAGCGCACGGAGTGCGTTGAGATCAAGAATCTCGCATCCATTAGAGGAGTCTACGAGGCTGTCAAGTATGAGGTCCGGCGGCAGCGTCGCGCGGTTGAGGATGGCGAGCCCATCCGCCAGGAGACCCGACGTTGGAGCGAGGAGAAGCAAGAGACGCAGCTGATGCGGACCAAGGAGTCGGCCGGGGACTACATGTACTTCCCGGATCCGGACTTGCTGCCGATGGTGCCGGCGGCTGAGTGGGACATTGACAAGATCCGGCAGTCGCTGCCGGAGCTTCCGGACGCGCTCCGGGCGCGGTTCATGAACGACTACGGGCTGCCCGAATACGATGCGGGTGTGCTGACGGCCTCGAAGGCGATGGCGGACTACTTCGAGGAGGTCGTCGGCCTGTGCAATGACGCGAAGGCGGCTAGCAATTGGGTCATGGGCGACCTGAGTCGGATGCTGAACTCGGCTGGCCTAGGAATTGAGGCGTCACCGGTATCGCCCGCCGGCATCGCCGAACTCCTCGGCCTCGTGCAAGCGGGGAAGATAACGGGTAAGATCGCCAAGGACGTCTTCGAGACGATGTTCGAGACCGGCCAAGCGGCGGCGACGATTGTCGAGTCCGGCGGGCTTGAGGTCGTCGGCGGCGAGGACGAACTCGGCCCGATCATCGACCAGGTCATCGCTGAGAACGCGGCGGCGGTCGCGGACTACAGAGAGGGCAAGAAGAAGGCGAAGGGCGCGCTCGTTGGCGGCGTCATGAAGCTGACGAAGGGCCAGGCCGACCCTCAACAGGTCAACCGCCTGATCGACGAGAAGTTGCTCTCTTAGCGTCCGGCAGCCCACGCCTCGATCCGCGCAGCCCTGAATCGACACAGCGGAAGGTAACATGGTTACTACCGCGATGCCTGACACCCCTGAGACATCCCCCAACACCACTCGCGCCAGCCAGCCGGCCGGCGCCACAACGAGACACGTCCCGGGCGGATCGACGAGACTGCGGCGCGTATGGCTCGCACTGCTGCTAGCGGCAGCGGCTGGCTTCAGCGTGCTCGCGGCGGGGATGGCCATTTGGATACGTACGATCGAGGAATTCGGACACGCCGTTGGCACTCGCCGCGAGTGGGATGTGGATGCCTATTCCTGCTTCGTCGTCGCCGGAGTCGCGTGCGTGTGTTGGGTCTGCTTTTTTGCTGCGGTCGGACGGCAGATCGCCGCCAACAAAGGGTCGGCCCGCCGGTGAGGCCGCCGGGGCAGAATGGGGTCGCCGGCAGCGAGGCTCAGAGCGGGCTTCGGCTTAGGGACGCAGCCGTTTGGGGCATGGCCGGGGCTCCTCCGTGAGCAATGTCACATTGCCGTTTGGGTCGGCCACCAAGGCCTCCCGCTATCACATCGGGAATCAGGCCCTTAAGTCTCGGCCATGCGGCGGTTATCTCGGGCGCTCAAGTCGGCTCGAACAGGCCCCATGATCGGTTGACTTTTGGTATACGTTACTGTAAAATACGAGTTATTCGTCGGTGACGACGTTCGCTCCACGAGCCACTGAAGGTGGCTTTGACAGGGAAGGCGAACACCAGCCTGCACGGGCTGGCTCTTATCTTTGGCTGGGGCGCGCCCGTCCGCCGGCCGGGGCGGGCTTTCATTGCGTCCGGCCAGTCTGGCACTTGACGGGGAGGAATTCACTAGTGGCCCAACCGCAAAGCACACTGCGCCGCCTCGCTGTGAGGTCTCTCATTCCGCTGTTCGCTCTCCTGCCTCTTGTAGCGACGCCCGTGTTCGGTCAAAGCGCCAGCAACGCGTTTCAAGGCGGCGTCTTCCCAATTCACAGTTCGGCGAACTCCCAGCGCTGGTTTGGGATCGTCATCGACCGTGGCGCGAACAACAGTCTCGTCGGCCTTCGCCTGAGCGGCGGGGCGACGGGAGGGCCTCTCAACCCCAGCAACTGGCTCATTGACCTATCAACCGGCCAACAGCCGCGGCCCTTCGATGACCTCGATGGCGTCGCTGTAGCCAGCCTTGGGGGCACCACGGCCGTCTACACCATCGGCCCGTTCACCGGCCGAGGGTTCCTCTTCAATCATCCCCTGTTCCCGCCACTGCCGCATCAAGACTGGTGCATGGGTAACTTCTTCCAGGGCAGCGGCATATCGTTCCGCTTCAACGTCTGGATCAGAGACTCCAATGGAGGCCTTATCAGTGGCTGGGCTGGCAACAGCCATGGCGCCGGGACGTACTCGGCCCACGATGACGACGAAGACGTCCTGGAGTGGTTCGCTAGCCCCGCTGCCGGTGTCGATCCGCTTGAGGTGGCGCCCAACTCGCTGCAGTTGGATAACGACAACGGCTCCGGTGACTCAACTTACACGTTCCGCGTTCAGTACGCCAATGGCCGAACGCCCAGCACGAACGATCTCCCGCCGAGATGGGGCTGGGCCGCCGGGACCACTCCGGGCGACGGACGCACGCGGATCGTCAACTTCGACAGACTCCCCAAACGCGCGCCCGATGGGGTTCTCGACGCCGGCTACACTGACAGTTTTTCCTTTAACGGTCTGTCCAGCGGCAACTACGGTTGGACGATCGATTGGTCTGATGATGCGTGGATGGACCACTCAGGCGACTATGTCGGCCTTCAGCGCACGAAGGGCGCGGGAGATGCTACGTATCCCGAATATGAGAAGCGAGTGCAGGCTGAGGTTGTCCTCATCATCGATGGCAACATCCAGCGCCCTCACTTCATGCTCCGCGAGGACCTGAACGACAACACTTTCAGGGATTTCGGTGGCGCGATCTACAAGTATGTGATCCAGCCGACCGATTACATGAATTTCCTGGACAACATGTTCCAGTTGCGGTATGACCCGCCGGGCCCGGACGACCAGGACCTGCGCGCGAGAGGCGTCCGTGGGACGCCGGCGAGCAATGGGTACGTCTCGCTTCCGCCCGGTCCGCACACGTACGAATTCGCCGCGACTGATGACTTCTTCCCGCCGCGTGGCGTAGCTCACGTCCAGATCGGCTGGCCCGGAAACCAGACGCGCGTCGAATACTGGAATCCGATGCCAGAGCCACCGTCCTCGCCCTCGGCTCACCGGTCATGGGAACGGCGCGCCCCGTCGTACACGAGAGAAGTTCGGCCTTTTGGCTATGCGTATGACGCCCAGGACGCCACCCAGTATCCGAACGTGAACCCCGTGCTGAGCGGGTTCCCATATTTCAACCCAGCGGTCCGTCCCCAAGCAACTCCTCCGCCCTACCACACCGGAGTGCAGTTCCCCGAGGGAGGCGTTGCGCCGTTCACCCCGGTCGGTGGAGAGCCGAGGCTCGTACCTGTCATCACGCACGAGCTGTTTGATTTCACTGCGAAGACTTACGGCAGCTTCCCGATCATCAGCCCGTTTGAGGGCGTCAGCGCCGATGGCGGACCTGATGGGTCGAACCCATTCATTGCGGGTCGGCCTGGGCAGCCGACGCATTACATCAACGACGACACCATCCGACCGAACTTTGCTAACATCTGGCCGGAGAGCCCTGCCGATCCGAGCGCGGTTGCGCTACGGGGCGGTAAGTGGACCGAGTCGACGACCTTCACTTTCCTCACCAACTACTGGCGTATGCCGAACCGGTCGCCAGACTTCATTCGCGTAATGGTCCGCCGCAACGACAACGGCACATCGCCGACCACGTGGCGCGGATTCACGATGAATCAGCTCGTGCCTGGCGATACGGACTACACGGACGGCGCTGTCTTCCAGTTCCAGATCACGGCCGACCAGCTTCCGGGCGGCGGGGGACCTGGCGACTACAACTACTACTTCGTCGCGAGCGATGGGGCGCGCAGCACGATCTTCCCGAACCGCCCGCCGACGTGGACGGAGTTCGAGACCAATGATACCTTCCAGGATGTCGACCCGTTGCTCCCCCTCGCGAATCCGCAAGCGGACTTCGGCGTGGCGATGGACCCGACTGGCGCCAATGACTGGTATGCGTTCAGAGTCAACACCCCGCCGGTCCTGACCAACAGCTCTGTCACGCCCGGCTCCGATCGCGAAGGCAGCGACTTCATGTTCAGTGTCACCTATACCGACACTGACGGTGAGGTCCTCAACACGAATGCCCTGGGAGACGAGCCGTTCGATGCGTCGATCTACGTTGACCTCTTCGGCGACCCCGAGGGTGACAATAACGTTTCCGGCGTTACAGCCGGCAGCCTCACCTACACGACACAGACCGGCACGGGGTACGGTGTCAGCGAGCTCGTGGACGCCGTGCGGCCGTACCTGCTGCGCATTGAAGACGCGGCCAGTGGGTCCGCGATCGGCCTGACCTACCAGATTACGGCCAATACCGCAACCTCGATCACCGCGACTCCCCTCGGAACAGCCCTGGGGCTTGGCGCGGATCCGATAGGACCGGGCGACCGCTTCGAGTTGCTGCAGTGGTTCCAAGGCACGATGTCGCGCCAGAACCCCGCCGACGCTCGGGCGAACGATGGCATCGTCTATACGTTCAATACAGCCAACCTACTCACCCTCGGACCAGGCCTCCATCGTTACTACTTCGAGTTCCGCGATGACTGGGCGGACTGGGCCTATCCGAACGACAGCAATGTCTCCGTTGAAGGCGAGAGAGTTCGTTTCCCGATGACGTCGGAGTTCGAGGGTCCCGAGGTGCTACGCAATACCGCTCCTACGCTCAGCAACTTCCGGTTCAATCCGGATGCGCCTGGGGCAGGTGCTGATGGCACGACCGCGACGCTGTTCAAGCTCGTCTTTACGTACACGGACCAGGAGAACGACCCGCCGTCTGTCATCCGTGCCGGGATCGACGGCACCTCATCAGCACCTGACATCGTGCTTGACATGACGCAGTCGGATCCCAATGATACCGTTTATTCAGACGGCTCCGTGTTCGAGACCACCGGGATCAGGTTGGCGGCGGGCACGCACATTTTCCGCGGACAGACGCGTGACGGCGAACTCAATTTCCCGCCGCTGCCTCCTGCAGCCCTACCGGCCGACCCGCAACTCTTCAGCGGACCGACCCCGGTGTCTCCGTACACGACAGATGTGGATCTCGGCTCCGTCGATGGACCGCTCGTCGCCCAGAACACGCCTCCGATGCTCGTGTTCGAGACGACCGATGCGCCTCCGGCGGCCGCGTCGCCGGGCTTGGATCCAGACTCTGGTACGGAGCAGGACACCTACACTTACACCATCATCTACGAGGACGCCGACGTGTTTGCCGGTGTTCAGGGCAACCCGCCGGAGTGGGTGAGGGTGTATATCGATGGCGTCGCCAACGATATGACGAAGGTTGATCCGTCCGACGGCGACTACACGGACGGCGCTACGTTCCAGCACCAGGTCACTGGTTTGGTGGCTGGTACGGCTCACAGCTACTACTTCCGCGCGTCTGATGGCCTGGACTCGGCGCGTCAGCCCGAGTTGACCGCTACCCCCAACAAGTTCGCGGGGCCGCGCGTTGATCAGCCCCCGGGTGAGCCCAAGTCGCTCGTGGTTGCCGACGTGCCCAACGATCAGGGCGGCGCCACTCAGGGCAGCTTCAACCCGAGTAACGATGATGGAGGTGGCGCGAACGACGTCACCGAGTACCGCCTCTACTACGATACAGCGCCTGGGACATCGACCGGGCTAACCAACCCGACGCTGGCAACGACCATACCTGCAACTGGCGCCGGCGCATATAGCTTCACCCACGATACGGCGCCTAAGGTGACGGACCTTTGGTATGACGTTCGCGCCTGGGATGGCACGAACGAGTCTATCGCGAGTAACGTCGCTGGACCCGTGAATGCTACCGACAACGTGGCTCCGGATGCTCCGACAAACCTCGCGATTACCGATCCGGGGCTCGGCAACCAGCTCGACGCTTCCTGGACGAAGTCGGCAGACGACCCAAACGCCGGCGCGAACGACGTAACGGAATACCGGCTCTATTGGTCCCTCCTGTCCGGTCAGTACACCACTGCGCTGGCCACACTGCCGTCGGGCACTACGACCTACAACGACAACACGCCCGTCGACGGCGTGGACAACTTCTACGTGGTCCGCGCGTGGGATGGCGAGAATGAGTCAGCGAACTCGAACGAGGCTGGTCCCGTTCAGTCAAGCGACGCGTCGCCGCCCGTCCTAGCAAACTTCAGTCCGGCGCCGAATGATCGGGACGTGCCGGTGGATACGCCTGTTGAGTTCGAGGCAACGGACTCGGGCGCTGGCGTTGATCTCTCGACCCGCGACTGGAAGATCGAGGTCGGGGGCCGGGATATCTTCCCGGACGGAAACTTCAGTACCCCGGCGCCGATCACGAACGGATTCAAGTTCAGTTGGACTCCGAAGGATCCGTTCAACGAGTTGGACATCGTGACCGTGACGATTACCATCGCCGACCGGGCGGTTCCGCTGGCTCGCTCGGTGACCAAGACCTACCGCTTCACAGTCACGCCCCCGCCGACGTACAAGGTATCAGGAACGATCCTGACAGATGATGGCACGGGTACAGGTACGCTCGTCGGCCTTGCCGGCGTGAGGGTCTTCGTCGGCGTACTGTCGGGTGTCTCTGACGCCACGGGCCAATACACGGTCACCGGCCTCACTAACGGCAGCTTTGAGGTCCGCCCGCAGCTTCGCGGGAAAGCATTCCTGCCGCCGGCAAAGAACGTCACGATTGCTGATGCACACGTCCTGGCGGTTGACTTCCTTACGGTTCCTGCGTATGACACCGCAGGCCGCGTTACTGATGCTGCTACCGGTAACGGAACGGCAAATGTTCGCGTGAGCAACGGCATCACGGACGTGATGACAGACGCCAATGGCGACTACGTCATCGAGGACTCGCCAGCTGGGAACTACCTGGTACGGCCGCAGTCGGCTGGTTTCGTGTTCAACCCGGCGCAGGCGGCGGTCATGCTACCTGTGCCTGGCGCGGGCTCGGCTACGGGCGTCGACTTCACGATCGCTCCCGAGACGTTCACGGTGTCGGGCACGGTCAGCACGTCTGAAGGTGGGCGTCTGTCCGGTGCTAAGGTGATCGCGTCCTCCGGCGGCGGCGAGGTGGCTAACGCTACGACTGACATTGGCGGCGGCTACTCTATTGCCGGCCTGCTCGCAGGCACGTATCAGATCACCGTGGAGCGAGCGGGCTTCACGTTCGAGCCGACATCCCTCAGCGCGACCGTCGGACCTAACTCGTCGGACAAGGACTTCGTAGCGTTTGAACTCTTCACAGTCACCTACCCGGCAGGCATCTCGTTCGCTGCTGTACCTGTCAATCCGGCGAGCGATGACGCAATCGTTGGGTTTGGCACTGATAGGTTTGCTCGCTGGGATCCGGACAGCGCCGCCGCTGACAAGTACGCGTTCGCGGCGCTGGACCCCACGAACCCCGTCCTCGACCTCGGTCCTGGGAGAGGTTTCTTCGTAGCCTACACCGTGCCAACGCTGGTCAACATTCCGGGTCGTTTGGTCAGACGGACCGATCAATTCCAGATGAACCTGCGCGATGGGTTCAACATGCAGGGCAACCCGTATCCGGCTGATCTGCCGTGGAGCAATATCGCGATCAGCGCTACAGGGCCTGTTGCGGACTTCGGGTTCGTCTTGTTACCAGGCGCGACCACTTACGAGCTCGTGAGTGACGTTCCGGGCCTGGGTGGGCGCAGCAGCATCCCAGAAGGCGCCGGCGTGTGGATGAACTCGGATACCGCGACGTCCGTAACCATCAACGGACCCGGCGTCGCCTCGGTGGCGTCGGCTGCACCTGCCGCCACGGTGGATGCGCGCAACTGGATCGTTCCGGTGACTGCGTATTCACCTTCGGCTGCCGACATCAGCAGTCGAGCGGGCGTGATGGAAGCCACGGCTGACAGGCCGGCCGGCATCAGAGTCCTGAACCCGCCGTGGGTACAGGGCACTGTTGACGTCTACTTCACTGCGGATGATGGCACGAGGCTGGGCTGCGATGTGCGGGCCCAGGCTGCTGCGACTACCGCATGGCCGTTCGCGGTGTGGACTGACCTGCAGAACACGCCGGTCACGGTGAGCCTCCCGGACCTGACTCAGGTGCCGGCTGGGAGTCGCGTGACCCTCGTTGACGTGGCCTCCGGTAAGCGCCATTACGCGCGTACCATGGCTGGCCTGACCTACAACAGTCGAGAGGGCGGAGAGCGCAAATTCGTGCTGGAGATCTCGCCCGAGACCGGCGGCCAACTCGCGATCAGCGCGGCGTCCGCTCAGCAGACTGGTGTGGGTGTTGAGATCACGTATGCTCTGTCGGCCCGGGCGACTGTTGCCGCCACGGTGCGCAATGTCGCCGGTCGCGAGGTCGCGACCATCACCACGGGCTCGGATGTTGAAGCCGGCCGCAACTCGGTGGTGTGGAATCTCCAGAGCGCTTCGGGGACGAAGGTCCCGGGCGGACGTTACATCATCGAACTGAATGCCGTTACTGATGACGGTCAACGGGCCAGCGCTATCCAGTCGGTAAGCGTGACCCGGTAGTACGTTGATTATCGCGCTCCGCCGGGCTGACTCTCGGCGGGGCGCGCATGGGTTGCCTGTCACCTAGCGAGCCTAAGGGGAGCCTCTGACAATGACCGGGACTCTGCGTCGGGCAGGGCAGTTCGCCATCATCGCCATTCTGCTGGCTGCGTTCACGCTCAACATAGCGTCCGCCGCCACCATCAAGCTAGGCTCGGTGCGCGAGCAGACCATTAACTGGTTGATGGAATCGAAGCACCTCTCCCCCGCGGCAGCGGAGCAGTCTCTGCGTCACTACGAGCGGCAGAATCGGTCTGAGATTCTGGACACGATTGGGATCCCCGACGGTGCCGTCGCTGACTTCGTCACCGTTGATGGCGAGTCGGGAACGGTGACCGAAGACGGATGCGGCCTCATCTTCTCCCCTGGTTCCGAATACGGGCGCAAGTTCTGGCAGCAGGTGGAGAGCACCCGCGGTACGCCAGCCTACGACCATCTCAAGGCTAACATGGCGCGGGCGGTTGAGCAGGGCGTGTTCGTGCAGAAGCTGACGCAGGAACAACAGCAGCGCATCCAGGACGTCGTGGCCGGTCGGCACCGGGATCGCCCTAGTCTGACACCGACAGAGGTCCGGGTTTTGGTTATCGGGACGCGGATGCCGCAGTTTGACGACTTCAGCCCGACGCCGACCAAGGTACTCGTCGCTGAGCTGTTGGCCGCGGCGACGCCTAACGGAAATCTCGTCAATATAGATTACACTGCCTATGACGAGGCAGCGCAGGTTGATGTCGCCGGATACGAGATTTACTTTGAGACAGCGACTGGCCCGACCGCGGGGCTGAGTCCGATCGCCGCTGTCGGACCGGGCACGCAGACGCTGCAACTTCCGACGGGCGGACCCGGACCCGACAGGTACGTCGCTGTCGCCGTGCCCGACGAAGTGCCGAATGTTGAGACACCGGTCAACTGGGTGTTGGTGACCACGGCTGATACGGCGGCACCGCTGTTGACGTCGCCCAACCCGTTCGACGGGCAGACCGAGGTGGCACTGGGCGCTAACATCAGTTTCAGGGTCGAAGACGCAGGATCTGGTGTGGCTGCCGCCGCGATCTCCGTCCGCATCAAGCAGGACCCGGCGGACGGTGGGGCGTGGACAGACATCACCGGCGATCTCGTGATCGGGTCTAACTCCGCCAATCGGACGGTCGACTACGACCCACCGGTTGACTTCCTCTACAACCAGACCGTGACCGTTGAGGTCACTGCAACGGACGTGGCTGGGAACACGTTGGTTGATACCTTCTCATTCCTGACCCGCTCGGATGTCAACGCGCCCCAGTTCCAGAATGCCGTTCCCGCGGACGGCGCAGTTGACGTGCCAATCGACACGGACATCGACTTCGAGCTCACTGACGACCGATCTGGTGTCGATCCGACCTCGATCCGCGTTACCGTTGACGGCACAAACGTCTCCGCTTCGCTGACGCTGGGCGGGACGCCTGACCTTACCACCGTCTCATACGATCCGCCGACGGACTTTGCCTACGGCGCGGTCGTGGACGTCACGGTTGACGCGTCTGATGAGGCCGGCAACGCGATGGCCACGGTCAACTACTCATTCACCATTCTACCGGACACCGCTGGTGTGGTGATCGATCAGTTGGCGCCAGCCGACACGGCGACCGACGTTCCGATCGATACGGATATATCGTTCCGGGCCAGTGATGCCATATCGGGGGTTGACACAGCGACGATCGCGCTGACGATCGCCGGGACGCCTGTGGTATTGGCGCCGGCAAATCTGAACCAGGTATCACCGACATCTGTTATCGTCACGTATGATCCAGGCGACTTTGCCTACAGCACCAACGTCGCCGTGGAAGCCAGCGCTCAAGACTTGGCAGGCAATCCGGCGACGGTTGTCAACTGGTCATTCGTCACGGAGGACCCGCCGACTTACTCCATCACTGGCACGATCACCGAGGACGCGCCGAATCAGGTAGCGGCTCTCGTGGGTGTTGTTGGGGTTAACGTCAACATCACGGAGGTCGCCACCGGCAATCTGCTGCAGACCGTGGTCAGTGCCGGCACTGGTGTGTTCCAAGCCTTCGGGCTGTTTGACGGCACGTATCTCGTGGAGCCGGTGCTCACTGACTATACCTTCGCGGCAGCCGCCGGTGGTACCCCGAGTCAGACCGTCTACGTTGGCTTGACTCCGCCGGGCGGCGGCCCCCCGCCCTGGGATGCAGCGGGCGTGGACTTCCTTGCGACCCGGACCTTGTATACTATCGAAGGCACCGTGACCGAAGCTGGTGTCGGGCTAGCTGGCGTCGTCGTCACGGATGGGACCAGAACCGCGACGACCGCAGCCGATGGCACATACTCCATCGCGGACGTGCCGAGCGGCACGTATGCGGTCTCTCCGACTCTGACAAACTACGACTTCAGCCCGGTCTCTCAGACCGCTGTCGTCGCTAGCGACAAGGCTACGGACATTGACTTCGCTGGCGTTGCGAGGACATTCTCAGTGTCCGGGACCGTTACCGACCTGACTGGCAACCGTCTGTCCGGCGTTGAGGTCCGGATGGTCGGCGGCACGGGCGTGGCTGTCACTAGCCAGGCTGGCCAATACACGCTCAATGGAGTCAAGGCCGGCACGCAGGCGCTCGCGGCCACGCGCGCGGGCTTCCTCTTCGAATCCGCGCCTGGAGTCGACGCAAGCAATCTCGATGTTACCGGTGATCTCACGGGCGTCGACTTCCTGGGCTTCCCGGTCGTCAGTCGAACATTCCTGGCTGGCGTGAGATTCCTGGCAGTGCCTGTGGAACCACGTGACGATGACGCGGCTACGGTCTTTGGCACGACGGATGTGGCGCGCTATTCGGCGACGAGCACGCCACCGAGGTATTTCTCGGCGCAATCCGAACCGGATTCCGCAGTGCTTGATGTTAAGCCGGGGGCCGGATTCTTCGTGCGGCTCCTTGCCGCGACCACCGTTGACGTACCAGGGACTCCGGTGTCTGTCACCGCGCCCTACGCCTTCGTGATCGACGATGGGTGGACGATGGCAGGTAACCCATATCCCACCGCGCTCGGGTTCGGTCATCTCGTTCCCAACGTGGCTGGAGCGATGGCTCCGTACGGTTTCGTGCTCAACAATGGCCAGTACGATATAGTCTCCAACGTTCCGGCCCTGGGCGGGCGCGCGTATGTGGATGGTTGGGAGGGCATGTGGTTGCTTGGCAGCGGTACGGGGACGACCATTACCGCGATGCCGCCGGGCACTACGACGGCAGGAGTTGGATCAACGCCTGAGCGCGCCGTTGATCGCGACAACTGGCTGCTACCCATCGTCGCGCAGGCCGGCGGCTCCGTTGACAGTAGCAACGCTGTCGGCGTTTCCTCGGCGGGCGCGATTGCCGTTTCGAACCCGCCGCCACTGCCGGACTCGGTTGATGTGGTGATCCATGGCGATCGGAACGCGGCGCTCGCGTACGATCTGAAGAGTAGCGTTGGCACGGGCGTCAGTTGGGACTTTAGCGTCGTCACGAACCTGCAGAACGCTGGCGTGACCGTGGCGCTGCCGGACCTGAGTGAATTGCCTGGCGACCTCACGGCTACGCTTGTTGACCTTGGCACAGGCAAGCGGATGTACGCGCGGACCATGCCGTCGTACGGCTTCAACAGTGGCCAGGGCGGAGCGAGAGACTTCCGCTTGGAGATCGAGCGGCGCCAGACAGCCGGACTGTCAATCCGGTCTGCCGGTGTTAACATCGCCGGTGGGGCTGCCTCCATCACATACGTCCTGTCTGCCGAGGCTGACATTCAGGCGCGCGTCGTCAACATCGCGGGTCAGACAGTGCGGACGTTGGCGCGCAGTGGCGGCATGGTGGTTGCTGGAACGAACACGCTGACGTGGGACCTGCTTGGGGACACGCAGACCCGCGTTCCCAATGGTCTGTACATGGTGACGATTGAGGCGAAGGCTGCCGATGGCCAGAGGGTCCGTTCCATTCAGAGCATCGTGGTTGCTCGGTGACCTGGCTCAACGCCAGGAATAGGCGCCAGATGCGGACTAACTCAAGGAGTGAGATGGCAATGACGAATAAGGCCCGTTTGGTCTTGGTGGCAGTGTCGGTGCTAATGTTGGTTGGCGTCTGGGGCTGCGGGGGCAGCAATGGTGCGAATAACCAACAGGGGAATGCGGGTACGGTCACTGGCGAGATCTTCGCCGCTGTGGGCGGCGCCTTCGTGGCGCTGGGCGGGCAGACGGTTGCCATAGGGACTAGCACAGCAACCAGCCAAGCTGGTACTGGGCGCTTCACGATTACTGGGGTGGCTCCAGGGGCGTTTGCAGTCGTGGTTACTCCGCAACCGGGCTTTGGCACCGTCCTCAATCCTGCGATATTGGCCGGTAATGTAGCGGCAGGCCAGACGGTTGACATCGGCAGGGTTCTCCTGGGCCAGCGGCCGCCAGACCCAACTCTGTAGGGAGCGGCTGACGAGTCGGTGGAAACATAGATGGGCGCCGCGCGTTTGTATGAGCGGCGCCCATTTTGGTGACTCGGTACCAGGACGACTGAGACCCGAAGGAGCAACTCTCCACAGATGCAGGATTCTCTGAGACACCGATGGGTGCCCTTACCTGCGGCTATCGCGGTTGCGTTCATGCTTATCTGCTCGTCTGGCCCATGTGACTGGCCGATGCTTCGCCACGACGCCAGTAGATCTGGGCGCTCAGATGAACCAGGACCCGAGCTGTCAGCCATCGCGTGGTCGCGTGATCTTGGGTCGCCCGTTGACTCGTCTCCGGCCGTTGTCGGCGGCCGTGTCCTGGTAGGGACCATTGACGGCACGTTCTGGGCCGTTGACCAAGCGGACGGGGCCGTGATCTGGCAGGCATCCCTTGGCTCCCCCATCGTATCGTCGCCCTGCGTCGCCGGTGAGCGCGTCGTTTTCGGTAGCGTCGACGGTAGCCTCTACGGGTTGGATGTTGGTAGCGGCGAGGTGGTGTGGACAGCCCGGACGGGAGGCCCGGTCGTGGCGTCGCCCTTGCTAGCGGGGGACCTCGTGCTCTGCGGGAGCACTGATGGACGCCTCTACGCGCTCGACGCTCAGACCGGGGCGGTTGCGTGGACTACCGTGGCAGACGGAGAGATTTACGCGGGCGCCGCAGCGTCGGGTGATGTGGTTGTCTATGCCAACGATCGCGGCACTGTGCACTGCGTTAGCTTGGCCGACGGCGCTGGGGTGTGGGCGCGTCCATACCGTGCCGATGGCCCAGTGGTCTCGTGCCCCGTCATCCACGCGACCTCCGTCATCGTGTCATCGCTCGCCCCGACGTCGTTGACGCCTCGGGACTCTCTGAACATCCACTGCATCGATCTGGCGACGGGGAAACGAGTGTGGGGGGCGCGGGGGCGCAACCCTTGGGCTACCGACAAGGAGAAGGGCTTCTCCGTAGCTGCATCGCCGACCATGGCTGGGGAACAAGTTTGGTTCGTTACCATGGAGGGGTATGGTAACTGGAGCGCAGCCCTCCGCAGCCTCGAGTTGGCGACTGGGGTTAGGGGCGCCCTCGTGCGCAAGCGTTCTCAGGGGCGGGCGATTTCCGTCGGCGATTCATCCGCCGCCATTGCCGGCACGGTTCTCTATCTGACCGACTACACCGGTGAGCTGTTTTCGATCGATACGGCCACAGCCCGTCCGCTTGGCTCTATTGCTCTCGGAGCGCTGACTCGGTCGTCGCCGGCTATCTCAGGCGGGGCGGCCTTCGTCGGGACAAACGATGGGCGGTTGCTCTGTGTCCGATAAGGTCTCCGGTGTCGCGCAAAGTGGAGTTTCGCGGACGCTAGCCGGTGGTTGCGCATGCCTGGCGACCGAGCACGGCCTGCGTCTAACGGCGATGGAGCTAGCAACTGAGACGAGACGGTCGGCCCAGGAGGTCACGACGGATGAGGTTGGGGAACCTGACACCGAATTGCGCAATGCTGGTAGCGGTCGCTCTGCTTGGGCCGGGGGCGCAGGCCCTCGGGCAGGATGGTGCGGAAGAGCGGCTTCCTGGTCGGTTCGTGTTTACCTCGAACGAAGACAACGATCCAGGCGACATCTACGCCGTCTCCGCGACTGGCGCTGACCGCGTTAGGCTGACGCGCAACCCCGCATACGACGGCCATCCATCATGGGCACCGGACGGATCCGAGATCGCTTTCTGGTCGACGCGAGGCGGCAATGCTGGAGACATCTACACCATGCAGGCCAACGGCCAGGGCGTTATGCGCTTGACGCGTCATGTAGCGAGGGACGCTTTGCCTGCGTGGTCGTGACCTCCCCCCATTAACGGTACCACTCACAGTCTCATGGATTCGTTGCCTT
>CAZKUN010000113.1:0-27460 GCA_964555935.1 uncultured Armatimonadia bacterium | reverse complement strand
ACATACATGGTCATGGCGAGGCCGAGTTGCTTCACGTGGGAGGCGCAATCGGTGGAGCTGCGTTTTGCCATGCCCCGCGGGCCAAACACGGGCAGAACGACAGCGCTGATGAAGGCGAAACCGATGGTCGCCATGGTGAGCGCCGTGGGGCGCAGGCACCGGTGGTCATCCATGTGGAAGGCGAAGAACTGGTAGGCAATGCCTGAGATGCCACCGGCTAACGCCCCCACGCGAGGACCACCATCCAGTCGGGCGCGGCCCACGCGACAAGCCATCCACGAGCCGCCAGCAGCGCAGCGAACCCCACAATCGGATACAGAGCGACGATTCCGCACCCCACCGGGGCGGACACTTGCCGCCTTCGCAGCGCGAGCGACGCCATGGCCGCCCCCAACGCAAATCCCACGGATGCCCCTGCGGCCACGTAGCTGCATAGACTGGTCAGTGGCGTCCGGAACGTGACGCACGCGGCCACTCCACCGAGGGCCCCGATGCCGGCCGGGACCAGGATCTGCCAGAGCCATGGGCGCTGCGGTCGCTCGCTCATCTCGCGTCCACCTCATACTCCCCGAAGGCCGACTCCTGGATCCACTTGGTGCGGCCATCGGCGAAGGAGACGTTCCGGCCGCCGTTGTGGCGGGGCGCAGTGTCGAAGATGGCGAGGACACTCCCGGGGCTTTCGACATCCTCGGCGAGTTTCTCCGCGAGTCTGGCATTCCACGCGTAGCACGACGGACTCAGCCGCCAGGCGTTCGGTCTCGTTCGGTGCAGTCGGTCGACGAACTTGGGGTCTGCGCCGCAAGCCCACAGAGCCTCGCTCTTAGTGTAGGGCTGCAGCCAGCCATCTGGGCGCTCGGCGTCAGGGAGTGAGCGCGACGGACGTGCTGAACGGTCTGTCTGGCGGGTAGCGGCCGTCGTGGTCGTCGGTGTACATCGCCAACCCGAGGCTGAGCTGCTTGACGTTGCTGATACAACGGACGGGGCGCCCAAGGTAGTTGCTCTCGATGCCCACTACCACACGGGCGACCCAAATGGCGGCAAAGAGACCACAGACGGCCCCGGCGGTCCGCCAATCGGAGGCGACGCGCCAGTGGAATCCGAGGACTTGGACGGCCAGCACTGGGGCCAGGGCAATCAGCGAGCCGTAGATGCCTGCCATGAGCCAGTCGGGGATCTTGGGGGCTTCACCGATGCTGACCAAGAAGAAGGTGGCCATGAGCGGCAACAGCGCCACCACCGCGCAGCCGGCGCATCCGCCGACGCCTCGCTCGCCGACGGATCGCTGAAGGATGGCTCCCATGAGCAGGCCGGTCAGTGCGCCGCCGGCGATCACGTAGAGGCTGAGCCCAGGGAAATACTGAGACGCGGACGCCCATAGGACAGCCGACACGCCAGCGCCGACGCCTGCGGGCAACGCCAGGTGCCAATGCCATGTAAGTTGCGGTCGCGAGTCTGCCACGCTGCCACTCCTCCACAGCGGCAGACGAGCGTGGGCGCCCCCGGTTGCGCTCTCAGTAGTAAGTCGCGTTGTAGTAGCGTTTCATTACGGCTGGTTGGGGGGGAATCGCGCGTTTGGGCTTGGTGGGGTTGGTGAAGATGGCGATCTCGCGGGCGTTGAAGACGATCAACTCGTCGCGGCCGTCGCCCAGCACGTCGGCCACGTGCACCATGGGCGTCTCCGTGCCCGGGCCGCCGAGTGATGGGGCGTCAGACAGCTCCACGAGCGGGCGGCCCTTGCCCGAGTGGATCACGCCGTCCGATGGGATGACAAGTTCCATCACGCCATCGCCGTCCCAGTCGATGATCCGGTGAAATCGCGGGTAGCTGACGTAGAACGCGCCCAGCCACTCGCCGCGCGCGCTCACGAGGACCATCCGACCGCGAGCCGGCTTGGCCCAGCCCTCGTCGATGATCGCCTCAAATCCCGGGACATCCGGCCGGATCTCGCCGACGTGGACCGTCTGCCAGTGGAAGTTCATGATCTCCGGCTGCTGACGCCAGATGAACTCGCCATCGAGAGCCGTCAGCGCCAGGTCGTTTCCCCCGCAGCAACTGTTCAGCGCGACCCATGGGCCGTCGGCTTCCATTCGCGTCAGTCGCGCCGCGTCCGCGTGACCGGGCAGGCCCTTGCTCCAGAGAATCGTGCCATCGTCGTCGATCAGCGTGAAGCCGCAAAGCACCTCGTCGCGGCCGTCGCCATCGATATCCTCCACGTCCGGATGATGCCCTGTATTGCCCTCGAATTCCCAGAGCGGCTCCCACCCATCCGTGTAGGCCCAGGCTTTGTCGTAGCGGGTCTTGATGATGATATCCGCAGGCTCCGCCAGGCCGCGCAGGTTGGCGATGATGATGCAGTCGGCGACGCTCAGCCCCTCGGGCAGCGCGTGGCGACGCTCTTCCTCGCCCGTGTCGCCACTCAGGACCAGCACGTAGCCCGCAATGCTGATGAGCACCTCGGCCGCGCCGTCGTGGTCGATGTCGTAGATGATGCACGGGATGTCATAGGCGATATCCTCGCCACCACCCTCGCCCCAACGCCACAACTCGTGGCCCGCGTTTGCGTAGGCGGTGAGGGCCGTGATGCGCTGGTCAGTGTTGCGCGCGACGAGGTAGTCGAGCCGTTCGTCGCCGTCAAGGTCGCCCAGCGCCACCCAACATCCGCCGCGATCTCCCGTGTCGATCCGCTGGACCGGCGTCACAGTCGTCTTCGGCGCATGTGATGCCGTGCGGTCCGCTACCTCCAGATTCGTCCAGCGAACGCCGGCCGCCCTCCGCCACCCGACTCGCGCGCCGAAGGGTCTTTGGGCGGAGCTGTTGGCAATCGGGTCGAGATCCCAGTAACGCTCGCCCACCTTGCCGGGGATGATTGGGTCGTCGTGGACCGACACGGCCCACCCGCGCCCACCCCCCACGCGGGCACGGACTCGGACCATGGGCGGCACCTGCGCGCGATTGATGAACCACGCCTGACCTCGGTCGTCGCGGCTGGATTCGGTGACGAGGACTTCGAGCCGGTAGTCCCCTGGTCCATCGTGCCACCGGCGGGTTTGGGTGGCCAGGATGGTCTCATGTCCGCGCATGACCTTGCCGATGTGGACGCCATCAGCGTCGGCGCGGGCGAAATAGTGGGTGCTCTCGTCGGCCGCCATGAAGATGAGGTCAGCGGCCGGCGTTTGGCCTGTTGCGGTGAATTGGGCGGTCAGCAATGCTTCGTGGGGCGCTTCCTCCTGAAGCCCGATGCTACGCGCGCGACGGCGGAGAGCTAGCTGGGCCTCTCGTTCCTCGCGGAGGAGGTCAGCCACGTGCTCGCCCGTAAGCGCGACGAAGTTGTCGAACCTGGCGACGGTCTCATCAACGCCGATCCCACACGCGCCGCTTGCGGCCTCAGGACAGTCGGCGACGAGCTGCCAATCCGGCTCGTCTCCGTCCTTAGGCCAGACCTTCGCGCGAACTCGGGTGCCGACGACATCCACCGCCATCACGTGCCACTCGCCGGGCGTCTGGGGCGCGGAGCCCTCCGGAGATGCCGCCTGCCAGTGGTTGCCGCCGACGCGGACGACCGCGCCGCTGTCGAATCGGAGCAGCTCGAGCCACCTGCGCTGATCGTACCAGCGCACGGCGTAACCAGTGCCGTCGGGCTGCATGCCAAACGCGACCGACGCGTTCCGCCGCCCCTCTGCCGGCAGCATGACGTCGACACGGATGCTCGCGGCGGATTCTCGCACGGGCGCTAGCAGCATCCCGGTGACGCCGCCCGCGGGCGGCGATGTCAGTACGCCGCCTTCGACGGTCCATTCGACCTCATCCGCGCGCGTCCAGCCTGTCAGGGCGGGGTCGCTGAATCCGTCCGCGAATTCGTCCGCGTTCGCTGTGCCCGTCACGCTCACTGCCACTAGCAGCGCCACTCGTTGAAGCATCGTCGGCACCATTTCCGCTGGTTTGGTCTCTCGGCACTGGCGTCTTCCGCACGCGTCGTGAAGTCCCTGCCAGAGGGAACAGGGGGCATGGTTGCGAACTACCCAATGGCACTGAAGCTCATAGTCGCCCACGGAGGCTCTGGAAGAGTGAAACGGCTCCTGATCGTCCTCGTCCTGATCGCGATAGCCACGACCGCATGTTCAGACGGCCTCACCCGGCCACTCATCGCCGATACGTACTTCTACTGGTACGAGTGGGACTACCAGAAGCAGTTCGGCAGTTGGGTCGGAGGAATCTGGAACACGCCGCTGGATGGCTACTACGATTCCGCCACGTATCGCGACAACTTCCGGTCTCTGCGTACCGCGTCTGAGTGGGGCATCACCGACCATTTCATGGACTACTGGGGGCCGGGGTGGAAGGGCGAGAATGACGAGCCCCGCGAAGACGTGGTGATGCGCGCGGCTGAGGAGCTGCAGCGGCGCGGCTACAACATCCACATGGGCTTCTACCAGGATGGCACGGACTTCGACATGGAGGACTTCGCCGCGAACCTGGATGACGGGCGCGACTTCCGGTTTTACGTTGAGAACTGGGGAGATTCAGACGCTCTGGTGCGACTTGGGCACAATCCCCTGCATATGATCTACGGGCGCAACGGCCTGCCCGAGCCGACCGACGACAACGCGGGCTTCCGCGAGTGGCTGAGGGGGCGCTATGACGATCCGGGCGCGCTCGGCCGGGCGTGGGGGAGAGACGTGTCGTCGTGGGACGACGCGATTCTCGACTACGGAGACGGCGTGGCGCGCGCTGATTCGATCCGGTACGCGACGCGCGTGTGGAAGACCCAGTGGGACGAGATGCAGCGTCGCTCTCGCGAGGAGCGGGGTGGGTATGCGCCGGTAGTGAGCTTCGACGCGGGCTACCAGCCCTACCGCAATTGGGGCTACAGCGTGCTGCCCAAGATCGGCTGCGGGCCCCATTCATACGCCGGGATATTCGGGGTGCCGGCCGATCAGGACGTCGAGCGCTTCATCCAGGCCGCCGTCGCGAAGCAGTATGACACGGTCTTCATGGACCACTTCAAGAACTTCTACCATGACATCGAAATCCGGAATCCGGGCAGCATCTATCCCGCGGATTTCCAGGCGTTCGACCGGTTCTGGGCCGGGGCGCTAAACCGCCGGTCTGAAGCGCTGCTACACCTCTCCTGGAACGAGTGGTGGGAAGGCTCAAACCTCGAGCCGTGCTGGGAGTACGGCAAGACCTACTGCGAGAAGAATCTGCTCTGGTCGACGATCATGCAGCAGTGTTTCGACAGCATCCATGAATGGAACGCGGGCGCGAAGGTCGTGGTGCTGCTGAACGATTGGATGTGGCTGACGGGCGGGCGCCACACGGAGGACGTGTACGGGTGCATCCAGGCCTTGCGCCGATCGAACGTGACGTTTGATATTCTGCCGGATGACTTCGTCACCGCCTCGCGGTTGGCCAACGTCGAGACGGTCATCGCGCCGACGGGCAATGCGGGGCTGGGTTACAACGCCGACGACGAGCGGATTGGCGACGTGCTCAAGGAGTGGGTGTCTCAGGAACGCCGGGAGGGCCGGGGCGTCGAGCGGAGGCTGGTCATCTCCCAGATGCCCGAGTACCTCGATTGGCTTGGCATTGACGGCAGTCAGGCGAGCAAGCCGATGAAGCCCGGGCCGGACATGAACCTGTTCATCGATGTCGGTGAAGAGGGGGACGATGAGTTCCTGGTGGCGGGTAGTAGCGGGCGCGAGGACTGGGGGCGGCTGCCCGAGGGAACGTTCGGCGCGGGCGAGGGCAAGCAGACGCGCCGTTGGACGCCGGCAGTCGGCACCACGACGACGTTCGTCGTGCCGGTCTCGCCACGCCGCGACCACGTGCTTCGCCTGCAGGGCTCCGCGCTCGAGACGAACCGCGTGACGGTTACGCTCAATGATCGCGAAGCAGGGGCGTTCGACATCAGTGCGGGAATCAACGAGTATGAGCTGGCCATCCCCGCCGACGTCGTTCGGGACACGAGGATCGGCGAGTTGCGGTTCATCTACGACAGGAACATCATTCCCAAAGAGATCGATCCCGTCCGCTTCCCGAGCGAGAATCGCGCCTGCAATCTGGCCATCGATTGGGTGCAGATCAGCACCGACAACGTTGCCGCGCACACCATCACCCAGGATTACGCGATTCCCCGCGAGCGCATGCAGTTCACCGACCGCGCGCCGGGAGTTCTGGGCGGGAAGTCTCTCGCCGCTAAGTGGACATCGCACCTGAATCTGTCGCCCGGTTCGGCGAAGGTCATGAGCCGTTACGGCTCGGATCGCGCGCCACGCGACCTGGTGGCGGCGGTCGGTCGTAACTCGGTTTGGTACTGCAACGGCCTGCTGGGAGTGAACGAGGGTCGCGTCGTGCGGGAGATCGTCGAGGGCTGGGCTGGGCACGCGCCGGAGTGGGAGCTTGACGGCGACAACTGCATCGGATCGCTGCTGAGCGCCGGCGGCAACACGCGCGTGGCGGTGGTTTACAACTACGACCCGTCGACGAAGCAGCGGATCGAGCTGTCGGTACCGATGACGGATCGGTCGCTCGTTGAGGTCATGGCGCTCTCGCGCGATGGGCAGGCCTTGCGCCGGCTGGACGAGGAAGTCACCGTCGTCGATGGCGTGGTCACGATCATTGATAGCATCCGCTACTACGCGGCATACGCGATTTCGTGCGGCCCGGTGTCAGTGGCGATCCCGAAACTGCGCGTGACGCCTGGATCGACCGTTGCTTTCAACATCCGCCTGGACAATAACGACCCGAGGCTGGCGACGGCGAACGTGTCGCTGGTATCGCCGATTCCCACACTGACGGCGGGCGCCGCGGGCACCGAGTTGGGCGCGTACGAGGACCAGTCCATCCCGTTCGAGATCGCTTGCTCCCCAACGGCTGACTGGGGTGAGAAGACCGTCGTCTTCGACCTGTCGACGAGCGGGCGGCACGTCTACCTGTGGCGCAACGTCGAGGTGCTTCGCAAGCCTGAGCTCGAGATCACGACAACGCTCATCGACCGCACGACGCCGCAGCTCACGGTTAGGAACACGGAGCACCCGCTCGTCGAGAGCGGCGTCGCTTCGAAAGTGCGGGTCGAAATCGACGGCAAGCGCTTGGGCCTTGGTGAGATCCGCAGTGGCGCCGAAGCCTCCGGCAGCATCGCCGCGGGGAAGCCGGGCGATCGGCCCAGTCTGACGACCCGTCTGGCTGAACTGTCATGGGAGACGGGCGGCGAGCGACTTGAGAAGATCACTCCGGTTGATGTTGCATCCTACCCGAAGCGGTTCCGACCCGGGCCCGCGAGCGCCGCCCCGATCCTGGTATTCAACGCGTCTGGGAAGCCACTCGCCAGCCATGTCGTCAGCGTTCCGGTTTCGGATATCCGCCGTCACGTAAAGGGCGATTACACGCGGATGTACGTCCGCGATGACGCGGGCCGCGCATTGCCGTCGCAGGTTAGCGCCGACGGCGAGGAGTTGCTGTTCGTCGCATCGCTGCCCGCGCGCTCGGCCTCCACCTTCCATGCCTGTCTGGGCGAGGCGCCCAACGTGCCCACCGAGCTGGCTATCACTCCTGAGGCGCTTGGCAGCGGCCATGGCAAGCTGACGATCGGCAACCAAGCTCTGGAGATCGTGCTGGATGAGCAGGCAGGAGGCACCGCGACATCCCTGCGCTCCCTGCGCACGAACACTCAGTATGGCGCGGGCTCACTCGGCGTCGCCTACGGTACCTGGGGCGGCTACGACGCGAGCAAGCCTCGAACGGACACGACGGAGCTGCTGTCAGGCGTTGAAAGGCACGGCCAGACCGAGGCGCCGGCCAGACTAGAGCTTATTGAGAGCGGCCCTGTCCGCGCGATGGTGCGGGTTGGGTGGCGCGACAAGAACGTGAGCGCCTCGCAGGTATACTCGGTTTGCTCCATGTCGGCCTGGGTGCGCGTTGAGTCGCGCGCGAAGGCGGTCCGGTCGCTCGGGCCGGGCGGCGAACTCGTGCTGCTCGACGGCAAGCTCAAGCGCGCCGGGCTGACGAAGATCTACCCGAATTTCGTGGGCATTGCGCCGTTTGACATCGACAAGCTGCACTATGGCTGGCGCGAGGCGCCCTACGTGCCCGAGTACTTCACCGCGATGACGCCAAACGACTTCCCCGAGAGCGTCTCGTTCGTGATGCTTGAGCACGAGGGCGTCGACTCGGTGCGCCAGGGCTTCTGGCCGGCGGTCCGGGGCGAGAGCGGCCCGGCCGAGCACGCGTGGATCGAGCTGCTCGCCACCGAGCACGCGAACGCCAGCAGCATCGTGGACGTGCTCGTCCACGCAGGCCACCAGCCCGTTGCGGCGGATCATCTGGAGGCCTATCGTAACGGCCCGACTGTGGTGGTGCCGACGAGGTTTGAGTTTACGGAAGAGTGACACCGACGCGCAGGTGCGCGCGGACCGACTCCGGAATGGGCATGGCCAGCGAGTGGCGTCACTCGGGAGGGGTAGAGCGATGAAAGTCTACATCATGACGGACATGGAGGGGACGGCCGGTGTCATCAACTTCCAGGACTTCGGCGCGCCCGGCGATCGCTACTACGAGACGGCGCGGTTGCTCGTAACAGGTGAGGTCAACGCAGCCATTGAGGGCGCTGCCGAGGCGGGCGCGACCGAGTTCATCGTCGTTGATGGACACGGCCACGGCGCTATCAACCCGACAATTCTGCACCCCGACGCCAAGCTTCTGGCTGGGCGGCCGCTTGGGTACCCCTTCGGCTGTGACGAGACCTTCGATGCCGCGATGTGCATCGGCCAACACGCCAAGTCCAACACGGATGGTGGCCATCTCTCGCACACCGGCTCGTTCGTCGTCGCCGAGAACGCGGTCAACGGCGTATCCGTGGGGGAGCTTGGGTGCAACATGCTTTTCTGCGCCTACTTTGGTGTTCCGACGGTGACGGTCGCGGGCGACAAGGCCTGCTGCGAGGAAGCCAAGGCGCTTGTGCCAGAGATCGAGACGGCCTCGGTGAAAGAGGGCGTCAAACGCGGCCCCGCTACCGGTCTCACGGGCGAGCAGAACAAGCTGCACAACGGTGCGGCGATCCACAGCCACCTACAGCCCGCCCGCGATGCCATCAGAGCCAGCGCCCGGACGGGCATGGAGAGGCTCGAAGATATCCCTCAATTCTGGCTCGAGCCGCCGTACGAACTCATCAGCATCTTGCGCGCCACCGAATCCGAGCCCGCGAAGACGGCTGTCGTTCGGTCGGATGATCTGATCGAGTTGCTGAACATGCCGCGCCAGTACGAGTAGGCGCCCAAGCGAGGTGGGTTGGAATGGAAGTTCCGAAGCGTTTCGTCAAGTTCGTCTCCACCTACCACGGAGTCACCAGCGAAGACGGCTGGGTCGAGATCGACATCAAGAAACTCGACTTGCACGGCCTCAGCCGCATCTACGTGAATCTCGCGGATGTTCGGGGGCGCAAGGACAAGGCTGATGAAGCGGCGTCGTTGCTGGAGAAATGGGATTCGGTCTTTGGCGACGCCGACGAATCGTAAGGTGAAGTGAATGAGCCACCTTGGCATAGATATCGGCAGTACGGGCACGAAGGCCATTGCCTTCGATCCTGAAGGCGCGCAGCTTGCGACCGCCTACCGCGAGTACGCCGAGGTCTACCCCGGCCCGAATCTCATCGAGCTGCCGTCGGAGGATGTGTGGGCCGCTGTCTGCGACGTGATCCGCGAGGTCGCCGCCGCGACATCAGCCGACCCGATCGAAACGCTGGCGATCTCCGCCATTGGCGAGTCGTTCACTCCGGTCTCAGCCGACGGCGAGCTGCTCTACAACACCATCACGTCCATGGACAATCGCTCAGTCGCCCAAACCGAAGAGCTCCGCGAGCGCGTCGGCGAGTGGGAGACGTTTCGCATCACGGGCATGACGATGCACCCCAGCTTCACGCTCACCAAGATCATGTGGCTGAAGGAGCACCGCCCCGACATCCACGAACGGACGTGGAAGTACCTGCTGTGGCCGGACGTGATCATGCACAAGCTCGGGCTCGAGCCTCGGCTGGACTATACCCTCGCCGGGCGAACGATGGCTTTCGACGTCGTGGGGAAGACGTGGTCCGACGCCATGCTCGACGCCGCGGGCGTGTCGCCGGACCTGTTTGCGGAGCCGATCCAGTCAGGCGAGCCGGTGGGGGAGATCTCGGCAACGACCTCGCGTGACCTGGGGCTGCCAGAGGGCGTTCTCGTGGTTGCGGGCGGGCACGATCAGCAGATGAATGCTCTCGGCGCGGGCGTCGTCGAGCCAGGTCTTGCGGTCGACGGGATGGGCACTGTCGAGTGCGTTACGGTGGCGTTTGACAGGCCCGTCATGACGCAGGCGATGCTTGAGAGCAACTACTGCGTCTATCCGCACGTGAAGCCGGACATGTACTCGAGTCTCGCGTTCACTTATTCGTCGGGCAGCGTGCTGCGCTGGTTTCGAGATCAGTTCGCCACGGCCGAGAAGGCCGAAGCGGAAGCTGCCGGCCGAGACCCGTACGAGCTGATCCTCGCTGACCTCCCGGCTGATCCGACGGGCGCGTTCTTGATCCCCTATTTCGCGGGGTCAGGCACGCCCTACCTCGATCCGCTTGCGAAGGGAGCGCTTCTGGGGCTCAGCCTGAGTTGCGATCGCAAGACCATCGTGAAGGCGATCATCGAGGGGATCTGCTACGAGCTTCAGCTCAACCTAACCACCCTTGCGGAAGCGGGCGTGCACATCGACTGCCTGCGCGCGACGGGCGGCGCGTCGAAGAACGCGGACTGGCTGCAGATCAAGGCGGACGTGACGGGCACGCGAGTGGTCACGTTGAATGTCTCAGAGACCGGATGCCTCGCGGGCGCGATTCTGGGGGCGGTCGCCAAGGGGCACTACGCTTCAGTGGATGAGGCCTGCGCGGTGTTGGTCGAGGAACGCGAGGAGTACCTCCCGCGCGACGACATGCGGGCTCGCTACGGCGAGTTGTACGCGGTCTACAAGGACCTCTGGCCAGCCGTCCGCGATGCGATGCACCGGCTGAGTTAGGTCATTCCACCGGCGCCGGCAGTTGGAATCGCCAGATTGGCAACCCCAGCTTCTCTCCCACGCTCTTCTGAATGTCTCGCAGCACCGGGGTCCACGACTCGCCGTCCAGCAGTGATGCCGGCGTGAATGGATTGGCGCCGAACAGGATGGCCTTCCCATCGCCGAGTCTGTGTCGGACGATGGCGGGGTCGCCGCTAGGGTAAGTCGCCACGACCTCGGTGTCGTCGCCGGGGATTAGCTGGCGCGCCGTGAACTCCTGCCCAGTCGAACCACGCCTCGGGAATGCGCGAATGCGCTCGCCGTCCAACTCGATTGCGTGCTGCTCTGTCAGGTCGCCGACCTTGGCGCCGAAGATGTCCGCCCGCGCGCCGGTCGTGTCCGTGCCATCCGAGGCCTGAGAGAACGCCGTCGGGTCACCGCAGATCAGATTGCCGCCGCCTCGCACCCACGCCTCGAGGTCCTCGCTCAGCCACGCGTCGGCATACGTCGCCAGCGGGATATAGACAACATCGTAATCGGCCAGGTCGCGCAAGCCCCGCATGAGTTGGCGGTCGCTGATGATGTCGAACCAGCAACCGAGTCTCTCACCGAGCATTGCGTAGGCGGTGTAGATCTCATCAGCGCTTGATGACGCTCCCTCGGCCATGTGCGCCGTGCTGCAGTAGAGGATCGCTGTCTTTGTCGCACTCGGCCGCGCGATGGCGTTCATCTCGGTAGCAGTCTTCGCTACGTGAAGCATCATGTCCCATCGCGGCTTGTCCGCGTGGCGCGGATTGTCGGAGGCGTAATAGCAGAGCGACGTCGCCCCCGCGCGCAGCGCCTGGCTGCACCATGCAAGCAGATCGTCGGGCGTCATCTCGTATCCCGCGTAGTCGAAGGCCTGCACGACAATCTCGATGGGCTTGGGGTCGCTTGCCTCGCCGCCGCGGCTGAGATCGGCCAGGAGTTTGGCGCCGAAGCCGTGGTTGTACATGCCCCGGCCGCGGGTGCGCTCGGCACTGGATGCGTACGGATCGCCCTCCACTATGTCGGAGTACTTGGCCATCCGCGAGAAGTCGAATGGCACGTGCCCGCTCATCAGCCAGTAGTCGCACGGGATGTACGCCCAGTTCGTGTTCGCCCGCTTCGTCGCCTCGAGCTTGTCGCGCGCGCTGTCCGCGTACCGACTTCCCATCCAGCGGTTGTGCGCGATCCATGACAGGGGCTGCTCGTCCGGCTTCGCTTGCCACTCGGGATCACCCGGAGCGGGCATGCCGTACTTGCCGTAGCCGAACTTCGCCTTGATCTCGGCGTCGGCGGCGGCCATGAACTCGCCCGCGTCGACGCGGAGTGCTTCGTGGACGGCTACCGTCGGCTCGTCATGCCCGAAGATTGCCCGCACGTAAGGCCTGTCGCCAAGCACCGTGTCGAGGGACTGGATCTCCTCGATGCAGGCCGTGACGTAGGCCGGATCAACCCATGAAACGCGAGGCCGCGCGCCGCCGGCAACGGCATCGGCGTTCAGCACCTCAGCGCCCAGCCTGACCGCGCGCCCGAGCACGGCGCTCGACTCGGCGCTGGCGTCGAACGTCAGGCCATGTTCCTCGTACACCTCGCTCACGAACTCATCCGTCCGCCAGAATCGACTCTTCTCCTCGCCGCCCAGGATCGCCCACGGGAGCATGAGAGCGCCGAGGTGGTGCTCGCCCGCCTCCTGGAACGTGTCGCGGATCTCCCGTTCCCAATCCGCGTCGGACATGGTGCCTCGCTCAGGCTGGGGGACTTCATCGCGGATGAGAGCGTGGGCCCACATTGAGACGTGATAGTTGCCGGGCTGATCGCTCAGCACTTCATCGAAGACGGGCTTCGCGGTTCGAGCCTCGGCAATGCCATCCCACGCGCCGGCGCCCGGGTCCGCCCACTCAGGCATGTCGACCGCCTCGATGACCAGGCTGTCGATCCAGAGGGTGGTCCCCACGGAACTCAGCACGACCTGTGCCTGCACGGTGTCGCCGCTTGTGATGACCGTACGCTCAAACGCGTGCCACTCGCCTGGCTTCACCGGTGGGAGCGGCACCTGGCGCGTTCCGGCGCTGCCGTTGCCTCCATCCGTGCCACACAGCGCTAACCTGATCGTTCCGCCTCGGCCGCCACCCTCGCATCGGTACTGCCCAGATACGCGGTAGGCGGCGCCGCCGGCGAGCGGCGCGTAGCAGTAGAGCGCGCCCTGGCCCGCGGGCAGGCGAAGGGATGCCTCTCCCTCGTGGGAGATCGCATCGTCGCGGACCACCTGATCGGCTGCGGGACCCCACGATTTCCAGGCGTCCAGAGGTCCCTCAAATCCCCCGTTCGGGATGAGATTCTGGGCGTGTGACCCGGCGGCCGGTAGGGCGACGAAGATGGCGATGGATGCTGCTGCTATTCGTGGGTTCAACGCGGTTCCTCCACGACTGGGTTGTGGGTTAGCCGGTCCATGCGAACCAGATGCGGCAGACGATCTCAGCGACGATGATGGCAACCACCAGGCTAAGATGAAGTCGGGCGCCTTCGAGTCTTGACGCGCGGCGATAGCCCGAGTGGATGCCCAAGAAGGTGACCACCGTGAGCAAGGCAATCCCCAGGGCTAGCTGGCCCAGGCTGGGGAGGATGAGCCACGGGCTCTGCATGAACCCGTCGCTGCCGTCGATGAGGCCTGGCTCGAGCATCGCGCCCATGAAGCGACGTCCCGATAGCAGGGCGATACCCGCGAGGGGCAGGTGGCTGGCGGCGACAGGCAGGATGAATTGCGAAACGACTGGGCGCTTGCTGCCGGCGATGCCAGCCGCTGCCCACAGGATGAAGGCCGCAAGCGCTCCCACCACCAGCACGTCGCTGATGGCGGTGACGAGCGCCGTCTGGGGTTGCGCCAAGGCGGTCGTCAGGGGGCCTCGGACGCGGACGCTCTCCGACCAGGCGAGCAGCACGAGCGCGGGGGGGCCGATGACGACGCGGACCATGGCCAGCGTTCTGACGAGCTTCGAGTCGCGGTCAAGCTTCAATGTTTACATCCGTGCTCGGGCCCGCCGGATCCGTCGCGGTTGCGTCGGCGGTTAGGAGGCGTACTGTGATGGTCGTGCCCTCACCGGCTCGCGTGTCGACCTCGATGGCCCCGTTGTGCTCGTCCTCAATGATCCGCCGGCACGAGAACAGCCCGAGCCCCGTGCCACCCTCCTTCGTAGTGAAGAGCGGCTCGAACAGGCGCGGCAGAACGTCGTCCGGAATCCCAGGCCCGTTGTCAGCGATGCTGACGGCGACCTCTTCATCAGTCACCTCACTACTCACCGTAACGACGCCGCTACGCTCCGGCACGGCTTGGATCGCGTTGAGGATGATATTCAGGAACACGCGGTCGAACTCGCTGGCGTCGCCGAGCACGGCCGGCAGATCCTCCGCGTACTCGCGTCGGAGGTCGGCGCTCTTGTGGTTAGCCTCGGTCTGCAGCAGGTTCAGCGTTTCGGTGAGGACGTCGCTGACGTTTACCTGCTCGCGGTTGATCATGCTCGGGCGCGAGAACGAGCGCAGTCTCGTGATGAGCGCGGAAAGTCGCGCGATCTGTCGTTCCGTGATCTCGGCGAGTTCCTCGTCAGGATCCGCGCTGCGAAGCAGGAGCATCACCAGCGGAAGAAGCGGCGTGACCACGTTGCCCATGTCGTGGGCGATGCTAGCGGTCAGCGCGCCGATTGTTGAGAGACGTTCGGTCTTCAGGAGTTGGTCCTGCGCCTCTTGGAGGTCGTCATACGCCTTGCGCAGGTCGGTGTAGAGTCGCGCGTTCTCGATAGTGACCGCGGCCTGGTTGGCGAGCCCCGTGAGCATCTCAAGGTCAGACTCGCTGAAGACGTTGGCCGTGCTGTTCGTATCGATGTAGAGCACGCCGAGATCTCGATCGCCCCGGAAGATCGGGATGCAGACGGCTGAGCGGATCTGGAACCCAACGACGCTCTCGACGTCTTGGAAACGCTTATCGTGCATCGCGTCGCTGGTCAGGATCGCAATCCGTTCCGACAACGCGCGGTTGATGATGTGTCGGCTGATCTGGATGCCCTCGCCATCGGTGGACTGTGGTTGGCGAGCAACGCGCGCCTCGAACTCGCCCGTTGTCGGCTCGACCAGCAGTATGAAGCCGCGTTCGGCCTTCATCACCTGCATGACCGTGTCGACCAGCGTGACGAGTACCGTCTGCAGGTCGAGACTCCAGCCCAGTGCCGTGGCCACCAGCTCAAACGCGTGCAGACGCCGACGAAGCTCCTCGACGTCGTTACTCGCCCGGTGCGCCTGGTCGTCGAGGTCCACCGAGTAGACGATGCTCTCTTCGGCTGCCGCGGGCGCGATTGCCTCGTCTTCCTCGTCCAGCCAGATGATCTGCTGGCTGGCGTCGAGGGGCTCGGCGGTCTCGGTGGGGACGAAATTGAGCTGCATCCACGTCCGCCCGACGCGGATCTGCGCTCCGGGCGACAGCGTTTGCGCGGTGTATGTGCGTGTTTGCCCGACCCACGTGCCGTTGCCGCTGTTGCGGTCCTCAATCGTGACGCCATCGGGCGTCAACTCCACTTGGGCGTGCCATCGGGATATCAGCGGGTCGAGCGGCAGGCAGACCTCGTTCGCCGCGTTCCGACCGATGGACACGCCATTTCGGTCGAGCGCGAATGAGTGACCGGCCATGTCGCCGTTTAAGACCAGCAAGTGGTACTCGCCCAGCGATGCCATGAACGTCCTCCGTACTGCGCTAGTCCTGCCACTTCCATTCATCCCGCGAAGAGACCTGCCGCCTCCGGGCTAGACCGACAGCGACTTCCATCGTCCCCGCCGATACCACCAGATGGTGAGCGCCGTCTGAATCCACATCGAGACCAGCGTGGCGCCCCACAGAGCCTCGGGTCCCATGCCGAACCCCAACACGAGCACGGCACCCACGCCTACCCCCAGCAGTAGCTGAGTCGCCACGGTCAGGACGAGGGGGCTGATGGTGTCTCCGCCGCCCCGGAGGGCGCCGCCGAGGGCCATGTTGATGGCCCATGACGCTTCGCCGAGACAGAGAATGCGAAGTGCGATTGCCCCGATAGCTTGGGCTTCGACGGTGGCTTCAGGGGCGACCAGACGGAGCCAGCCGGGCGCGGCGACGAAGTAGAGCGCGGCTGGAATGCACATCAGGCCGCCGGCCAACTTCATCACGGCCCAGCCCCCACGCTCGGCGCGGTCGAGTTGGTTTGCGCCCACGTTCTGGCCGACGACTGTCATGGCTGCCGGCATCGCGGCGAAGCCGATGAAAGAGGTGAGCATCATGATCTGGTCCGAGATCGTGTAGCCACCGATGACGTCCGTGGCGTTGGCACACTTGCCCAGGATGTAGAAGATCGCCCAGCCCGAAATGGCGCGAACGAAGCCCTGCAGGCCCGACGGGATGCCGACGCGGAGAATGCGCCACCAGATGCCGAAGTCGAGCCGCAGCGCGGTGAGCCAGTGAATGCGCAGAGCCAGCCTGCCGGACGAGAGCGCGCCGATGGCGAATACGGCCCCAATCGAGCGGGCCAAGAACGTGCCCACGGCCGCCCCCGTGACACCCATGGCAGGCGCGCCCAGGTTCCCGAATATGAGGATCCAGTTCAGAACGACGTTGAGGATATTCACCCCTCCCGAAAGGTAGAGAGGTGTCCGGCTGTCGCCCGCGCCCTGAAGGCACGAGGCGAAGAGGAAGTTCGTCAACATGCCCGGCCCGGCCAGGAACATGAACCGCAGATACGGCGTGCCCACCTCGAGCATTTCAGGCGTTGCGCCCGTCTGCAGCAGAAGCCACGGGGCTGCCCAGTAGCCGAAGGGCAGCAACACGCCGCCTACGACGAGCCCGAGAATGATGAACGCTTGCCCCGCGGCCCGCTCGGCGGTCGCCGTGTCTCGGGCGCCCATGGAGCGGCTGATGAGAACCTGCGCGCCGGTCGTGATCGCCATCGCGATCACCATCACGACGAAGATGAGTTTGCCGCTCATCCCGACGGCCGCTGCGCCACGAGTCGCGTCTCCGACGAGTCGCCCAACCATCACTTGGTCCGCGAACCACGGCAAGGTCGACAGCAGCGACGCGAGCATGATCGGCCACACGAGACCGAATATGCCACGCGCCAGCCCGCCGGTTGTGAGGTCGATGCGGCGCTCTTCGGGCGCGGATTCGGGCTCGATCTCGCTAGGGGAGGACGGAGGACTGCCCGATTCGTGGTCGCTCATTACGACGTGCGCTCCGTCCGCGGGTGGGATCGCGTCAGCTACAGGCTGTGGGTCTTTCGGCGGACGGGGGCGAATCCCCTCGCCTTGTCACTTGCGTCGAGGGGGAGTCTTGTACGTCCAGGTGTCCGCGCCGTACTTGTCCGTCTCAAGCTCGTCGGCCCACGCCAACTCGCCCGGCGTCAGCTCGGTTTGAGTCAACTTGACGCTTAACGCTGATTCGAACCCCATGCGGACGGCGGCTTCGAGTTGCTCGACCGTGATGGGTTGCCCCAGCAGATCGCGGACGCCGATCGCGGCCGCCGCGACTTTCTGGCGGCGCGTTTCGAGGTCTTCCGTTGGCCGTCCGGGGAGCACGGCGAGCAGGTCATCCAGACCCATGCTCAGCGGGATCGAACCGTGTTGGAGGATGGTGCCGCGCGATCTCGTCTGCGCGCTGCCCACGACCTTGCGCCCGTCGGCCACGAGATCGCAGCGCGCGGCTTTGGCGAAGCAGATCGTCGGCAGAGAGTCGGCCTTTGCGCCGCCCTCGTCTTTCTCCTTACCGAGAGAAGCATCGACGCCAAACAGCGCGAGCCCCGCCTCGATGCCGCGGGAGATCTCGCGGTACGAACTCATCAACGCTCCGCCGCCCGCAACATCCTCCTCGCGGACGACGACGCTGTACGTCAGCTCATCGGCGTGGAGAATCGCACGCCCGCCGGTGGGGCGCCGCACGATGTCGTATCCGCGCGCGCGGATGGCCTCAACATCGACGCGTTCATCCAGCTCCTGGAACCGTCCGAGAGATACGGCCGGGGGCTGCCAACAGTAGAGGCGGAGGGTCGGTGGGACCAACCCTTCCGCCCTCGCCCTGAATATCGCTTCGTCAACCGCCATGTTCCGAGCGCCCGTTGACGCGCCGGATATGACCAATCGCCAATCGGTCATCCGCGCGGCGTCGCCCGGACTATCGCTACCCTTCATCGTCGAGCACAGCGGCGTCGTCGTCATCGCCATCTTCATCCTCATCGTCGCTCTCGCCGATGTGAGCCTTGTATTCTCCCGGGGGCAGCAGGCTATCGAGCCCGCTGTCTTCCGCGAGCTTGACGGTGATGAGCCATCCCTCACCGTACGGGTCCTCGTTGATTGTCTCGGGAGCATCCCCGGCGTCGTCATTCACACCGGTGACCTCGCCGTCGACGGGAGCGATCAGGTCCTCGACGGCCTTCGCCGACTCGACGCTGCCATAGGGCTCGTCGCGTTCAAGCTCGGTCCCGACCTCGGGAAGCTCCGCGAAGATGATCTCGCCCATCTCATCGGTGGCGTACTGAGAGATGCCAATCGTGACCTCGTCGCCGTCCTCGCGGACCCACGCGTGGCCCTCATGATACTTCAGATCGTCAGGGTACATTCGGTTACGCCTCCTTGCACCAAACTCGCGGGCGCCGCACGGGCGACGGACCCACGTTATCTTTCTTATCCCATCCCGCCCAGTCCGTCAACGGGTTCGACCGATTCTTTTTCAGCGGCGCTGCTGCTGCGCAACTTTACTCGCCAGACTGAAGCGTCCCCATGGTCGCGCTACTTGGCGAATCCGCGGACGACCTTGGCAGCCGCCGCGATATGCTCGGGCGTGGTGCCGCAGCATCCGCCCACGATCCGCGCGCCCATTCGAAGCAGCTCGCGCGTGATATCGGCCTGCTCCTCAGGCGTCCCGCGGAAGACCGTCTCGCCCTGGATCAGTTCGGGCACGCCGGCATTGGGCTCGGCGTGGACGGGCAGGTCAGTGCTATCGAGCATGTCCTTGACGCCAATGCGAAGGCCATCAAGATGGCCGCAGTTCGTGCCGACAACGTCCGCGCCGCAAGCCGTCATTCTCTCCACCGCCGTCTTGCCGTCGACGCCCCACGAAGAGCGCCCGTTCGGCGATGAGAAACTGACACATGCGATCTTCGGCAGGTCGACGTCGAACTCCGCCAGGGCCTCGAACGCAGCTTCGAGTTCTTCGAGCACCTCGAAGGTCTCGAAGATGATGAAATCGGGACCCTCCGGTAGGATGTTCTCGAACTGCTCGCGGTAGACGGCGATGACCTCGTCCCGCGTCACGGTGCCGTATGGCTCCATGACACCGCCCGTGGGCCCTACGTTGGCTCCGCAGGGGTGATCGAACCCGACCGCATCGCGCACGATCTGCATGGATGCGCGCTGAGCCTCGGCCGTGCGGTCCGCGAGCCCCGCCGCTTCCAGCATGTGCCGGTTGGCGACGAAACTGTTGGCCCAGAAGATATCTGATCCGGCCTCGAGGTACTCGCGGTGGATCTCGCCGACGACCTCCGGATGCGTGAGGTTTCGCTCGGCCGTGTTGCGCGCTGCCAGGCCCTTCTTGTCCAGCATCGTGCCCATCGCGCCCTCGGTCAGAAGCGGGCGTTCACGTAGGAGGGCGAGAATGTCACGGCAAGCGGGATCACTCATGCGAAAGGCGCCTTCCTGGAAACGCAAAGGGGCAGTCCCCGCGCCGGCGCGAGGTGTGAGACGGCCAATGATAAACTGATTGGCTTCGCGCTGTCAACGCGCGCCAAGGTGGGCCAAACGTGGCCTATGGATCATGCACGTAGACCGGCTCGCCGGTCAGCGTAATCGTGTCTCCGCCCGGCACTTCGTTGCCCCACAGATCGACGATACGAGCCCCCTCGGGCAGCGCGAAATCGGACTCGCCTTCGGCACTCCACAGGACCCGTGTCGTTCCGCGTGGGGTCGTGAATTCATACCCCCATTGCTGCGCCTCGGGCATGGTCAACTGCTTCGGTGGGAGGTCTGCGGCCTCGAGCGCCCACACCATCTGGCTGTACGCGATCGCGGCTAGTTTCGGCGTCTGGTACGTGTCCGCGCGGACCAGACCGAAGGTGTCAGGCCCGGTCTGAAGCCGCTCCTCGTTCCACTGGTACCAGTAGAGCTTCACGGCGCCGCTCGCCAAGCCCATCGCGCATTGGCGGACGAGGATTGCGGCCTGCTCGGTCTCATCCCACTTCCGCCACCCATCGGCAGCCCATGGGATGTACAGGTCCCAGTCGCTTACGCCGCTCGTGCCGAATTCGGTGAAGATCATCGGCTTGCGTCCGCCGTACTTGTCCATCAACTCGTTGATCCGGTCCAGGCTCTCCGCGTAGCCCTTCTCCGGGAGGTCGTGGTAGTAGGGATGCCACGCCAGGATGTCCATGTGGTCCATGGCTCCGAGTTCCATGACGCTTTCCATCCACTCGAAGGCGCGGTCCGTTATTCCCGCCGCGCAGAGACCGGCGAGCTGCGCCTCCGGATGGACCTCCTGCTGCACTTCGCGGGCGATCTTCAGCAGCTCCACGTACAACTCCGGTTGCTCCTGAAAGATGCCCTTCAGGTCGGGCTCGTTCCACACTTCCCAGATATCCATCCGGGGCTTGAACTCAGTGATGATCCGCCGGACATATCCACGCCAGCGGTCGAGATCCGCCGGGATGAGTCCGCCACCCTCACGCGCCGCCCACTCGGGAGCGTCGGCGATCGTCCCGCAGTTGCTGAATCCGAGTTCGCCGCGTTCCGCGTAGGCGTCCTGGCGTCCGTCTGTCAGCCACTCGCCATCCTTCCGCTCGATCCATCGCCACGTCAGTCCGCTCACATCGCGGTACTGGCTTAGACCGACGCGGCGGGCGGCCTCGTGTCCGCCTCCATGCGCGCCGAATGGGCTTGTCTTTGGCGCAGGCGTGCCTGCGTGGTCGCGTATCGCGGCTATGGTCAGCGAATCGCTCAACTCGCCCGCCGTGGCCGTCACCGTGTAGTGCCCGGGGCGCGCGGCAGTGAATGAGGGAACGGACGTCGCCTCGCCATACTTCGCCCGCACGTCCGTCTCGGCAATGATCGCCCCCGTTGGATCGGTAACGACCACGCTGGCGGGGTGGTCTTCCTCGTCTCCCTCCGGAGGCCACACATGCACCAGCACGCTTGCCTCGCTACCGATGCCATGGGTCGTTGTCTCGTCGGCGGAAGACAGGCCGATCTCCGTCGGCGGATCGCCGACCAAGTCGGTGCTCGACAGAGCCATCCGCACGTCATCGATCCACACCTTGCACTGCTTGCCCGTCACCGTGATTCTCGGGCGATAGCCGTCCTTGTAGCTGATCGGCAGCTCTTGGGTCAGCGTGACCTGCTGCCACTCGGTCCCGACGTTGAAGGTCTCGTAGGTCGCGATGGGAGCGGGGCTCTGAACGGCTCGACCCTCAGCGCCGCGTTGGACGCCCATTTGCACCTGCACGCCCGGCTGGTCCGTCTTGACCCAGGCGGAGAGCGTCACTTCCTCGCGTCGCTGCAGGTGCAGCCACGGACCAAATAGCCACACCGTACCCCACCACTCGGCCGCGTCCGCCGTGCGATCGATTAGCAGCGAGCGCGTGCCGCCATGCGCCTCGGAGTCGTCGATGCGCACTTCGCTGCCCGCCGCCGCCCACAGGCGTGTCTGCCAGGGCCTCAGCCCGATCTCAAACGACGGATTCCGGATCCAGTTCTGGGCCGTGAGGTCGTGGGCCGGGGCCCGTCCCGCCAACTCAAACAGCTCGTGGCTCCGCAGCTCGCTGTCGAAGATGTAGAACTCATCAATCGGCGCGCAGGCGGCGTAGATATTGTCTTTCTCGCCGGCAATATAGAACTGCTCCGCGACGTCGGTGAGTTCGGGCATCTCGCTGGTCGCCGTCAGCGTCACGCCGTTCACATAGAACGTCGCGCCGCTCGGCCCCCACGTGATCGCCAGGTGCTGCCACTCATCTTCGCGCACGGATGCGTCTCCCATCGGCCACGGAATGTGGTTCTCGCCATCCGCCCACACGGCTCCGTACATCAGCGTGTGATTCGGGTAGATCAGCCAAAGGGCGTTCCGCGGATCGGCGTCACTGGTCATGTCGAATAGGCGCGCGAACTGGGGGCGGCCTTCCGGCGGCGAGCGCTTGACCCAGAGCGCTACCGTGCCCTCGCGTGCGTTGATGTGCCCCTCCGTCGGGAACGAAACTTGGGAGCCCTCCGGAACGAAGAGCGCATCCCCCTCGCGTCCCTCGACGAAGCTCACATCCCCTTCCACGGTCGCCTCCGCTCCGGCCGCGCCGATCTCCGGCGTCAGACCGTCATCGAAGGACAGATGGAACGTGGCCTGGGGAATGTCTGCGTGGGCCGCCAGCGCGCCACTCAGGAGGAGCGGTATCCATCTCATATCGGTCTCACCTCGGATGGAGAGCATTCGCCACGCGGATGATCGTCCCTGCGGAGGAAGACACATCGGCGCCGGGGAAGCCGGACGCTGATGCTGGGCAATCAGATCGGGCGAGGGGTTCTGCCATGCTAAACGTTGGGATCATCGGGCTGAAGGGTCACCAGGGCACCATCCTCGGCGGAATCCAGGCGATGGACGACGTCCGTCTCGCGGCGGTTGCTGAAGACAACGCGGGCGCGTTGGAGGGAGTGCCGAAGTGGGCTTCGGCCGATGAGGAGACGAAGCGCTACGCCGAGTGGCGCGACATGCTCGCGGAGAATGACCTCGACATCGTCGGCGTCGCCGATGCCGATGGTCCCCGCGCCGCGCAACTCATCGCGTGTGCCGAGGCGGGATGCCATATCCTGAGCGAAAAACCTCTGGCGATGACCCTCGACCAACTGGATGCCATCCGCGCCGCCGTTGAGGCCGCCGACGTGCGTCTCTCGATGCTCCTCACCATGCGCTTTGAGCCGGCCTATCGTCTCATTCACGACACGATCCGCGCCGGCAAGATCGGCGAAGTGGTGCTGGCGACGATGCAGAAGTCGTATCGGCTCGGAAACCGCCCCGAGTGGCAGCGCAGCAACGATACATTCAGCGGGATCATCCCGTTCATCGGGATTCATGCGCTCGACCTCATCCGCTGGACCACCGGGCGCGAGTTCACGAGCGCGATGGCCTACCAGGGCAACACGGGTCACCCCGACATCCGCGACATGGAAGACAACGCATCGGTAGCGCTGAGACTTGACAATGGCGGCTCCGCGTCGGCGCGCCTCGATTACTGCCGGCCGGCAGCGGCTCCGACACACGGCGATGATCGCCTACGCATCGCCGGGAGCGAGGGCGTCATCGAGGCCACCCGCGGCAAGACGGTCACGCTGATTATGGAGGAGGTGGGGCCCGAGGAGCTGCCTCTACCCAAGACGGAGCAGATGTTCGTGCAGTACGTGGGGGCGCTTCAGAGCGGCGAGCCGTTCGGCGTCTCGCAGGTGGACGCTTTTCGGATGAGCGAGATCTGCCTGAAGATCCGCGACGCGGCCCAGCGGGGGGAGTCCACGGCTCTGTAGACGAGTCGTCGTTCTGTCAACGCTCTCACGATCGCGTAGCACCGGCGCCCTCGCCGGTGCATATCCACGCTCGCCCTCAGTAGTACGTAGTCTCGCCGGTCGCCAGCCACCTGTCCTGGAAGAGCGAGAGCAAGAAGCACAGCGCGAGCGGAACGACATACGTGACTAGCGTGATCGGCCACGATAATTGCATCGCCGTCTCCGCGTCGGCGCCGATGAACTTCTGCACCAGCGTGACGGTCAGCACGAACACAAGGATGATGATCACGGGCACGGTCAAAACCAGGATGACCTGCCCCACGGGACCGTGCAGTTGGGTCACGATGAACCTAGCCATGGCCCACGTTGCCAGGGGTATCGTTACCCCCATGATTGCGGAGGTGCCAAAGAGGCGGAACTCGCCCATCTTGCGGAACCGATGGACGCGGGCTCGCAGTAGGATCAACATCGAGGCAAATCCGACCCACAGCCCCATCATGAGGGGCTGTTCCCCCATGAGTTTCAGTATCGCCGTCTGGAGGTAATCAAGCATCGCGCTTCACTTCCCATCCCCAGTAATGTAGTCCGCGTGCCGGAACCCCTCGTTCCGCCCGCTATGTCGTCGTTGCTGCGCGCCCCAACCCTACAGGTCTGACCAACGAGGCATCCATAGTAATACGGACGGTTCTCGCGGCGCGTTGGTTTCAACTTCGCCATCCCGCATCAAAATACCTGGTGCGGATGTGTTGCGGCACGCGCCGGCGGGGCATCTCAGCCACCCCTTGTGCGAGCCAACTGGAAGCGCCGGGCGGACAGATCGGTTACGAGGCTGATGCCCTGATCCGTCCGCGTGAGCGTCCCGCCGGCGGGGCGTCCGTTGCTTAGCACGGTCGCACCTGCTCCGGACGCGCCGCTGAAGACCAGGCGCAGCTGGCCGGCCTCCGGCGAGGGGATGTCAGAACCGGTCAGGTCGATAACGTCGCGCTCGACGCGGATGTCCAGGCGATTGCGCCGGTAGATCACGCTCCGCACGCCCATCTCGCTCAGCTCCGCCGGGAGCGTGGGAGCGATCTCGATCACCCCGGCTTCCGGCGCGGCGACACCCAGCCAGGCAGTCACCCACGCGGTGGGCGTCAGCAGGCTCTCGACGAATTCCTCGTCCAAACCCAGTCCGCCCGGAGGCCCGCCGCCCTGCAAGGTGCCCCTCGATGGATCGGCGGCGTAGTAGTCGCGATAGAACCGGTGGCCCTGGCCGCCATGGCCCAGCACCTTCTCGTGGTGGTCCAGCATCCTCCGCCAGACGCGCCAAGCCCCCTCCCTGTCGCCGTAGTGAAGGCGCCCCTTCACGTCGAAGAACGTCGTGAACAGCGACGCGCCTCCATCCTGCACTTGGCCGCCCCACAGGAAGGGCGCCCCCAGGCTTCCCACCGTCTGGTTATACTCGTCGCCCTCCTGGCCTTCGGCGGCGGGCCGAGCGTGCCCCCAGCCCCAGTCGAGGATGTTGTGTCTTGTCGAGAGGCGCGCGGCGAACTCCCAGTGGTAGATGTCGTCCCCGACGGACGTGTCGCCCTCGACCTCGCGCGATCCGTCAAGCCAGCTCAGGATCGACCGCGCGGCGTCGGCGCCTGGCACTCCCGCCGCCATCGCCTCCATGTTGAAATGCGTGTACCCGTAGTCGTGGAGAGCGTCGTTTACGTCTCGCCAGCCGCCGTACCGTCGGGTCCGCGGGTCCCAAAACTCCCGGTGGATGGCCTTCCGAGACCGCTCCGCCAAGGCCCGCAGCGAGGCTGCGGTCTCAGAGCAAGTCACTATACCCTCGGCGTCCGGCGTCGTGACCGTCGGCCTGGGTGAGTCCACCTCCGGATGGGCCTCAACATAGGCCTCCACGCTCGCCATCGCCCTCACTGCCTCCAGATACATGACATTGCTCTGCAGGTCCCGCGGCCCCATCGGCATGATGTCGAAGTAGTTGCTGCCGATGCCGTGTCCGATGCGTCGCTTCGTGGGTGTTTCCCAGCCCAGTCCGTCATGGCCAACGAAGAATGACTGGTCGAGCAAGCCCAGTTCGCGGGCCTGCATGTGTGTCAGCATGAATTCCATCGCCACGCGCATCCGTGGGAGTTCCCGCGCCAGCCACTCGGCGTCACCATCCCAGAAGAACTTCCGCGCACACGCCCGCACGTAAATGGGGTTGTTGACCGCGTGACGGGTGTCGTAGCCCAGGCGCACCGTATTCAGCCGAAGGGCGACCGAGTGCGGCGCCTCACCCGACAGCGGCTCGATCCGAACGCGGGTGATGGTCTTGCCACGCCATTCCGGATGCAAGTACATGGGTAACCACAGACGCCGCGCGAAGCCCTCCGTCACCTCATCGACGGGAATCACAGGCCAAGTGTCGGAGCGGGCGGATCGCTCGTCTGAGAATTTCGGTTCCTCGTCGGTGGTCCATCGAAGCGTAAAGACGCGGTCGGCTTTGTCGACGGTGTCGTCCAGTTCATCGTAGGCGATGTCGAGCATCACGAACGGCGCGTGGAACCAGTTCGCCGAGAACGCGGGAGACGTCAGTCGCGGACGGGCTCCGGACGCTCGGACATGCAGATAGCCGTCCTTCACCTCTGTGTCCGCGTTCTCGAAGGTCCACCCGTCGGGACCCGAACCGTTCCACTCCCATCCCGCCGATTTGCTGCCGAGCGCCAGCACGTACTCGGGGAACGGCCACCCCATGCCGAAGTAGAACTGCGGCCCCACCAGCGGCGGCTCGGGACCATCGTGCGCGCTGAAGACGTAGCCGAATCGATCCACCGGGATCGTCTCGAGCATTCCTCGGAAACACGCGAGGCGGTCTTCGTTGGGGAAGTTCGCCAACGTCGCGTCGTACCACAGCGTGTCGTCCACTTCCCAATCGCGCCATAGCGTGCAGGTGGCGAAGGTCGGCACAGGGACGCCTGGCGCCTTCTTAAGGCTCGTGTCCGATACGTCGATTCGCAGATGACGGATGAACAGATCGTTCAGCAGGCGATCGTGCGCTGGATCCGACGAGAAGAACTCCGGCAGCGGGGCCGCGCTTCCGAGCAGCGCGGGTCCTATCAGCAGTGACGCCGCCATGCACGTCCTGATCAGATCCCTCATGCCACTGCCCTTCCGCGAGCGGTGCTGCCGGTGATGCTCGCTGAATCGCTACGCGCACGCCACGGGACTTCACTACATGAACTGCGGAGCCCTGCACATCTTCTCGCGGAAGCCGGGAACGGAGATGTGGGGTCGTCAGTCGTGAGGGGATGCAGGCCCTTCCCTCGCCGCCCCGCGAGAAGCTGCTCCGCATAGGGGTGCATTTGACTTTTGCCACCCATGTGGGCATGATGCAAGGGAGTTTCCAGCCACACCTGACGGCGAGACGATCGTTCCACGGGAGGAGACAAGAAGATGAGAGCGAGTGTCGACAAGTACATCGGAGTGGCAGTGGTGGTTGCCGCAGTCGCCCTGGCAGTCCCGGCCTCTGCCTATCCTCCGGCCGTCGGCATCCTGGGGCGGAGCGAGAACTGTCTGGCGTGCCACGTGAACAACGGTCCGTGGACGGACGAGGGGAAGACGCTCATCGATGTTCTGGACAAGGAGACCGGCGAGTCTCTGCGGCAGGACGACGGCAGTTTCCTGATCGAGGCGAAGCGAGGCCAGGCGAGGACGGTGCTGACAGTCATTGGCCGCACGAAGGACGACACCGCGCCCGCGCCGTATCGCAACGCCTGGATCTACGTGGCCCCGGCCGAGCGGGATAACGGCTCGCCCTCCAGTGCCAAGTTCGCACCCAGTTGGGCCGTGAACCTGCCGATGGCGTGCCGCATTGTGGGAGATGAGATGGAGGGCTTCGAGGGTGCCAGGATCACCGCGCTGCCCA
>CAZKUN010000112.1:10996-27605 GCA_964555935.1 uncultured Armatimonadia bacterium | reverse complement strand
GACATTCGTGCCAGCTATGTAGCGCGTCCCGCACTGGCGGATGAGGATGTTGCCGGCCAGGACTTCCTGGCCGTCATACCGCTTGACACCACGGCGTTTCGCCTGGCTATCGCGCCCGTTCTTAGAGCTGCCCATCCCTTTTTTGTGTGCCATGAGTTCTACCTCATCTGTGCCGCCAGGCGCCAGGGCGCGGGCGGTCGCGTGTTTCAGTTGCTCTGCGGCAGACCTACTGCTGGTCCGGCGCCATCAGCCTGCTGAGATCTCGAGGATCTGGACCATCGTGTGGTCCTGACGGTGCCCCAAGGAACGCTTGGTGCGCTTCTTTGCACGGAACGTGCGCACGCGGATCTTGGGATCCCTGCCCTGCGAGACAACGCGGCCGATGACCTTCGCGCCCTCGACAACCGGCTTGCCGAGAGTGAACTCGGTGCCGTCATGTAGGGCCAGGACTTGGTCGAATTCGATCGAGTCTCCCACGACGTTGGGGAGACGATCGACCTTGACTGTTGTGTTGGGGGCGACCCGCATCTGTCGACCACCGGTTTTCACGATTGCATACATGGTATACGTCCTTTGCCTGGGTGAAAGAAAGTGCGCGCGCGACAGCTTCCTGGCGCGCGCGAGCGTCTATCATAGCGATTCCGACAGGGGAAGTCAAGCGGTTTGGGGCTCAGTGCCACCCGACGCCAGGATGCTGCTGACGGCCCCGGCGAACTGTGGCGCGATCACCGGCCACGCGAACCGCTCGAGCGCGCGTTCCCGGCCGCGCTCGCCCATTGCGCCGGCGGCATCCGCGTCGCCCAAGAGCGCAACAGCCGCCGCGGCCACCTGCTCTGGGCTGCCCGGTTCGATCAGCAACCCGTTCACTCCATGCTCGACCGCGTCCTCCACCCCACCTGTGCGGGCTGCGATCACGGGTTTCCCACAGAGATTGGCCTCAAGGTAGACGATGCCAAAGCCCTCGGGCGGCGCGGTGGGGATATCCCGGCTTGGCATGACAAAGGCGCTGCAGAGCTGGACGGCGGCGGATTTCTGCTCATCGCCGACAGCGCCGAGGAAGTGCACGTGGTCGTCGACACCGATCTCCGAGGCGAGTGCCCGCAAGGAGTCCTCGTGGGGGCCGCTGCCGATGATCACATGATGCGCGTCCGGCAGAGACTTGTGAATGATCGGCAGAGCGCTGATTACGGTGTCGACACCCTTGCGTTCAATGAGTCGCCCAATCGAGAGAAGGGTCGGGCCGTCTGGCCATGACATCCGCTGCCGAGCCGCGTTGAGATCGGGCGACGCAGTGAACTCATCTGGGTCGACGCCCGGGTGAACCACGCGGACGCGATCCTGGGGCATGCCCGAGGCGACCATTTGCGACATCGTGTAGTGGCTGTTGACCACGGCGCCGGACGCGGCGCGGACAACGGCGCGTTGGACGCACGCGCGGATTGGTCGGTGCGATTCGGGCAAGAACTCGCGGCCATGCCCCATCAGCACCAGGGGAACGCGCCCGCGGATGCCCGCTCGCATGTAACCCGGACCCTCGGGCGCCCATTTCGTGGCCACGACGACATCGGGCCGCGTCTCGCGGACCACGCGGCAAACGGCGCCCCCGACAGCGAGGGCGCCGCGTAGCATGCCGTTGATAGGTCGCCGAACTGTCTTCAGTCCGGAGCGGGCGTCAAACTCATCATCGCCACGCTGTGCGGAGGCGATGACGGTCACGTCATGCCCGCTCTGCTGGAGGGCCTGGCATAGCCCGTAAGACAGCTTCTGAATGCCCCCGAACCCCGGGGGAAAATCACATGCCAGAAATAGAAATCTCATTGTCCGGGCCAGGATCTCCGCACTGGGGTGCTACTTCTTGTCCGGCGTCCACCCATCCGGCGCCGGCATCTCTTCAGAGGAGCTGCTGGCACCTTCTGCCTCCGTGCCTCCCTCGCCGGCCGCGGCGGCTGAGTCAGTCGCCCCCGCACCGGTGTCCGCATCCGTCGAGAACGACTTGACCCCCATGTAGACCGCGACGGCTACCGCCAACACGCAGACAACAACGACCACGACCATTTTCGTATTCATGTACGATGGCCCCTCGCATGATGGATCTCACGGCCCCGCCCGGCATGGAACGTCCGGGCGAGACCGTACTGGTATTCTCCACAACCGTAAGTCTCTAGTCTCCGTGGTGCATGAACGGGCTGCATGGATAGCCGGCGTAGTTGCCGGTTGTGCGGGCGCTCGAGTTGGTGTTGAAGTCCTGCCCAGAGACCCACTTGGCGTGACCATCGCAGAAGCCGATGTTCTCACCGTCGTTATGGCGCCAGATCATCTTGTTGTCGTAGGTCGGGTTGAACTGCGTCGTGGCCGCGGAGCCGAACTCGCCATAGCCGGAGTAGGTGGCGACAAATCCCGGCACCAACCAAGCGGCATCGGCCACGTTCTTGGACAACGTCATCGAGTTCGAGTAGTCCCACGGATTCACTTGCGCCGTGCCGCCCGGGACCGGGAAGCCCGCGAACATGATCGTGCCCCACCAATTCCAGTAGCTGTAGGTGATCCAGCTCGGCCAGCAGTAGTCAGTGGCGATCTGATTGGCCGACCCACCATAGCCGTAGCCCGCTGGCGTCTCCGCACCGCTCGGGCACCTGAAAGCCTGCGAGTTCTTGACGTAGGGGTTGATGATCTCGCACCAAGTCGCCCAGTAGGTCCCATTGTAGACCCAGACCATCATCTGGCCTTCGCCGTAGTCTCCGCTGTACATCAGCGCGGCAAGCGTAATCTGCTTGACGTTACTCAGACAGCTCGTCTGCCGGGCCTTCTCGCGGGCCCGGGCAAAAACCGGAAACAGGATTGCGGCCAGTATGGCGATGATCGCGATGACCACCAGTAGCTCGATTAGCGTGAATCCTCTTCGTTTCAACGCCACTCACCTCACCTTTGGCTCAGAGTATAATACCGTCTCGATCAGGGCTCGTTGCGCCGTGTAAGGAAGGAACACCAACTGGGTTATGTTCGCTTCCCGCGCGCGATCTTCCTGCAGAGGCTTGCCCATGGCGAGCGATTGAAGCGCTCTTAGTTACATTCGCGACAACACTCCGTTACGGAACATATACCACACTCTGGGATACTCCCAATCATTAGATTGCCGCCGACAGCGCGATATCGGGCCCATTCGGGCTGGAGCTACCGATAGAGGCCGAGCAGGGGACAAGCCCGCGACACGCGAACAAGCGAGGCAATTAGCCCCCCGGCCGCGGCCCGACACGAAGGCCTTCCCCGATCACGCGGCGAAATGGGGAGTCAGTCTGGCGGCCAGGACGAACTGTGTGGGAGGTCCAATCGGTGGACGCGAGAGAGAAAGTCACAGGCTACATTCACGAGAACGTCAGTGAGATGCTCCGCACGGGAGAGCCACGCTTGGACGAGGAGCGGGGCCACTGGCACGTCCCCGTCCTGAGCGACGTGGGCGATCGCGCCGCCGTGCTTGGCACGTATGTCCTCGATCGCCGGTTCCGATTCATCCGCAACCCCGTCAAGCAAGTGATGGACCGCTTCACGGAGCAGCTCTCCAAGGCGAACGCCGGTGCCGCGCCCGCCGAGGATGACGACTCCACACGCGAGGCATCCCTCGGCGAAACGGTCGCATCACCCAGGCCGCTGATGGAGCATGCTCAGGAGATCGCGCTCGTGGATCAGCTCACGGGACAAGGAACGGCGGCGGCGCTCCTGATCCGCCTGGAGCAGGAAATCGATCGGGCGACGCGATATGAATCGACGTTCTGCCTGGCGTTCCTTGACGTTGAGGGTCTCTGGCCCATCAACAACGATTACGGGCCGCTCGCCGCGGATGCGCTCATCGCTCAGGTCGGCAAGTTGCTGGAGCGCGTCGTGAGGGGCGGGGACTTCGTCGCGCACTGGGCCGGAGCCAGATTCGCGATGCTGTTGGAGGGACCAAAGGATGAGGTCCTCATAGGCGTCGACCGAATCATCTCGGGCGTCCGTGCCTTTGCGCCCGTCGCGCGCGCCGGAGAAGAGCCACTCTCGATCTCGGCGAATATGGGTGGCGTGAGCGTGCCGAGGACAGACGAAGACGAGCCCGTAACGTCCGCTAGTCTCATCAAGGAAGCTCGCGGGATGCTCATGGCGGCGAAGGCGAGTGACAACTCAGATCCCGTCTTCAGCTAGCGACCCGCCGCCCCCGAGAAACAACAACGGCCGAGCCTTGGAGGCTCGGCCGTTTCCGTGTCTGAGTCGATCCCGCCGCCTACTGTACCTTCAGGGCGAGGCGCGGCTTGTTTAGGATGATGGCCTTGCGGCGCATCAGACGGAGGTACTTGAGCCGCTCGAAGTTCTTTAACACGCGCGTCAGCGTCTCTCGCGAGGTGCTGACCATGTTCGCCATTTCCTGACGCGTGTACGGGAGCGGGACCGCAACTCCCTCCGGCACCTCCGTGCCCTTCTTCTCCGCCTCATCCAGCAGCATCCTGGCGACGCGGCCCTGGACGTCGAGGAAAGAGAGACTCTCGATGATCTCGTTCGCCGACCGAAGCCTGGCGCTCATCATGACCAGCAGGCTCATCGCGATCCGCGGGTTCGCCTCGAGGCTCCGCATGAAGTCGTCCCGCGTGCCCACGAGCACCGACGTATCCTCAGTCGCCGTGGCCGCGGCGCTTCGAGGCTCGCCGTCGAGCATGGACATTTCACCGAAACAGTCGCCGGCGTTCAGATGCGCCAGCGTGACTTCTCGCCCGTCTCCACCCTCGAGGCTAATTCGCACTTGGCCGCTCTCGATAATGAACACGGACCCACCCGGGTCGCCCGTCTCAACGAGCTTATCTCCCTTGCGGAAGTTCTCTCGACGGAACGTGCTGACGAGCGTTGCCAGTTCTTCTCTGGGTAGATCCGCGAACAACGATGTCCCGGACGATTGGGTCGGTTGCTGCTGCTCTGAGTTCATGCTCACCCCACGCAATCATGTGGTGTCTTCATCGACGTGATGACAGGCCGGCGCCGTGCTATCGGCGAGGCGCCCTCCACCAGTTCGCGATCAACGTCGGGTTGACCTGTCTGCCGCGCGCGCGAACGCGCAACATCCCCTCTGACGTCCGCGGGCACTTCGAGGTTCCGGCGTCGGCTCAACTAGCGGCGGCGCGCGCCCCGGCGGCGGCGTCCCCTGACACGCCCGCCCAACATAAGCAAAATCCCCAGCCCACTGATCCAGGTAACGCTGCTGTTCCCGAGGAATGTCGCGTCCATTCCCGCTCAGCGCGCCGCCGATTGGCCAAGCACCGATGGCCCAGCCACTGTCGCAACAAAAGACAGCCCACGCCCTCCGCCACTTCATCATCATTGGCGGACTGTTTGGCATCTACCTGCCGAACGTGCTGGTGGGGAGCACGGTGTTCACGGGGTTCGCCCTGTCTCTGGGGGTCACGGAATCGCAGATCGCGTTCCTGGCCGCGCTAACGGGTCTGATGCGACTCGGCCAGCCGATCAGCGCGTACTGGACGCGGCGCGTCGGGGACAAGCGCAAGTTCTGCAGTTGGATCGGCGTTGCTGATTTCACCGCGGCTTCCTCGGTCATACTGTGCATCTACCTACCGGACGAATGGCGGTTCACCGCATCTGCCGTGCTGCTCACCATCGGCTACATGCTCGGCAGCATCTCCTGGCCCATCTTCATGAACTGGATGGCCAACGTTGTCCCCGAGGGGATCCGCGCGACGTACGTCGGCCGCCGGCGCTTCATACTGACGCTGGTGTCGGCGGGTTACATCTTCATCGCCAGCCGCTGGCTCGATGCGACCGATGGACTCTCGCGGTTTGTAGTGCTCTACCTCGCTGGCTGGATCGCGGGCCTCGTGGGTTACTGGATTCTGTCGCGAACCGCGTTCCCTCCGATGGAAGTGGACGAGCGCCAGGGGTATGGCCGCGAGGTGCTCGCGCCGCTGCGGCAGCGCTCGTTCAGCATCATCGCTGCATTCATGGCGACATGGGCGCTGGCAATGGCGATCGCGTCACCGTTCTATAGCATCTACATGCTAAACTACCTAAAGCTCACGTACATGCACATCGCGGTCTACACGAACATCGCGCTGATCGCGATGCTCGTCGGCTTTCGGGCCATCGGAACACTCGCCGAGCGTTTCGGGTGCAAGCCGATGATGCGCATCCTCATTGTCCCCGCGATGGCGGTGCCATTCATCTGGGGCGTCGCGGGCGAGGGCACGTGGCCATACCTCATCCCCATCGCCTGCGTGCTGTCGGGCTTCTCGCTATCCGGGCTTGAGGTGGCCGGTAGCGCCTTGCTCTACAGGACCGTGCCCAAGGGTCGCGACAACAGCATGTTCTTTGGCCTGGCAATCGGCGGCACCGCCATCGGCACCTTCGTCGGGGCGATGGCCGGTGGGTTCATCAAGGGCCGTCTCGGCACGCTCCCCATCGAAACAGGCATCATCACGCTCGCCCCACCGCAAGTCATGTTCCTGCTGGCGGCGACTGTCTTCCTCGTGCCCGTGGTGATCGTGCAGTTCCTCGAGGAGCCGGATGCGGAGACGGTCGTCGGCGTGCTGAGCAAGTTCCGAGGCAATGTCTTCGGGCTGGCCTACAACTACGTGCTCTACAACGTGTCCAGAGAGGGTCGTCGGCGGGCCGACGCCGTCCGTGGGATGGGGAAATCGCGGAGCCCCCTCGCCGTGGGACGCCTCTCGGAAAGCCTCGACGATGCCAGTCCCGAGGTGCGCCACGAGGCTGCGCTTGGCCTGGGTGACGTTCGGGTCCGCGACGCCGTGCCGCCATTGCTAAAGCGCCTGACGGATGGTTCCTCGGATATCCGTCCGGAGGCTGCCGAGGCGCTGGGCCAAATCGGGGACGCCGCCGCAATCGATCCGCTTCGCGAGGCCTTGCGCGATGGCGACGCGCGCCTGCGTTGCAGCGCCGCCATTGCACTGGGCGAGATCGGCGGACCGGCGGCCCGCGACTTGCTGATCGAGCGACTGTCCGGCGAGTTCGATCGTCCGCTCGTGCCGGCCCTCGTGGATGCGGCGGGTCGCGCGGGCGACCTGCGGGTGGTCGACGCCGCTCTCCCCCACCTTCCCGAGTACGCGAACCCGGTCATCCGGATGCAGATCATCAACGGCATCTGCCGCGCGCTGGGCGAGCGGAATCACTTCTACCAGCTCGCCTCGCGTCAGGGCGTCGCTCGCGGGGCGATGATCGAGCCGATGATGAAACGCGTGCGCCGGATGCTGCGGCGAGGCCCCGGAGTCCCGCCGGACGCCCGGACTGAGTTGGCGCAGGATGCTCGCGCGATAGGCGACGCCATGGCGGAAGATGACCATGTGGGCATGGGCGAGCGCGCCACGGAACTCGCGACGCGCGTGCTCGATCTCCCCAAGGCGGGAGCCATCGCCCATGCGGGTGCGCGAGCGCTGCAGACCTACATCCACCAAGCCGGACCGGGGATCGACGATGAAGCTCGCGTCGTCGTGGTCATTGTGCTCACGTCCATCGCGAGGCATCTGGGCCAGGGCGAGCCGGGGGATTCGCCAGCACCATGAATCAGCCGCTGCGTCTCGGCTTCAGCGCCGGACCCCAGGGCCATAGGATGATGTCTCCAGCGTCCGTATCACGGTCGATGCGCTCGACCCCGCCGCCGTCCTCGCCATCCGGCCCCACGCTATGGATACGGTAACCGTCCCCCTCGACACCGTACCGCATCGGCTGTCCGTCGAACGGATCGGTTGGCACGCTCTCCAGGAACTCGGGCACCAAGGCGTCCAGCGACTCAGGCAGTCTACCCTCCCGCAGCCTATAGCGCTCAACGGCCACCTGGGCGAGCCCGCCGTGTAGCTGGGCATCCCGGATGGCCAACTTCCGCCCCGCTGAGCTGAAGTCCGAAACGAACGCGCCCCCGAGCACCGTCTCGGACTCAGGGACAACATACGTTCGCTCCCAATACGGTTTCCCCGCGTACTTGATGCCAGGCGCCATCTTGTCGTTCATCTCGGCCTGGACCGACCGCACGAGGGTCAGAGTGGTGGCATCAACCTTCGATGGGCTTCCCGGTGGCGGTGAATCATCGAGGGTCTCCCTCCCCTGCTCCACGCCGGTCAGATGCGACTGGGCGAGGTCCCACTCCGCGGCCCAGGCGTCCTGGAGAGAGACCGAAACCGAGGCGGCCCCTCCACGACTTCCGCCACTGCTGTCAGGCCCCCAGTGGTCATCCCGCCGGACCCCACGCATCGGGACAGGTCCGGGAAGACTATGTCGACGATTGCACAATCGACGAGCACGTGGATCATCCCGCCGTTACGGGCGGCGACCGCGCCCAATCCGAGCGCATCGGAATATGATTGCCCGGCTTCGTCGAATCGACCAGCCCGCTCGCGGGCACGGCTCTCGACGGCGAGCAATCGGGTCAGGCCACGGAAGTCGGCGAGATGGGGATGGGTCTCAGCGTAGCTCTGCATCGACGGCTGCATGCAGTCGCGGGCCATCGCCTCGCGCGCGCGGTGAAGGCGCTCGGCGGCGGCGTCGAGAAGGCGTGGCACGTCCTCCTGGGCCTCATCCCAAGGCAGGGCGTGCATGTCGGAAACGGCATACCGATCGGGCTTCAGCTCGGCGGCGGCCGCCGCCAAGTTGCTGAAGCCATTGTCGGATGGCTCCGAGTAGCTGCGCGAGGTAATCCGAACCGTCGGAGAAGCCTGTTGGTAGTGGAACCAACGGCTGACCTGGCGGACCTGCATGACGGCAAACGCCAGGAAGCCGACAACCACCAGCACGCATACAATGCCAACCGACCACCAGAGTCGTTTCATGCCCACTCCCCGTGCAACATCACTGCCAGTGCCACTCGACTGCTACGCGCGACGCCGCTCACACGCCCACGCTAACAGGCAATCTGGATCGCACCGCTCTGGCTCAGAGAACTCGGCCGTGCGGATTCCCCGCATCGCCTGTTCGACGCTCTCAGTTGCGTCGCGAGCACCCTCGACGGGATCGACGGTCACCCGCGAATCATCGCTGAGGTAATGCACCGCCACCGAAGTCGGCAAGTCGCGGCCGCAGCGTTGCAGCGCGGCGGCATACGCGCCGACCTGGAACCTATGCTCGGCCTGCTTCCCCTCCTCGGCTTCTCTGCCGGTCTTGTAGTCGAGTAGGTGCGTCTGGCCGCCGTCGTCGACGAAGAGCGCGTCGACCTGTCCCTCGAGAATGCCACTGTCAAACTTGGCCACGACGGTGACCTCGCTACGCAACTCCGCCGCTCTCTCAATCGACCGCCACGTATCGCTGGCCGCGAACCGCTCTATGATCCCCGCGATCTCATCCACCTCGCCGGGATCGTGCCCTGCCAGCCCGCTTTCGCGCATGGCGGCCTCGATCTGCCGCCGCAAGTTGACGACAGGCCCGCGGCCAAGTCGCTGCAGCGCCCGGTGGACAACCGTGCCGCGTTCAGACGCGCTCAGCTTCCCCTCGGTCGCTACCTCGGCAGCGATCGAATACGATGCGAATTGCTCAACGTATCGCAGCCGGTAGTGGAGCGGGCAGGCGAGATACGCTGACAGTTCGGTCACCGTGAAGCGGGTCTTCCCGGCCAGGTCCGGCTTGACACGCGGAAGCCGCTGGAGAACGTGCTCGCGCTCCCCCACGCCTCCGGGGATGGGCTCGGCCTCGGCGATGCGATCGAGGTGCTCCTCAAGAAGCGTGGACACGATCCCACCGACAGCGACCCGGCTTGAACTGTCATCGGCCAAGATCACCTCGCCTGACCAGCCCGCACCGGTGAGGGGTCCGGACGCGGCCAGCGCCTCGCCGAATACATCGAGGAGGATCTCGACGTGCGTTCCGCGGTAGTCCCGTCGGGGCGGGATAGGCGTCGAGACGATGAGCCGATCCTTGGCCCGCGTGAGGGCCACGTATAGGAGGCGCCGGCGCTCAGCCCGATCACGCGCGTCGTCGTCATCCTTGGCGACGCGCCCGACAGCCGGCCAGCCACGCGCGCCATCGCTGTCGGCGCCCCTCAAGACGGGCCCGGCGTCGGGGTGGATGAGCAGCGGCGACCTGCCGGCCGCTCGCTCCTTGCGCGCGAGATCAGCCACCACCACGATGGGGCGCTGGAGGCCCTTGGATTTGTGGATCGTCATCAGCGTCACGGCGTCGCCCTGCTCCTCCTCGGATGGGGCTTCGCCCTCGCGAATCTCCTGGGTCCGGAGCGTCTGGATGTACTCGATGAACCGACCCAGCGGCGCGGATTCCATCGACTCATACTGCCGGGCAATCTCGATCAGCTTGGCGAGGTTCGCGTAAGCGCGTCGGCCGTCGAAGCGGGTGGCGACGATAGCCGGCAGGAGGGTCTCGTCGAGGATCTTCTGCAGCAGATCAGGCAGCGGCAAGCGGTCTCGCACGGCGCGGAGTCGGGCCAGCACATCGGACGCCCGTTGGGCCGACGCGAGATCAGGCCCGGGCAACCGGCGACGAGGCGTCTCCGCCGGCATTTCGCCGGCCAATTGCTGAAGTCCGGTCGCAACCCCGCCGCCGGAGGCCAGCCAGTAGAGCCCCTCGTCGGAGACACCGAACATGGGCGAGCGCAGCACCCGCGCGAGCGCCACCTCGTCGCGCGGCTCGGCGAGGGCTCGCAGAATGGCGACGACATCGATGATCTCGGGCCGGTTGAAGAAGCCCTTGCCGGAGACCACGTAGTACGGGACGCCATGCGCGCGGAGAGCCCGCTCGTAGATGTGGACGTTCGACATGGTGGGGACGAGGAACATGATGTCCCCCCACCGGGGCGCGCGCCACGCTTTCGCATCGTCGTCAAAGACAGTGGTCGTGGCATTGCGAACGGTCTCGGCGATGTGCTCGGCAAGCCCGCCCGCAACGCGCTCGCGACGCTCATCAGTGCTGCATTCCTCGTAGACGCCGGTCAGGAACGTGATCTCCGAGCCAGCCTCCGGAGGCGGGCGCGTGGCGGCGAGATTCTCATAGGTCGCCTCAAAGGGCTTGCGGGCGGCTCGCTCATCCCCCATTGCCGCGGGATTCGCGAAGAACTCGTTGAAGAAGGCGACCAGACGACTTTGGCTGCGGAAGTTCGCGGTGAGCGAGAGGGCCTCCGCGTGGTCGTCGCCGCTGAACTCGCGCAGCGTGGCGTCGTAGACGCTTACGTCCGCGCCTCGGAAACGGTAGATCGACTGTTTGGCGTCGCCGACGAGAAAGAGCTTGCCGGGAGTAAGGTTGACATCATCCTGCGCGCGAGCGTGGGCTCCGCGTTCGGCGAGGTACCAGATGAGTTCTCGCTGGACGGGGTCGGTGTCCTGGAACTCGTCGACGAGGATGTGCTCGAAGCGCGCCTGCTCGATGGCGCGAGCGTCCGGGTGGTCGCGGAGCAGGTCGCGGGCGAGGAGCAGGAGGTCGTCGAAGTCGATCGCGCTCTCGGCGCGCTTAGAGGCGGTGTAGGCTTCGATGGCGCCGGGAATAACGGCGCAGAAGTGGGCGGTCAGTTCGGCGGCGCTGGCTTCGACTGCCTCGTCGACGTCGACAGCGCTCTGCAACTTCCGGACCCGTCCGATCACCAGCCGGGCGGCATCCTTCACCGTTGCCAGCCCGCCGTCCGGCCACTTCTTCGCGGAGCCGAGGTTGCCCGGCATTCCGCATTCTCCGACCACCAGCCACGCCGGGAGCGCCGCATCCGCATGGTCTCCGGTCGCCACGACGGCGTCATACGCCGCGAGGAGGGTCTGCTGATACTGGGCGAGCTTGTCGCTGGGGTCGAGAGGCCTTACTTCGCGGAGCGTGACCAGCGCCTGCCGCAGGTCGCTGTCGTCCCACATGGCGCCGAGACACTCCCGCAGGTAGGCATCGCGAACGGGGGCCCACGCCTCGAGGACCGCCTCGGGCGTGGTGGGGAGATTGCCAAGCGCCGGCTTCATGCGCTGCGAAACAACCTCCACGAGCGCGTCGACAGTGCGGGCAAGATCGAGTGACTGAACCAGGGCCGTCGCGTGCTCGTCGGCTTGGCGAACGCAAGATAGGACGTGCTCGCGCAACGTGTCGACGAGCTTGAGCGATGTTTGGGCCTCGTCGAGCACGGTGAAACGCGGGTCCAACCCCAGTCGCAGGGCATGCACCCGCAGCAGGCGGGAACAGAAGCCGTGGATTGTGCCGATGTGGGCTGTGGCGACCCCCTGACGATGCGTTCGCCAGCGCTCCTGGCAGGCCGGATCACCCGCGCCGGCGATGCGCCCGTCGCAGAGATCGCGGAGGCGCTCCCTCAGCTCCTCGGCGGCCTTCTCGGTGAAGGTGATGGCGACCACGCGCGAGAGTTGGGCGTCTTCGGATTCGAGGATTCGCGCCACGCGGGCCACGAGGGTCGTGGTCTTTCCACTACCCGCGCCGGCCTGCATCAGCAGGTTCCGGTCGCTGCCCTCGATGGCCCGGTCGCGGGCTTCCTGGTCCGGCGCGCGCTCACTCGTCAGCGTCCTCGCTCCTTCCCCGGTTGCCCCACTCATCGTGTCGGCAGACATCCGAATACGGGCAGTAGTCGATGCACGTCACGGTGCTGAGATAGCCGAAGCTCCCGGCGCGAATGCCGTCGACATAACCGGCGATGATGTCGGAGGCGGCGTCGGCCGTCTCCATGATGTTGCCCCGCTTTCCGTAGGACTTCACGCCAACGCTGCCGCGGACCCGCGCGTAGTGCCACCCCGCGCAGGTCACCAGTCCGGGGGTAGGCGGGACGACGGTGACGGCACGAGTGTAGATAGGCAACTGCGGATCGACGGCGCTTTCGACGGTCGCCCACGATGGCCCGGCGCCGCGCTTGTAGTCAACGAGCGAGAAGCGGCCTTCGCCCACGGCGTTGATGCGGTCGATGGTGCCCTCGATCAGGATGTCGCCGCGCCCGAGGAGCGTGACTGGGCTATCGGCAGTGCGGCCGAACACATACTCGCACTCCACTGGAACCTCGCACCCGAAGGCGCTGACCTCCACCTCGATCCACTTGCGGAACTCAGCGCGGGCGCGGCGGCGCTCGACGTCCCACAGGGCGGGATCGGGCACCCCCCGCCGGTCCGCGTAGAACGAATACTCGCGGTCCACGATGTCCGCGATCTGTCGCTCCGCTTCCTGCTGTTCACCATCCATCACGGCGGGGCCGTCTGGACGAGCGGACTTGCGCTCGTCAATGAAGCGGCGCAGGATTCGATGCCGCACGTTGCCATCATCACGCGGCTCGGCCTGGGGCGAGGGCTCGTCTGGTTCGTCGAGCCTGAGCACGTTCTGGCAGTAGAACGCGAAGGGGCATCCAGCGTAAGAGCCCAGTTGGGTGCCGCTGAAGCGATGCAAGGCGCCGAAGCCGGAAGCGAGTTCATCGACAATTCCAGCGTCGTCCATGAGCCCAACAAAGATCCCGGCCGCCGCGCGGGGCTCGCGCCAACCCAAAACGCGAGCCCCGTGGGCGGCAGCGCAGACGCGGTCGCGAGCGGTCGGCAGGCGGGTGAGGAGGTTGTAGCCGATGGGTGTCGGATCGAACTCGGACAGATCCGAGAACGCGCGGTCCAGCAGCTCGTGGGCATCGGCCACGTCATCCAACTCGGGCATCACCGATGACAACGGAACGGAGTGGCGATCGAGCGTTGTCTCATCCAGGCAGGCCAGTATCTCGGCCACGTAGTGGGACCGTTGCAGGGCCTTGCCGGAGGCGTCCGTCGCGGCGAAACTGAGCCAGAGGTGTTCGGTGGCGGCCCCGATGGCTCCGTAGAGCAACACGGGTTCCTCACCCTCGGGCGTGCGGCGGCGGTTGAGGTCCACGCCGGCTCTCTCAAGGGCTCGCAGGTCATCACCCGAGAAGAACGGTTCGTCGCGCCGGCGCCGCGGAAACTCGCCCTCGTTCAGGCCCATCACGAAGCAGTGCTTGAAGCGAAGCTGGCGGGCGCGTCGAGCGTCGAGCACGGCGACGCGTTCGCCGGACGGTGGCGGGGGCGTGTCCGCAAGATCCTCAAGCACTTCGCGAAGGAGCGCGAGGTACTCGCCGGGCGGGAGGCCGCCGGATGGACCTCGTGCTTCACGGGCATGCTCGAGGGCATCGAGGGCGGACCCAAGCTGCTCAATCGCCCGAATGTCCTCGGAAGCACGACGACGCATCTCCGGCCGCTCCAGGCCCTCGCGAAGTCGAGTGACGGCGATCAGCTCGCGGGTCTCGGCGACGCGCTCCAGCCGAGTGAGCCCGGTGCCATGTGCCGGCAGGATGTCAAACAGCGCGGCGACGGATGCGGAGACTTCGGCCACCAGCGCGGCGGCTGTGCCGGACGGGCGGGGCATGCCGTCATCGTCGATTGAGGCGCGGTATTCCTCGCGTTCCCGAAGCCGGGCCTCCAGGGCCGAGAGCCGCTCGGCCCACTGACGCCGGCCTTCGAGCACCAGCGCCTCAGCCGCAACACAAGCGACGTCGTCGGCAGTCAGGTGGCGAGCGAGGAGGGGCTCGAGAGTAAGGTAACTCGATCGCAGCAGGTCGACGACATCGGCCCGCCGGTAGCCGCCCGCGACCACCTCGTAAGCCTGGAGCACCGCGCGCACCGCTGGATTGGTGGCTGGCGACCGGGCTGCCTCGACATAGACGGGCACGCCCATGCGCGCCGCGGTCGAACGGATGGCATCGGCGCGGCCGGAGACGCTCCGGCAGATGATCGCGATCTCCCCGGGGGAGGCCTGCCCCTCGACCAAGAGGCCCTTCACGCGGCGAAGCACCTCGCGCACCTCGCGAAAACGCGTCGGGCAGTCGAGGACGTGAACGCGACCGTCCGCCGGCACCGGCTCGACCTTGCCGGGCGGCGAGAACACGGTGCCGCGGAGGTGGCCAAGGGCATTCGGCGCGATTCCGCCCGGAAGCGGGTGGATCGCCGCGCCCGGGAGATGATCCCTCACGCGCTCCACCGTGTCGCCGAACCACTGGGCCAAGCCCTCGCGCTCGTCATGCTCAGCGTAGTCGAGAGTCACGACCGTCCTCGGAATTCCCTCGGCGAGGAGTTGCAGCATCTGAAGCTGGGTTGTGGTGAAATCCGTGAAGCCATCAACGACCATCAGCCGAGTCTGTTCGAGCGGGCGCCGACCACCATCACGCAAGACGCCGCGCGCCCACCAGAAGACGCCTTCATCATCGAAGTATCGGAGGCAAATCAGCATCCACTGATACGCGCAGTAGAGCTTCGAGATCTCGCCCCGCCACGTTTCGTTAAGGCCTGCCTGGGCGAGGGCGTGACAGAACGGTCGCGGCTCAACAGCGCCGCGCTTCAGATCGCTGACAAGCTCCATCAGCGCGACAGCGAACCCCGGAAGGCGCGCGACATCGGCCAACTCGACGAGTTCGCCATCCGCGATGAGGGAGTCGATCACCTCGCCGATCAGGAGGCGTTGCATCGCCCCGCCAATGGGCGTCGCGCACTCGTGATTCGCGTTCAGGATGATCTGGGCAAGTTGGGGGAAGGTGAAGATGCGCGGGTCGACGAGACCGGGCGGGCGTCCCTCATCAACGAGCCTCTCGCGGACCTGCCGGACGACCCGCGCCGTCGGCACGATCAGCAACGCCGCGTCCTCGCCGTGATCGCTCACGCACTCGGCGTAGCGACGGACCGCCTCCTCGGTTTTGCCCGAGCCGGCTTGCCCGTAGATGATCTCAATGTTGGGTGCGTCAGCGATTGGGATCCCCATCAGTCGATGGACGATAGGTGCGCCCTATATGGGGAATCTCCTCCGCGCGACGCGGGGTCAGTTCCTCACCTCGCGCAGACCCCCGCCGGCTTCGAGGGAGATCAGCGACTCGCGGAAGCCGTGCGGTCGCTCGCCGGCGGCCGTGACGGGATCGCAGCAAGCGCAGACGACGGCCTTCGGATCGCCGCCCAAGGGCTTGGAGAAGTAGAACTCGACGCCCGTCTTCGTGCAACAGAGCACGTCCTCGTTCGTGATATACCGCTCTTCGTAGAGCTGCCGAATCCCGCTGGGATACGCGCCCTTGTCGTCGAGACGCATCTTCAGCGCCAGGCCGATGGTGGTTAGCCGCGCCTTACACTCGGTGATGCGGGCGCGATCGTTCGCCGACGACAGCGCGGGCATCAGCGCCGCCGAGAGAATCGCGATGATGGCTATCACCACTAGTAGTTCGATCAGCGTGAATCCGTCGCGCGGGCGCATCATGGCGTCTCGCTCCTTGAACGGGCGTCTGTCAGTTCATCGGCCGAGAGCGTCCTCAGCCGGCCATCGATACATGCGGCGTTTGCCGCTCCGCGGTGCCTCGGCAGCGTGTCGCCAACCAGCACGTCGCGGGGGCGGTCGTCAGTGGCCATGCCGCCCACGAGAAAATAACTCAGCTCAACACTTGACGGGACCATCATGGACGGCTCCCTGTAGGACGAGAAGAGCGTCTCAACCGGGTCCGCATCAATCGGGCAGATGAAGAGCTGTAGGTTGTTGACGTACGGGTAGATCGGCCCCACCATGTCGTCGCCTGACGGCGGGTAGCGACCGGCGTGGTCGTGCGCGTACAGGTTCATCCCCATCACGATCTGCCTGACGTTGCTGGCGCACGCCGCCTCGCGCGACCGATCTCGCGCCAGGGCGGCGTAGGACAACA
>CAZKUN010000112.1:0-10986 GCA_964555935.1 uncultured Armatimonadia bacterium | reverse complement strand
CGCCGCTCATGATGACGAATATGACACCACAGACGCCCAGGAACTCCGACGACCCCAGCCCGTGACCGTGGTGGTACTGAAGGTAGGCGTTCTTCTTCATGGCCCACCTCCCGGCATGCCGCCCATTCCCGGCATCCCGCTTCCAGGGGCGTTCGAGCCCGGTGGCGGCCAGACCTCACTGATTGGCCGGAAGCCATGCTCTCGCCATTCGTCGGCACTCATGCGCCTGGAGTGACCGTCAGAGAACATCACGGTCGCGCGGTCCGCGTGCATCAGTTCTTGGTCACTGGTGACGGGCACGGATGGCCATTCAGAGGGGCCATGTCCACCCCGGTAGTAGTAACTGGTCTTCAGGACGTCTGGTGGCACTGGCGGAGGGCTGCTCATCGGCGTGCCCATCCCGCCTCCCATTCCCGACGGAGGGCCTTGAGTGAACGTTACGCTTCCCTGTCCACTCGTCGCCGGCCCGGAAATGGCTTCCACCACCGGCTTGGGCGGGTTCGCGGGAGCGCCCATGGGTACTTCGTTTCTGCCCGACGGGCAACTGAAGACGAACGGGTGGCGCAGATATCGAGCCGTCAGCGGCTCGAGGTCATCATCGAGCGGCGGGAAGAGCCCCTCATGGTCGCCCGCGTACATCTGCATCGCGAGCATGATGTTGACTTGGTTGTTGAGGCACGAGTGCGCCCGCGCGCCCTCCCTAGCCCGGGCGAACACCGGGAAGAGGATCGAGGCAAGGATGGCGATCATCGCGATGACTGTCAGCAATTCGACGAGCGTCATCCCTCGTTGGCGTCTCATGGCGTCACCCCTGGGCGACGGGCGGCCCGACCCCGCGTTTGGCCTTCAACTCCGCGTTGCGCTGCCGGCCCTGTGGCGCGGGGAGGAAGTCTCCCCAACTGCTGTCGTTGATCCACTTCGCGTGCCCATCGACGAACAGGCAGTTCGCGCCGGTGTTGTGCCGGTCGAGCACGCTGTCACACGCGAGGAACGTCGACGGCTCATCGTCATCGCACCGGCCCGCCTCGTACCAGTAGTCACCGGTCACGACGTCGAATGTGGCGTGAGTTGAGGCCGTGCCCGGTGGCATGGTCCGGTCTGCGTGCTGGCCCGAGCCCTTCTCCTCAACCGACGGACAGAACAGGCTCTCCTCCATCGGCAAGTAGCGGTCCAGCAGCGGGGTCAGGTCGTCATCAGTCGGTGGGAAACACCCCGCATGATCCCGCGCGTAGAGGCTGAGCGCAATGCTGATCTGGCGAAGGTTCTCTAGGCAGGAGGTCTGGCGCGCCTTGGCCTGTGCCCGTGCGAAGACGGGAAAGAGAATCGCTGCCAGAATCGCGATGATCCCCATGACGAGAATGACCTCGATCAGCGTGAAGCCGGACTTGCGGCGGTTGAGGAGGCCCGCGTCCTTCTTCATGGGCGCGCCTCCTCGTTTACCAAGCCCGGCAGGTCTATGGGGTCAAGCTTCTCCACCCGTGAGGACAGGTACAGCACGTTTGCCCCGCCTCCATGTCGCCCGGCGTCGTCCCACGCGACCTCAAGGTCCGGGCGATCATCGATCGCGAGACCGGGCGCGTACGCGTAATCCACCGTGCCCACCGGCGCGGGCTCGAACAATTGAGGATAGCGCTCCTCGACGACCACGGCGGACGGGCAGCGGTAGATCTCCACATCGTCGAGATATCGCGGCGTCAGAGCCGCCACCTCGGGCGGGAACTGTCCGGAGTGGTCCTGAGAGTATATCCGCAACGCCCACCCGATGTTACGCAGATTGGTCGCGCACGATGTCTGGTCCGCGCGATTCCGCGCTCTCACCAGCACAGGGACCATCAGCATCCACACGACAGCAATGATCGCCGTGACGATGAGCAGCTCGAGATAGGTGAAGCCGCGTCGACCTCTCATGGCACGCGCTCCCATTTCTCGACATGCCACTTCCCGCCGGCGCGTCGGCACTCAACCCGCACTTCGCGTTCGACGCTTCTCCCGGCTGGGGTGGCGACCAGCCCTCGCGAGCTAATCACGAGCGCCCCGCCCCCTCCCCGCGCCGTCACCTCGTATGAACCAACCGCCAACCGGGAATCTCCGCCGGGCGCGATCTCGTCCGAAGATGACACCTCGCCGCCCGCCGGCACCTCGGGACCCAGACCTCGTTCCACCACTCGCCAGAGCGTCTCCGGCGTCTCGCCTGACGCGTGGCGCGCCAACGTCTCCTCAACACCCATCTCCGCCAGATACAGCGCCTGCAAGCCGTCCTCCTGGTGAGTCACGCGAGCCGCGTGGGCAGCGACCACCGCCACGCTGGCGGCCAGCGACACGGCGATCAGCGTCACGAGCGCCAACGCCGCTACTACCGAGACCGCTCCTCGCCGCGATGCTAGGCGCCTCATGTCCCGTGGTTCCTCAGGTGCAGCGTAACGGACCGAGCGGCTCGCTTGGCGCCCCAACTCACGCGCACCAACCCCGCGCCCGGATACTCAAATCGCGCCCTCACCGTCGCGGAGCCGGTAGCGGTCGCCAATGGCGATTCAGGACCGAGCCGCGTGACAGCCTCGGGCGTGGCTTCGTAGGTCACCTCAGCGCCATCCGCCGCCACCAGCACGAGGCGGGATTCGTCTGACCCCTCCCCCACGTCGGACGCGCCGCGGACATCCATCCGAAGGAGCGATAGCAGGTCGGCGCCTGCCCCGAGCGTTGCGGCATCGTCGCGCTGGCGTCCGAGCAGCTTCTCGGTCTGGCCGTAGAGCTGGACGGCCACGAGGATCGCCACCGAGGCCACGGCCATGGTCACAAGCACCTCGATCAGCGAGTACCCCGCTCGCGCGCCCGGTTGTCGGTGGTTGCTCAGCATGCGCTCAGCCCAGTCTCTCTCACGGATCCAGCCCGTGCTTGCTCATCGCGAACAGGATCTCCGATTCGCCCACCGGCTGGTCGCCATCGCGCCACTGCAGGTCCAGCGTCACCAGCCTCATGTCGCGCGATGGCCCGTCCTTCACGATCAGCGATCCGCTTGCGCCCGGCAGGCCCTGCAGCGCCTCGGCGGGCATTGCGTGTTGCCCGACCGGCGGAAGAGCCCCAAACCCCGCCGCGCGGATCGTCTCGGCCTGGGATTCAAGCACCATCAGCGCCCGCGAGCGGTTCTGCGTGCGCTTGAGCGCCTCGCTGCAGTGGTAGTAGCCCTGAAGCACCATCAGCAGCGCCACCACGACAACGCCCGTCGCCACGAGCGATGCGGTGAGGTTGGCGCCCCGCCTGGTTGTCCGGCCCGCTGGCCTATTTGTGCGTGTCATGATGGAAGATTCCCGGCTCCAGCTTCGGCGGCTCCGGCGGTGAATCGGCGGACATCTTCGCGCCTCCCAGCAGATGCTCCCGCCCAATCAACAGCGCGAGCAGTTGGAAGCCGATCAGCAGGAAGATCCACATGAAGCCTCCGCCCGCGACCTTTGCGCCACGGCCGCCAACGATCCTGAACACGATCCCCAGCACCACCATCAGCACCGTCGGCGCGAAGACGAGGGCGACCAGGTAGCGCTGTGCCAGGCGGCTCACGTGGTGATCGACAGGCAGTTTCTCGCGCCTCATGTCGCGTGACTCCTACGCATCGGCGTCCACCGACCCGAGCACGCGCAGCACCTCGTCGATGGTCGTGACGCCCGCTTTGACCTTCGCCAAAGCAGCCTCTCGAAGGGACGACGCGCCCAGGCGCCCCAACTCCTGCTGCAATTCAGCCGCGGGCAAGCCCTGCATCACCAAGGCTCGCAGCGGCGCGTCGACGGCCAACACCTGGAAGACGCCGGTCCGTCCGGAATACCCCGATTGCCCGCAAGCGCTGCACCCGCCGCCAGCCTTCAGGCTCCATCCGGCGGCGTCTTCGGCTTTGACGCCGGCACTCTCAAGCAGCGCCGGATCAAACTGCACCGGCCCGGCGCATGCGGGACAGATCTTGCGCACCAGGCGCTGCGCAACGACGGCGGTGACGCTTGAGGCGACCAGGAATGGCTCAACGCCAATGTCGATCAAGCGGGCGAACACCCCGGCGGCCGATCTGGCGTGGACCGTGCTGAGGATCAGGTGACCCGTCAGCCCGGCCTGGATGGCGATCCCGCCCGTCTCGGCGTCGCGGATCTCGCCGATCATTATGACCTCGGGATCCTGACGCAGAATGGTCCGCAATCCCGCGGCGAAGGTCAGCCCGTTGCGCTCGTCCGTCTCGGTCTGGGTCACGATTCCGAGATCGTGCTCGACAGGATCCTCGATCGTGGTGATGGCCGAGAGCGACCGGCGCTGCCCATGGATATGCGCGAGCGCGGAGTAGAGGGTGGTGGTCTTGCCCGCCCCGGCGGGCCCCGTCAGAAGCACGGTGCCCTGAGGCCGGAGAATAACATCGGTAAAGAGCTGGAGGGCTTCGTCGTCCATCCCCAGTTCGGCCAGAGGCATCACCGCGCGCGTCGGGTCGAACAGACGGATGGTTGCCTTCTCGCCATGGATCGTGGGGAGCACCGAGATCCGAGCGTCGATGTCGCGGTCGTCAATCGCGGCGGTCGAACGTCCTTCCTGCGGGACGTCGCTGCGGTACGTTATCATCCCGCCGACGACTTTAAGCCGCCCGATGAGCCGCTCGCGCATGGAGATCGGCAGCTCGCAGATGTCCGTCAGCGCGCCGTCGATGCGATACCGCACGAGCAGTTGGTTGGCGATGGGATCGATGTGCACGTCGGAGGCCCCGTGCAGAATCGCCTGCACGAGCAGCAGGTCGATGAACGGCGCAACCTGCGGCGCCGCCGGATCGCCAAACGCGGACAAGTGCTGCCCGAGAGTGTCGAGCGCGACCTTCTGGCGGTAGATCGGATCGTCTCGCTGTTGCGCGGCGAGCGCCGCCTCGTTCACCATCTGCTCGGCCCATTCAGCCTGCTGTATCTGCATTCCTGACACCTGCCATGCGGGGCGATTATCGTTGAACGTAATCCGCAACCAGGAGGCCTTGTCGCCGCCCGAGGTCGCGGTATCGATCTCTGTGTAGTCGGCGTAATTGCTTTCGATGTCGCCGTTCACAACCCGTCCGCCTGACGTCAGGACGAGGCCCTCGGGGGCTACGTGAAGCTCTTTCACGCGCCCATGAAAAACCTCGCCCGTCGCGACAATGGAAGTCAACCGGATCTCCCCCTTGCGACTCTCACGCGTTCCGACGAATCAGCTCGAAAGGCTGCCGACGATGGATATCAGCGGCATAAACAGCCCAACCACCACGGAGATGACGATGAAGCCGAGCAAGATGATCAGGAAGGGTTCGAGCAGTCCTTGAATGCCCTTCGCGGCGAGCAGCGCCGCCTCAACGTAGTAGTCCGTCATCCGCTTGAGCGTGTCAGGCACCGTGCCGGCCGACTCTCCGACGGCGATCCGCCATGTGAAACTCTCAGGTATCACGCCCGACTCGCGGAGGCCGTCCGCGAGGGAGCGTCCCTCCGAGACCGCCCGCTCGCCGCGCCTGAAAGCCGCCGCGATGACGCCGTTGCCAGCCGCAGCCCCCGCCAACCGGAGTGCTTGGACGATCGGCACGCCGCTTGAGAGCAGCAAACCGAGCGCGCCACTCACGCGGGCGAGCGCGAGGTTCAGGTTGATCCGCCCGAGAATCGGCGCGCCGAGGCGCCAGTAATCCATGATGATCCGGCCGCGCGTCTTCTTCCGTCCCAGTATCCACATCACGACAAGCCCAGTGCCAGTGGCCACGAGGGCGAGGAAGAACAACGGGAAGCCTTCGCTCGCGCGCATCAGGATCAGCGTCGGCGTCGGGAACTCCTCGATCCCCAGCTCCCTAAATAGCGATAGGAACTTCGGCACGATGTAGGTCAGCAGAAACGACACCATGCAGAAGCCGAAGAGCAACACGGCCGTCGGATAGACCAACACCATTACCGACTGCCGCGCGATTCTGGCGAACCCCTCGCGTTGCTCGGCGATGGCGCGCAGCGCTTCCTCGAGATTGCCGCCGGTCTCTCCAGCCTCGACGAGACCCGACACAACCGGCCCGAAGGCGCGTGGACGCCGCCCCATCGCAGCGCTCAGCGGAATGCCGTCCGCGACCTCCGCGGCCAAGCCGGCGACCGCCCGTCGTAGCCGGTCTGACTCCGACTCGTTGGCCAGAAGATGAAGGGCCTGAACTAGCGGCGTCCCGCTCTCGAGCAACGAGGCGAGTTGGCGGGCAAAACCGCACAGATCGCTCTCGGTGATTCGCCCGTCGCCGACGCTGTCGGGATGGGGCTCGCCGACACTGGTCGGCATGATGCCCGCGTCCCGGAGCGTCTTGACGGCCGCCGGCAGGCTCTCAGCAACAAGTTGATACTCGCCGGAGTGCGTGGGGGTGCTATACGTGTAGGTGGGCAAGCGCGACTCCCTCCCCAAATGCGTGGTTACTACAACCAGACAGACGAGCGTCGATACAGAGAGTTGCGCACCAAACAGAAAAAACCTCGCAGGCCATGACATAGCGAGTGAAGAACCCACGCGATAGCCTAAGAACTAACAGGGGTCACCGCTATGCTCCGAGCCGGCGCCAGTGAGATTGACATCACGCCAGAGATAGGGAGCCTCATCCCCGGCCAGTGGCTCAGGCGCCACGCGGAAAACGTCCGCGACCCGCTGCTGGTGAACGCCTTGGTGCTTGAATCGGGCGACACGCGCCTCGCGATGGTCAGCGTCGACGCGATATCGCTCAAGAACACCCTTGTAGCTGACGCGCGCGACCTCATCCTCAACGCGACAGGCATCCCGCCCGAGAACGTCTTCCTTGCGGCCACGCATACCCACACCGGCCCGCCGGTCATGGATGGCCTGGGCACGGAGATCGATCCCAAGGCCGTAGCCAGGCTGACGAACGAGATCGCGGCCGCCGTGGCTGAGGCGGACCGCGCGCTGGAACCCGCATCGATCGCTACCTGGCACGGCGTGGCGCCTAATCTGGCCTTCCCGAGACGCTACCGAATGCGCGACGGCAGCGTCGTGATGCACCCGCCGAAGGGCTCGCCGGATATCATCGGCCCGGAGGATGAAGCCGACCCCACGATCGCGGGCTTCCACGTACACAACTCCGACGGCGGATGCATGGCGACGTGCGTGAACTTCGCCTGCCACCCCATCGTAGTCGGCGGCGAGAGGTCCTATTCGGCCGACTACCCGGGCGGCGTCCGACGCGCGCTGAAGCGGATGTATGGCGAGGACACCGTCGCCCTCTACATGAACGGCCCCTGTGGCGACATCGGCCCCGACAAGGTGGAAGACGTCGCCGCGCACCGCCATGGCGAGGAGTGGCTTGAACGCATCGGTACGGGCATTGCCGGCTTTGCCATCGGTCTAGCCTCCGTAGCGAAGGCAACAGAGGATGTTGAGTTGAAGGCGGCCTCAACGACCGTTCGTCTCCCCACCAAGACAGTGCCCGCGGAGCTTGTCCGCGAGGCTGAGGAGCGACTGAGCGAAGAGGACATCGCTGTCCCGCCACAGGATCAGGAACTCATCAAGCTTCGGGAGTACGTGCTACTTCACCGCGAGCACGCGTCGGAGCCGGGCGTGGATGCGGAAGTGGCCGCGCTGGCCATCGGCGACCTCGCGATGGTCAGCTTGCCGGGCGAGATCTTCGCCGAGTTTGGCCGGCAAATCCGCGCCCAATCGCCCTTCGAGCATACGGTGGTGGCGGAGCTGGCCAACGGCTGTCACGGCTACGTCCCGACCCCGAAAGCCTTCCCGGCCGGCGGCTACGAGACGTGGCTCGCCCGCTCGAGCAAGCTGGCGCCCGAGGCCGGAGAGTTGCTCGTGAGAGCCGCCACAAGCGTGCTCGACGAAGTCCAACAGCCATAGGAGGCAAGCCCGTGCAACCAGGACGCCGACGCTTCGTCCGAACCGCACTACTACCCGTCTTCGGCGCGCTCGTGGGTCGCGAGGCCGATGCCCAAGAGACGTTGCCTGACATGCTGCCGCGACGCTTCATCGTCGGCGAACCGGAGATCCCCCCGCTCGACACGTCCATTCTGTTCGCGCGCGAGGGCGCCCACGAGACGGGCGGCACGGTTGAGGTGCTATCGCTCATCCAAGACGAGAAGGGCGAGAACTGCTTCCCGTGGACGGTGTATGCCCAGCTTCGCACGAAGCACCGAGGCGGCGACGCGGTCGGCTACTACGCGAGGTTATACAAGGACGGCCCCGGCTGGAGCGCGGGCATGCACTCGGAGGTCTTCTCGCAGAACTGGGGAGTGGGCATCGGCGTGAACATCGAGGTCGCCAACCAGTACGAGGGCGACGATGGATTCAACGGAATCATCGGCTGCGAAATGCAATCGCTGGGTCCGCGCAAGGCCCTCGCGGGCCTGCAGGTTGAGGGGGCGGGAGGCTACGAGACCCAGATCCGACTTCGCGGCGAAGCCGATACGGGCATCGACGTCGTGAGCGAGTGCGGAGTCGGCATCAACCTGCGGGAGAACTCTCTCCGGCTCAGTGAGGGCAGTTGCATCGAACTTGACGCGCAGGGCGAGGTGAAGCTGCGCTACACCGACGGTCACATCGAATTCCTGAACGGCGACCGCCGCATCGCCCACATTCCGGTTGACACCGAGGATCACGCGCTATGAGCGACGACCGCGCCCTAACGCCCGCCCAGGCCGAGCGCGTCCGGCGACTATACGCAGCGTTCGAGCAGGCCGAGCGCGAGTTGAACGACTTCGCGAGCTACTTGATGGCGGAGCATGGCATTGACGATCCGCACGCGTGGCAACTCTCGCGAGACCTCACCAGATTCGTGCCCGCCGATCCCGACGCGTCCTGACTACTCGGCCGGCACGTACAGCCTCACATCATCAAACTGTGCCGCGCCATCCGCGCAGGTGAGTCTCGCCGGATGGGGAAACGGTTCACGTCGACACCCGGGGCGTCGCATCCAGGCATCACCCGCCGCCCCGAAACGATTAGGAGTGATTTCCCGGGATGAAAGCTGGCCGCCCCTGGTTCGTTTACGCTCTATACGCCGCGTTCTTCATCGCGACTAACTGGCCGGTGCTGTGGTTGGTTAACACCATCGAGCCCGAGATTGGCCCGTTCCCGCTCGTCGTCTTCTGGATGCTCTTCTGGAGCATCGGGATCGGCATTGTCCACCTGATCTACGGCCTGTGGTTCCTGCCTGACCCGAAGATCCCCGAGCGCGAACAGATCATAGAAGTCCCGCCTTCGCCCATCGCCGCGCTTGAGGAGGGTGAGTGATGAGCCAACTTGGGCTGATCATCCTCATGCTGTCGATCTACACTGTCATCGTGCTCGGCGTCGGCGCGCTTGCCCGGACGAAGTCGAAGGAAGACACGGAAGAGGACTACTTCGTCGCCAATCGGTCCTTCAATCTGTTCGTCCTCTTCTTCACCTACGAGGCGACGCTGTTTTCCATGTGGTTCTTCATGGGGACCGGCGGGTTCTGGTACACCCACGGGATGGGATTCTACTGCCACGTCCTGTGGATGACCATGAGCGGGATGCTGCTCTGGTGGCTGGGCACGCGCATTTGGCTCTGCGGGAAGAAGTGGAATTTCGTCACCCCAGCCGATCTGCTCGCCCATCGCTACGGTAGCGAGGCCATGCGGATCGTCGTCGCGCTCATCAGCGCCGGATTCATCTTCCCCTACATCCTGCTGCAGATCAAGGGCGGCGGGCTGCTCATCGAGGCCGCGAGCGACGGACAGATCAGCTTCGCGGTCGGCGCGGGCCTAATGATGCTCGTCGTCGTCCTCTACACCATCGTCGGCGGCGCGCGCGCCGTTGCGTGGACCGATGCCGCTCAGGGCTTCGTCTTCCTGACGATCATCTGGGCCATCGCCATCGGCGCGGTCGCCCAAATCGGCGGAGGCCTGGGCCCCATGTTCGCGCGACTCAAGGAGTCACTCCCCGAGCACCTGACGCTTCCGGGACCAAAGGGGCAATTTGGGCCCACCTGGTGGCTGTCGTTCTGGTTCGTGCAGGGAATCGCGCTCGGCAACGCCGGGGTGTGGATGCGGATCTACTCGGCCAAGAACCCCAAGACGCTGCGTCAAACTGGCGCGCTGGTCCCGATCGCCGGCGTGCTCGGGTACCTCGCGACGTTCCTGTATGCCTACGCGGCCCTGTCCACCGGCAAGTTCGGCGAACTGGCGAAGCCCGACCAGCTACTTCCCGAGATGCTGAAACTCTACTGGCCCGCGCTGATGCTCCCGATGATCGTCGGGGCCTTCGCGGCGGGAATGTCGACAGCAGACTCCCAGCTCCTGGCCGGCAGCGCGGTGGCGACGTCTGATATCTACAAGCGCTACATCAAGCCCGGCGCGAGCCAGAGCCACCTGGTCTGGGTCGGCCGGATCTTCGTCATCGCGTTCACCGGCGTGGCGTACCTGGTCTCGCTGAAGGGCTCGGGCACGCTCTTGGTCTCGCTCGGCGTCATGGCATACGCGGGGTCGGCCAACCTGGCGATTCCGCTGATCGGCGCATTCTTCTGGAAGCGCGCCACGACGGCCGGCGCGCTGGCGGGTTGCATCGGTGGCGTTGCGACGTTGCTCTTGGGGGATCACAAGACGAGCCCGTTCTTCGAGACAGATCCGCTGCCGATCCATCCAGGATTCCTGGCGATCGTCGTCAACGCGGTTCTGTTCTTCGTGATAAGCCTCGCGACGCAGCATACGAAGACCGAGCGCCATGAGGAATACATGGAACTCATGGAGCAGTCTTACGCCGACGAGGAGGGCACGATCGCGGACCTGGAGGCAGAGAATGTCGAGGCCGGCGAGGCGGTCGAGTAACCTCGCCCAAGGGGGATTGACAGACGGGGTCAATTCCGCTACAATCCGGGTCCGTCGATGACGGTATGCTCCTCGCTAGCTCAATGGTAGAGCGTCCGGCTGTTAACCGGCAGGTTCCTGGTTCGAGCCCGGGGCGGGGAGCCAACACGATTCAAATCCGAACCAGTAACCGAAGAATCCACTGGTC
>CAZKUN010000111.1:20439-27616 GCA_964555935.1 uncultured Armatimonadia bacterium | reverse complement strand
AAGGCAACGAATCCATGAGACTGTGAGTGGTACCGTTAATGGGGGGAGGTCAGGCATGGAGCCGCCGAAGCTTGAGATGCCCGACGATCCGATCGAGGGCGGCAAGACCGACCCAATCGTCAACCTCAAGGCCGGCATCATCATGCTCGCCATGGGCATCGGGGTCTCCGTTGCGCACTACGTCATGTTCGGCGGAGCGATGCTCGAGGGCAGCTCAATCGGCTTTCCGTTCGGGATCGCGCTGAACGTGTTGCGCATCATCTTTCTCGCCCTTGGGCCCGCGCTGATTGCCATCCACTTCATCAGCCGCGCCTATGCCCGAGAACCTGAGGCTGACACCGAGGAGGTGGAGTAACGTGCCCGCCTAGCCTCGATCCAATCCGGAGAGGTCGGATGTGACATCCGACCATTCGGCCCCCCGGCAGGACCTTCCCCTCCCCGAGCCGAACGCTGGTTGACGATGGCATGGATGCCGCGGCCGAAAAACCAGAGCCCCGCCTCCCAGGCGATCGGATGCGGCCTGATCCTCATCATCGCTCTGGTGTACCTCATCGCGGCGAGCGACCGGACGCCGGGCCCTCGCGTCACCTACCCGCCGCAACATGCCGTGCAGGCCCATCCGGACCTGATCGAGCCCGAGTGGCCTGGCACCGTCACTCGCGTCATCGACGGCGACTCGTTCGAGGTCGAACGAGGTCGCGAGACGATCATGGTCCGCCTCTTCGGCGTCGACTGCCCCGAGAAAGACCAACCCTTCGCCGACGAAGCCCGTGCCTTCACATCAGAGCTGCTCCTCGGTCAAAAAGTCTTCGTCCAGGCGGTCGACATCGACCGTTACGATCGCACCGTCGCCGATGTCTACACGAGCGACGGGACCCACCTCAATGCCACGCTGGTCGAGAACGGCCTCGCTTGGTGGTACAAGCGCTACGCTCCGGACGCGACCACCCTCCGCGATCTCGAAACCTCCGCCCGCGATGCCAAGCGCGGCCTCTGGTCCCGGATCGACCCAACCCCACCGTGGGAGTATCGCGAACAGAATCGTCGGTAGGCGCCCGCCAATGTAGGAGGGGTTTCAACCCCGACGCCGTTGCCATTGCCGTTCGTGCCTGCGGGTCGCCTGACCCGCCCGACGCGCTTGGGATCGAGGGCTGTTCGTGCGGGCCAGGCGACCCGCAGGCACAGACGACTCGCGGCTCTCGGGGTTGGAACGGCTCCTACAGGATCCCATCCCCCATCGCCCTCTCCAGCAACTTCTCCTTGCCCGTCCGGTGCTGCTTCCCGGCGGTGGCGGCGATCTTGAGCCGCTCCCGCTCAGGCACTCGGGCGAGCCACACCGCGACCGCATACCGCAAGGCGTCCATGCAGTGATCGTTGGCCTTCTCCGGCTCCTCCGATGCGTTCCGCTCCTGCTTGGCCTCGGGATACCGATAGAGATTGAACTCCCGGATCGTCTCTTGGCATCGCGGATCGATGAAGAGCCTCGGCTCGGTCATCCGCCCATCAACGCCGCGAAGCAGTCGACGGATCTGCTCGATGCCTGCTTGCTTCTCACCCATCGAATCGCCGCGCCCCGTGAGGCGCCGAAACGTCGTCGGAATCCCGCAGTGCTTGCGCAGCGTCAGCCGCCCGTCCTTGCCCGATGGATCCGCCGCCGCCCACGAGACATCACCATAGCCGCGCTCCTCATGCTGCGCCATCACCCGCTGGCCGTTCGTCAGTGTCGTCTCGCCACGCTGGACGTACTCGTCGATCACCCGCAGGTTGTCCTCGGGCGTGAATTGCACCCACAGGCAGACGAACGGATTCTCGACGCCGAAATCAAACGCCAACGCGAGCGGCAGATCGGGGTCATGCTGGAGCGGCCGCACGTGGATGCTCTCCTCGAACTCGGTGTAGACCCGACCCGCGAGGTGAGTGAACTTCGCTTCCCACTCCTGCGCGAACGCCTCGGGCGAGTACGTCCGCCGCGCCTCCTCGATCACATCGCGCGGCAGGTGCGGGTTCATCGCGCTGGGCGCGTGGAAGCTCCGCCACGCTACGTCGTCGTTGTGCCCGCGCTTCCACAGCTCGTGGAAGTGATTGTAGCCCTCGGGCGTGCTGATCAGCAGCGCGCGCCCGTGTCGGTCCGCCAGGTTCGGCATGAGCCTCAACTCCCAGATCCCCGCCGGGCTCTTTGCTACCTCGTCCCACACCAAGAAATCCACCGCCGCGCCGACGAGGCCTTTCTGCGATCCGTGACCCGTGCTCTTGCCCTCGCACCGGCTGCCCCAGTCGAACACCAATCGCCGCGATCTGTCGCTCCGGGTCGTCGGCTCGAACCCAAGCTCGTCGCACAAGATCCGCACCAGCTCATCCCACACGCGACCCGACAGGTCGTGGTCCGGTGCCACGATCCACACACGCTTGCGATTCTGAAGCAGCACGAACGCCGCCTCGACCGCGGCCATCAGCGTCTTGCCCGCGCGCCTCCCCCACCTCACCACTCGCCGGGGCGCGTCACATTGATGCACCTGCCGCTGACCCTCGTGCGGCTCATACCCGATCAACTTGCAGAAGCGGTCGAACTCGTCGTTCTGCGCCAGGTACTGGGCGAGGTCCCTGCGATCTTCATCGTGAGTCGCCAGAGCGTCGGACGCGGAACAGCCGGACCGCGATGTCACGTTCTTCCTCGGAGAGTTCGGCAAAGTCAATTCCACCACCCGTCACCTCGGGATCGTCCACAGCGGCCGCCTCGGAACTCAGCGCGCGATGGATGTCGACGATCGCCTTCGCCGCTGTCACGCCCGATGAACTCTTGTCGGCCTTCGCCGCGTCGCCCAGTCTTCTGATCGCCACCGGCACGGCCTCGTCCAGCAGTTCCTGCGCGACCTCGCGGCAGAGCTTCGGCCACTCCTTCCGCCGCCGATATGCCGCCAGTTCCTTGGGATCAAGCTTCACCATCTTCGCTGCCTCATCCCAATCCGGCCCATCCGGCACCGAGTGCACCCGCACCGCTTGCTTCACCAAGTCCCGCTTCTTCGGCTCAGTCATATCGGTTCATCCTCACGCTTCACTGTAGGAGGGGTTTCAACCCCGACATGCCGTCACGTGGCGCAGGCATTCCTGCCTGCGGCCTTCCGCACGGCGTCGGGGCTTCACTCACATTCCAGGAATTGCGCGATGTTCCCGTCGATGCGCGGGTGAGAAACACTCCTCGCATCCATCGCCGCGCGCTCTTATCTACCCAATCCCTGTAAGAGGGGCTTCAGCCCCGACGCCGTTGTTTCTGCCGGTGCCGGCGTCTACGGCGTCGTGGAAACTCGCTGAGTTTCCCTGCTAAAGCCCCTCTTACAGGGGTTGGCGGCAAGCGGGCATGGGGTGGTTGGTGATGAAGCCAACGGCAGAACCCAGGACCTCGCCAGTTTCTGGAATGTGAGTAAAGCAGCTCCTACAGGACGGTCTCACAGCCGTAGGACAGAGCCTCCGTGCAGGAGCGGGTTCAGCAGGGAAACTCAACGAGTTTCCACGACACGCCAGACTCGGAGACTCGCGCCCACTGCCGCGCCATGCACTGATCCTCGGCCGTCCTTGCCGTGGCAACTTCCTTGCAATATCATCATTGGGCCCGGTGATGCAACTGGCGAGCGAGGATGCGATTGGATCGACCGAGGTGGGGCCCACATCGCCGGGTCTGCTCATTTCCTCCAGGCCAGGTCGTGCACGTGGGGAGGGCTGTATTGTGGCCGAACCCATTGCCGATGCACCCGCCGAACCCGTCGTCCATGAGGAGAGGATCCTCCCATGGATCACCGTGCTCTGGACCACGATCGCGAGCCTCCTGCTCTCAGCCGTGAGGTCGGGGATCGCGGCACTCACGTGGTCACCCCTCACCGGGTGGAACCTTCTTCCGGGAACCTGGTTCGGGTTCGAAACCCAGGCATGGTTCGGTCTGCGGTTCGGGCTGGGGCTGGTGATCGCTGATCGCCTCGCCCCCAAGCACTGGCCTCGGCCGGTGCGCTGGGCTGTTGGGGGCGGACTTGGGGCGCTTGCGATGGTGCCCTCCAATGCTTGGACGTATGTGCAGGCGATCATCGAGGGCGTCCCTCAAGCAGACCGTTTCATGCAATCTCTCCCGTGGCGGATCACCAGCGCCGTCACTGCGGCGTGCTTCAGCTACTGGGTGGGACGGATGCTCACCAGAGACGAGTCGCGCCCCGTTCGGACGGGAGCCCGGAGCGGGCTAGACGCCGGCATCGTGCTTGGGCTGGTGGGAATACCATGGACGGTCTGGCATTTTTATGTCAGCGCATCGGAGGGCTTTGACTTGCCGGGCGGTCTTCTCTTCTGGCTCGGCCTGTTGCTCGCGCAATCCGCCGTCTCGGGGCTAGCCGACGGTCTCGCGATCGGGCTCGGGCTGTCCATGGGGCGTCGCGTAGTTCGCGACGGCGCGCGGCCGACGGCGCGACGGGTCGGCGTGTGGTTCCGCGACCAGATTGACCGGATCTTCTCTTAGCCTCGCCCGGCAGGCCGTCTCGCGTTTTCAGCGAACTGGGTATACGGTCCCACCATCAACCGATCCAAATAACGGAGCACCGACTTGGACACCCAGCCGCCGGTCCCGCCTCCCCCTCCACCGCCGCCTCCACCGCCACCGCCCCCGGGACCTCCGGGGCCGCCGCCGGCTGATCCGCCTCCGCCGTCCGGTCCGCCACCTGGACCACCTGGGCCGCCGCCGGCGACAGGTCCACCCGGGCCGCCGCTCCCGCTGCCACCTCCACCGGTGGGATATCCCGCGCCGCCGATGACCGATACGCCCGGCTACACGCCGCCGCGCCTGGGTGGCACGGGTGAGGTTGATATCGGTGCCTGGTTGAACGCCGGCTGGTACACGGTGACCGGTGATATCGGCACGTTCATGTTGGCCACGTTGATGGTCAGCGTGTTGAGTGTCTTCTCGGTGGGGATCTGCGCCGGGCCGCTCACCGTGGGACTCTACATGATGATCTTGCGGCGGCTGCAGGGCCAGGCCGTGCAGGCTGGCGACGTCTTCGATGGTTTCCGCTGGTTCGGCTCGGCGTTTGTAGCATGGTTGCTGATCACGCTCGCCAGCATGGGCATCGCCCTGGTATCGTCTGGCCCCTCCATGGTGATCCAGGTCTCCGGAGGCGATGACGTCCTGTACATGGTCTCCATGTTCTGGAGCTATGGCGCGCGCTTCATCCTCACCCCGCTGCTGCAGGGAGCCGTGCTCTTCACCTTCGCGCACATCGCGGCGACCGGCGCCTCTCCGATGGACGCGATCTCCGCATCCTTTGAGGTCTTCAAGCGCAACATTCTGCTCTTCGCGCTGACGGCATTGCTCTTCCAGATCATAACCGGCCTCGGCACCATCGCTTGTTGTGTTGGAGTGCTGGTGTCCGTGCCGATCGTGATGGCCGCCACCGCTCAGGCCTACATCGATCACTTCGGCCTCGGCGACATCGACGCTGTCTAGACGAGCCGTCCACCGCGTGGCAACGGGGCGCGTGCCCCGTTGCCGATTCCACCGCTCATCCCGCCGCCGCGTGCTTCGCATGACCCGCCGCGCCTCGACGCTCGCGTCCCGACAGATCCCGGATCGCATCGTACGCCTGCCGCCGCACCACCGTCGCCACCATCGCCCTCGGCCGTCGCGCTGCGGTGATCGCTTCCGCCGCCTCGAAAACCGCGATCCGTCCCTCTTGGTGCAGGTCCGCCAACTCCATCCCCCGCGGGTGCGTCTCGCGCCACACGTCGCGGCACGTCTTCAGTACCGTCGGTTCCGCCCAGTCGATCAAATGTTCGATTCTTGAGACAAATGGAGAGCGCTTCTGCCTCTGCCGCTGCTCGCCCGATCGTTGTGTCGAGTTGGTCTTGGTCATGGCATCACCACCGCGCTTCGTTGCTACGTACATATGTACTAGTCGCAAGAAACCGTCGTTCTGTCCCAACTATTTGTCTGCGACCCCTCTACGGCTCTCTGTGAGGTTGCAGTTGGCGGCGGAGCTTCCGCATCGTCGACCGGTGGATCCGATGGCAGTTGCTGCGTGGGATTCCGAGCGTCTCCGCGGCCTCGCGGACCGTCAACTCACCTAGGGATATCAGAAGCACCGCCTTGCGCTCAAGCTTGCTCAGTTGGTCTAGCGCGCGTCTCATGTCGACCCTCAGGCACATCTCGGCCTCAGTCAATCCGCTGCCTCCAGAATGTGATGATAATCGCGAGCGTGAGTTAAACTCACGTGAAACCGTGCAGTATAATCACGCTCCGTGCCCTTGTCAAGTCCTATCTCCATGAGTTAAACTCACGGTATAGCGGTTCGTAGCGTGACCCCGACGTTGATCAACGAAAGGGCTGGCGCGAAGCCATGTCACTTCCAGATCGCATTCGTCAGGCACGAGATGCCGCGGGTCTAGACCAGGCAGAGATGGCGCGGCGTTTGGGGAAGAAGAGCGATAGTTCAGTTCGCAACTACGAGAAGGGTCGCAACGAACCACCCATCGCGGTGCTGCGGAGGATCGCGAAGATCGGTGGCTTCCCACTCGCGTGGTTCTTCACCGAGGATGTCGACGAGCCGGGGCCGAGCGTCTCCAGCTACGATCCGGATGAGACATCGATGCCACCGGGGTTGCAGCAGCTTATCGACTCCGGCTGCGCGATGCGTCCCGACGAACTCGAGGCGCTCAAGGGCTACGCGGATCCAACCGATCCCGACCGCGGCGCCCGCGGCGCGATGAGCTGGTCGCCCGGCGACTGGCTCGACGCCCTCCTGGACGAACGCCGCGAGCAGTAAGCAGTTTTAGGAGGGGTTTCAACCCCGACATGTCGTCACGTGGCGCAGGCATTCTTGCCTGCGGCCGTCCGCACGGCGTCGCGGAAACTCGCGGAGTTTCCCTGTTGAAACCCCTCCTACAGCGACCATCACAAACCACCATGGACGATCTCCTCGCTCTCATCCTCGAACTCGCGGAGACGCTGACCTTCGACCACTTCGAGGGCCCGCCGGTCGACCCGTACGAGATCGCCGCCGCGCTCGACATCACCATTCGCGAGTCCGACGGCGCGCCGCGCTGGACCATCCGCCGCGGACGCGCGAGCATCGGCCTGCCTTCAGGCGTCGCCCGCGAGCGGCTCCGCTTCACGGTCGCCCATGAGATCCTCGAGATCGAGGTCCGTCGC
>CAZKUN010000111.1:19964-20429 GCA_964555935.1 uncultured Armatimonadia bacterium | reverse complement strand
GTCTGAGATCGATCGGGGGCTGGCCGATCAGACCGAGTGGGCTTTCCAAGTCGGCGCCTCGGAGATGCTCATGCCTCGGGGTTGGTACGCGCGAGTCGGTCGCGAGTCCGACTGGAGCCTCCCCCACCTCCGCGAGCAATTCGACGTGAGCTGGGAGGCCGCGGCGCGCCGCGTTCCGGTCTGCACGCCATCCGCCTGCACGATCATCGACAACGGTCACGTCGCCGCCCGGCTCGCGGGCGATGGCATGAATCTCCCCAGCCGCATCTCCGATGAGGAGCGCGCGGCCGTCGACGCAGTCTACGATGCCTGGCCCTCCTCCGACGCCACTCGCGCCGAGGGCGAGGGCTTCCGCTGCGCGGCCTGGCCCGCCCTTCCCGAGCGCAGCTCCATCCGCCGCGTCTGCCTCCTCACCTTCCCGTCCGAGGAATGGTGACTCCGCGAATCGATCGCCACCTGCGGCTC
>CAZKUN010000111.1:0-19864 GCA_964555935.1 uncultured Armatimonadia bacterium | reverse complement strand
TGGGCAGTGCTCATCGGGGATGAATCTGTCGCGGCTGAACCCGCTCCTACACGGAAGATTCTACGGTCCTGAATCCGTGAGGAAGAGCCGCCGTGTAGGAGCTGCTTTAGCTGCGACACGCCAGGCTCGGCGACTTGCTCCCAATGCTGCTCCATGCGAGGGCCCATGCCGTTGCGCGGAGGACGGTCTGCCTCCTCACCTTCCCGTCCGAGGAATGGTGACTCCGCGAACCGCTCGCCACCTGCGGCTCTGGGCAGTGCTCATCGGGGATGAATCTGTCGCGGCTGAACCCGCTCCTACACGGAGGGTCTTACGGCCGGAGATCCGTACGACAGAGCCGCCGCGTAGGAGCTGCTTTAGCTGCGACACGCCAGGCTCGGTGACTTGCTCCCACTGCCGCTCCATGCGAGGGCCCATGCCGTTGCGCGGAGGACCGTCTGCCTCCTCACCTTCCCCTCCGAGGAGTGGTAGGCAGGCGGCAAGCTCGTTGCAGGGGAATGCCCAGTCGAGCATGGCGCGAAGGAGGGGTCGGATGAAACTGGCGCGGATGACGTGTGGTCTCTTGGCGGGAGTCGCGGCGCTACTCCTCGGCTGTGTCCGCAACACCTCCGGCATCCCCCACGGATACACCGTTTGGCGGGAAGAAGTCGCGCGCCTGTCCCAGCCCCATTCGCCTCTCGTCCCTAGCCCTGGCGGCCGACACATGGCCTGGATGGGATCGCGCGGCGGCAAGCAGTTCCTGGCCCACGATGGCGCGGAATCTCCGCTCTACGACTATGTCGGCGTGCCGCAGTTCTCGCCAAACGGCGCGCGGATCGCGTGTGCCGTCATGGACGCCGGCGAGTGGCACGTGGTAGTGGATGGTGAAGCGGGTCCGCCGGGCGACACGCTCTCCCTGGCCACATTCAGTCCAGACAGCAGCCACGTCGCGTACAGTCTCATCGACGGCAGCATGGCCTGGTATGTGGTCGATGGCGAGGAGCTGGAAGAGCACGACGGTGTGGACGATTTCGTGTTCAGCCCCGACAGCTCCCGTTACACCCACAGCATCTGGGACGATGGCCAGTGGGCGGTCGTGACTGATGGGGATGAAGGGCCGAGGTACGACTTCGTCAGTGACCTCGCCTTCACGCCCGATTCCAGCGCCTTTGTATACAAGGTGGAACGCGGGCTCGAGCGCTTCATGGTGGTTGACGGCGCCGCACAGCGGACGTTCGACTATGTGGGAGACGTGGTGTTCGCGCGACGCGGATCTCGACTTGCCTATATCGCGTATTCGGGACCGCATCAGATGATGGTCGTCGATGGGAAAGCCGGGCCGGCATTTCGCGTTGCGGACCACGCGCTCTTCAGCCCGGACGGGGCTCACGTCGCCTACATCGCATGGGACGGCGAGGGTGCTCGTGTTGTGTGGGACGGCGTTCCGGGTCCCCCCTACGCAGATGTCATCTCTGAAGGCATGACATTCAGCCCGGACAGCACCCACCTCGCCTACGTGGCGACCGGCCGCACCCACGACACGGTGGTGCTGGATGGCGAGGAAGGCGAGCCCTTCGATGAGGTCCATGCCGACACGATCGCGTTCTATCCCGACACCTCACGGCTCGTGTACGTCGCCAGACGCGGCAGCGCTCTCCACGTCGTCGATGATGGCCAGACCAGTCCCCCGTACCACATGGTTGGCGACATCGTCTTCAGCTCGGACGGGACACGCAGCATGTATACCGTCCGGATCGGCGAGAAACGCTACGTGGTGATCGATGGAGCGCTTGGCCTTGCGTACGAGGGTCTGGGGTACACCAATCCGATCTTCAGCGCCGACGGATCCAAGACCGCCTACGTGGCGCGCACCAGCGCTGGGTCCACGATCGTGATGGATGGCGTCGAGGAGGCCCTCTCCCTCGCCGGTATTTACCCTCTCATGTTCACGCCCGACGGCGAACGCGTTGTCTACCACGCGTGGGAGGATGGGTGGTACGCCAGGAAGCACTGCGTCGTGGTCGGCGCTCTCCGAGGCCAGTACTACGACTGGGTCGAGAGCATCGCCATCAGCCCCGACAGCCAACACGTTGCTCACCGCGCGCGCCGAGACGGCGCCGAGACGGTGGTCGTCGATGAGCTGCCCGGCGTCTGGTACGACTATGTCGTCGGCGAGGGTCTCGCGTTCTATGATGACGGGTGTCTCGAGTACCTCGCGGTAGAGGGCGATTCGGTTCAGCGGGTTAAGTACACCATCAAGCCGCCGCTGCCGGACGGCATCATCCCCGAGCTTCCGAATGAACCCATCCGCTGGTGACGCCCTCCGCGATCCCGAACTCACCGCAGCCTACGACCACCACTTCGCGCGTCTGTCCGCGCTCTACGCGGGTGAGCAGCTTGAGCATGTCTTCGTGCTGTGCGGGCTGTCGCTGGTCACCGAGGATCCTGGTCCCGGTGGGGAGGCATGGCTCGACGGCGCGCTCGACGAGGCCGCCCGGCACGTCGAGGCCGCGAAGGACCCGCTCGTCTTTCGGCCGCTGACGGTCACCTACAACCCGCGCGGCGTGCACTTCGTCGACCATCTCTTCGGCGCCGATTGCTTCCAGATGGATGACGGCTCGTGGCAGGCGCATTACGTCGACACCCCGATCGGCAAGCTGCCCTACCCCGATCTCGGCTCTGTTGATCAGTGGCAGGAGGCAAAGGCCGTCACTCGCGCTTTCATCGACGGCAACGTGCCCGGCGTTCTCTTCGGCCTGCCGACGCTGTCCAGCGCCCTCAACGTCGCGCTCAACCTCTACGGCCAGAGGATCATCCTCGCGATGCTAACCGACCCCGAGGCCGCCGCGCGCGATCTTCGGGTCATGAATGACGTGATCTGCGAGCTGCACCGCTGGTACCTCGACGCGCTCCCGCCGGCTCAACTTCAGTGCATCGTGCCGGCCCATCGCTGCCAGCCACCGGGATTCGGCCAGCTCTGCGGCTGCAGCACGCAGCTCCTCTCGCCGGGGCTCTACCGCGATTTCATCGCGCCGTTGGATGACGAGCTGCTCTCTCTCTACCCAGGCGGCGGCATGATCCATCTCTGCGGCGCCCACGCGCACCACATCCCCACCTGGCGGGAGATGAAGTCCTTGCGCGCCGTCCAGACCAATGATCGCGCGTCCGAGGATGTCGAGCAGTACTTCGAGGAGTTGCGCGAGGACCAGATTCTCTACGTCAGTGCCTTCGAGGGGGTGCCCATCGATCGCATCATGCGAGCCACCAGCGGCCGGCGCCTCGTGCTGCCGGGGGATTACCAGGATCCGCCTGCCGTGCTATAGCCACTCCACATCCACCTCGTCCCCGAACACCTCGAACTCCCGATCGCCCGTCACGACCTTCGCGCCAAGCTCCGCCGCCAGCGCCGCCGCGAAACAGTCGGCGTAGGCGATGGGGTGCGCCGCCTTGAAGCGGGCGGCGTTGACGGTTAGCCCAACATCAATCTCCACAACCTCGATCGGCAGCCTACCGATGAGAGCTAGGACATCGGGAACGGCCTCGTCGCCTCGGTCGCGGATTGTTCTGTAGAGCACCTCGCCGAGATTGACGACCGTCATTGAGGCTTTGGCTCGCCCTTGGTCACACTCAGAGAGGAGTTCCTGGACTCTCGGGCCGGACGGTTCAGCCCGGAGGTAGGCCAGCACCGCGAAGCTGTCGAGGACGTACTCCCTCATTTCTTCCTCGAGTTCCATGGAATCTTAGCCTCCTCGCGTTCGAGATCCTCGCGTCGGTCACGCAACAGCCCGGGAGTGCCGGGGCCCAGATGCGCAAACGCACCGTACCCAGCCTCGACGGGATCATCCGGCACGGGCTGTATGAGCACTCCGTCATCCAACCGCCTGGCCATGAGTCGCGCCCCCGGCTCAAGCCCCAGCTCCTTGCGCAGTTTGGCCGGAATCACCACTTGGCCTTTGGTGGACATCCTGATCATCTTCATCTGCCCCACCTCCTGAGTTTATCTTACCCATACTGAAGAAGTAAGTCAATATGAGTGGATATCTTACTATGCGTAGAATTGGTAAGACACTGGGCGACTTGGCTTACTTCGAGCCCGCGCCGAAGCCTAAGAGCTGGCCCTCGCGCCCGTCCCCCGCTCAATTAATTAGTGTCAGACAATAGTTTTACGCTTGTTATGGGTATCATAGCGCCGAGTATCTAGAAGAATAAACTAGTGTCTGACACTAATTAAATGTACGCCTGAGGCCTCGATACAGGCTCGCCTGCTGGAGGACCTCCCGTCCCCCCGACCGAACTCACCAGGCGCGCATCACGCACTCACTCCCGGAGGCCCATTTTGACCGAAGAGCGCTTGTTTGGCACCGACGGCATTCGTGGCATGGCTAATGAGCCACCGATGACGCCGGATGTGATCTACAACCTCGGCCGCGCCGCCGGCTACGTCTTCCGCCGCATCGGCACGGATTCGGTCCTCGTCGGGCGGGACAGCCGCCTGTCCGGCGACATGCTCGAGTGCGCGCTCGTGGCCGGGCTCTGCTCCGTTGGGACAACAGTCTGTCGCGTCGGCGTGGTGCCGACACCCGCCATCGCCCACCTCACGGGCGTCCTCTCCGCCCAACTCGGCGTCATGGTCTCGGCCTCTCACAACTCCTTCGAGGACAACGGCGTCAAGTTCTTCAAGGAAGACGCCACCAAGATCGACGATGAACTCGAGCGCGAGATCGAGCGCGTCTATTTCGAGGGCAGCCACAAGTCGCTCAACCCCACGGGAAGTGCCATCGGTCGCGTCGTCGAGCGCACCAATGTGGTCGATCGCTACCTGCAGCACGTCGAGCAGACCGTCCCCCGCGACTTCGATCTGTCCGGGCTGACGATCGTCGTCGACTGCGCCAACGGCGCGAGTTCGCAGACCTCGCCGCGGCTATTGTCTCGCCTCGGCGCGCAAGTGATCCCCATCAACGACACGCCCAGCGGCATCAACATCAACGAGGGCTCCGGGTCGCAGCACACGCAGCCACTCGCGCGTGCCGTCGCGGCCCACTTGGCCGATCTTGGCGTCGCCCATGATGGCGATGCCGACCGCGCGGTCTTCGTCGACGAGCGGGGGAATCGCCTCGACGGCGACCACATCCTCGCTATCTGCGCGCCCTACATGCAGGCCGCCGGCCGCCTGCATGGCGACACGGTCGTCACGACCGTCCTTGGCAACATCGGCCTCGATCTGACGCTGGGCAGGCACAACATCCAGGTCGCCCGCAGCAAGGTCGGCGATCGCTTCGTATGGGAGAGAATGCGCGAGACTGGGTCGATGCTGGGCGGTGAGCAAGCGGGTCACATCATCTTCGGCGAGTTCTCATCCACCGGAGATGGGCTCGTCACCGCGCTGCAGGTGCTTCAGGCCTTGATGGCCTCGGGCAAGCCGCTTTCAGAACTCGGGGCGGGCCTCGTCGTCGTCCCGCAAGTCACCCGCGACATCGTCGTGGATGCGAAGCCCTCGCTCGACGGGTTTCCCGACGTGACCTCCGCGGTCGAGGACGCCCAGACCGCCCTGGCCGATCGCGGCCGGGTGATACTGCGCTACTCCGGCACGGAGCCCCTGGCGCGAGTGATGGTGGAGGGCGAAGACGAGGCCTTCATCAACCAGGCCGCCGACCGAATCGAGGCCGCCATTCTCGCCTGCGTCCCGGGGCCTGGGCGGTAGTCTGCCGTCTGTAGGATTAACACAGAACGGTCTGCTCCCCTCGCGACCATGTTAGTCCCACACGGGCGCGAAGCTAGAAGACGACGAGGTAGACGACCACGTCGGCGATCAGGAGCAGCAGCGTCAGCCCGGCCATTGGCAGGGATTCGAGCGCGAGCCGGCCGCCGGTCGGCACCTCACGCGTCGCCTCGCTCCAGCCCATGCGATCGGCGAGGTGGACGTAGATCACCGAGTACATCAGCATCGACACCGGCGCCGAGACGATCATCCCGATCCCCAGCGCCAGCATTCCGAGCATGCTGATGAGGCCGGCAATGAGCATCGTCAGGAGCGTCCACCAGTAGCGCTTCTTGAGGAGTTTGGTGAGGTTCTCGCAGGCGTGGAAGATCCCGCGCTGCTGATCGGCGAGCGCCCAGATGATGCCCATGAGCGCGGGCATAAGCAGCATTGACGCGTAACTCGCTCCGGGGATGAAGCAGACCAGGATCCACATCAGCATGAGGACGCCGTACGATGACCACTGGCCGAAGCCCGACCACAGCCGGCGCCACGAGCCCGTGCCGGTGCGCGCGGCATCGATGTAGCACGCGGTGACGCCCAGATGAATCGGGTAGAGCACCCCCAGGTGCAGGATCGCGCAGGCGACGACGACCAGGATGCGCGAATCGAAGGGGGCGGTCGGCCACGAGTTCCAGGGCTTGATGAGGAAGACCAGCGCCGGCAGCGTCGCGACGCCAAGCACCAGCGCGATGTAGGCGACGTAGAGGCCGATGCTCCAGCCCATGTTGTTCTTGAACAGCTCCCACCCGTCGGTGAGAACGCTGCCGTAGTCGGGCTGAGGGTCGTCATCGACGTAGGTGGCCAGCGGCCCACCGACGAGCGGCGGCGGAGGTTCCACCGTCGTCAGGGAGGCGAGTTCGGGCACCGCCCCAGGTGAGAACCACGTATCACCACCCTCGGCGCAGGCCTGCCAACCCGACGGAAGCCGCCCCTGCGCCGCCCATTGGTGGAGTTCGCCCACGCCTGCCGGTCCGTAAACACGGCCGGCGGCGCTGACGTGCCAGCGCGTCGGGGGTGCGGATTCCGCCGGCTCGGGCGCCCCGACGTCAGCCGGGAGTTCCTCGTTGGCCCACTCAGACGCCGCCCCATGCTCTCTCTCGTCCATCAAGTCACCGTTGGTGCTATCGGTATTGTCGCGTTTGGGTTCTTCAACAGCTACGCGCCCGCCAATGTTGCGCGAGCGGGCGAGGCTACAATGCGGTTACTTTCTCGTTAAACGAGCGGGCACCTGTGGCAAGTAGTTAATAGGACCGATCCAAAGTCCGGGCGAGGGAGGTAGTGCGATGTTGACCAGAATGGCTCTGATGGCGCTGGTGACAATCGTGGCTGCGGTCGCTGTGGGGGGGGGCGTCGGTATCCGGCTCGCGCATGGGCGCGGAGGCCGCGAATGAAGGCCTCGGCGACACCGACGGGAACACGCGGGCGTGGGACGAGCCCGGAACGCCCGTCCACGCGGAGCTTCTCGGCGACGGGCGAGGGGTCTGGCTCATGCCGGGAGCGTCCGACATCGCCGTCGCGGATGGGCGGGACGTCCGGTCGCTGAACCCGGGTTGCACCTATCGCGACGGGGTCTTCTACATCATGGAGGACGGCGTTCGCAAGCGCGTGTGGCTCTACGCGGTCGTGGCCGAGGAGAGGCCCAGCGTAGCTGTCGCTGAGTAGGACTCAGAAAACACAGACCGGGACGAGCAGCATCTTGAACGCAATCGAGATGCAGCCCGTCCCGGTATTGATTCTACGTGGCGTCAACCTGCTGACCAGCAGGCGACGTAAGCGATCATCCCTCCGCCGTCAGCGCCTGGGAGTCCACGATCGGCTCGACGAGATCAACCGCGCCCTCATCGGCCGCGGCAGCGTCATCCGCCGCCTCGTCGACGGGGGCGTCTAGGGCTTCCGCATCCACGGCGGATCCATCCGCGGCAGCCTCATCAGCCGTCGCATCGGCATCTGCGTCCACTGCTGCCTCGTCGGCCGTTTCGTCCGCTGCGGGGGCCTCGTCCGTTGTCTCGGCAGCCGGAGCCTCTTCAGGCGCATCGCCGGCGATGATGGCCTCCGTCTCGCCGATGATCGTCTGGACATCGCCTGACGCGCCGCCCAGCTTCTCGATCAGCGCCACGTACTTCCTGGCCTGGTCGAGTTCCACTTCTGCTCCGGCGACGTTGCCCATCTCCGCCTTGACCTTGGCAATCATCGCAAGCTCCATGGCGAGTGGGCCGATGTCAGCCGCAACGTTCGTGGCAGTCGACTGGTTGAGTTGCGACTGGGACTGCGCCGCCTCGAGGTCTCCGGTGAGCTGGTCGATCTGGCCCTTCAGCGACCCACAGTACAGGCCGAGACCCACGACGCTGGCCAACAGCACAACAATGATCAGCGCCAGGAGCAGACTCCCGCTACGCGAGGGAGTGATGGCGGGTTCGGGCTCGGTTTTGGGAGCCTCGGGCTCAGGCTTCTCCTCAGACGCCTCAGGCTCCGGATCAGGCTCGGGAGCTTCTTCCTTCTCCGCGGCTTGATCCTCGTCGGGCGTCAATAGGTCGTCGTCGTCTTCCAGCAGCTCATCAATGTGCTCTTCCGGCTCGTTATCAGGTGTCATGTGCGTTCCTCCTCTGTCAGCTACCAACACGCATCGCGGCCAGAACCACTTCGAGGGCGACCAGAACCTATCCTCCCTGTAGGAGGGGTTTCAACCCCGACGCCGTGGCGGTCGCGAGGAGCCATGGCGACGGCGTCGGGGTTGAAACCCCTCCTACAGTGGTCGATGTAGAGGCGCGCGTTGGTCTCGGAGGGAATGTCCGGGCATGCAAACACTCCTGATGATCGCCTGTCTGTCCGCCTCCGGCGCAATCGCCGATGATGACCTCGCCCCCAGCCTCGACTGGGTGCGGAGCGAGGGCTTCCGCATGGGCTACAACTACAAGGCCCCCCTCGACTGGTACGCGCGCGCGAAGGCCTGCGGGATGAACGGCATCATCAGCCGGCTTGAGATCGCCAACGATCCCAGCGGCGACGAGGAACTGCCCGAGAACGCGGGGGGCGACGCGCGGAGCTGCTGGGAGATGGTGCGGCCCTCCTCGCGGCTCGCCAAGCAGCATGGGCTGAGGTTTCTCTACATGCTGAATCTGGGCGGCTCGCGCGGGAATATCGATGACGGATACCGCGACAATCCTCGTCGATTCAACAACGGTCGGCTCTTCAGCCCCATCGATGAGATCTACTGGACGCGCGTGGTCGAGGATCGATTCCTGCGCGTCGCGGACATGCTCGACGGCGATGAGTACCAGATCGATGGCTTCCTGATCGACCCGGAGATGTATGCGGAGAACGGCGCCGTGCCGGCCGACATCGACTACGGCGACTACGCGCTGACCGAGTTCGCGGCGGCGAGCGGAGAGGCGTTGGAGTTCGAAGGTCTGACGATCCCCGAGCGCGCGAAACTCATCGACGACCGCGGACTGACGGAGGACCTCTACGATTTCGAATTCGAGCGTATCCGCGACCTCGCTATAGCGACCCGCGAGAAGCTTCAGGCAAGGGTGCCCGACGCCATCATGGGCACGTTCCTCTGGCACGATCACCTGTGGTTCAAGGCGGTAGTGGCGGGGTTGAGCACGCCGCGCGTGCCCTGCTTCGTGGGACCGGAATCGACCTACCCCGGATCGTATGATGACCAGTTCCTCGCGCACCGCGACAATATCCGCGAGCAGGCGGGCGTGCCGATCTTCTGCGTGCCAGGGCTGCGGTACGGTTACGAGGATGGGGACGCGCGTGAGGAGTTTCTGAAGGTGCTGCCGGGCAATCTCTACGCCCGCAGCACTGCGACCGAGGGGTATTGGTTCTGGGCGCTGACGCGACTCGGAGAGACGGATGAGGAGCGCAAGCCGTTCATCGATGTGCTGAGTCAGGTCAACGGCGAGCTGGACCGCTACGCCGCCGCGCCGACGACGTATGAATCGGCGCTCAAGCCGGCGCCGCTGCCCGTCGGTCGGCCGAGGAATCTGCAGGAACTCCTGGTCGGCGCGCGTGGGTGGTTTGCCATTCCCGACGATGCGCTGCCGGCGGATGATCCCGGACCGGCGGGCATGGGGCTTCGCGGGATGCACGCCTTCGCCATTCGCGCGGATGAGGGCGAATCGATGCGGCTGCGCGTGCAGAACGTGCGTCTCGGCACTTACACGGCGCCGACGGCTTGCACGTTCTACCGGCCCGACGGTTCGGCGCTCGCGCAGGTAGACGTGGCGCTGGGGACGAGAGCGACGCTCGAGCAGACGGCCGATCCGGGCGGCGTGTGGGTGGCGGGGATCACATCACACAACAACGCCTTCTGGATTCTCCCCGAGGCGCGCCGCTGCGTGATGGCGAGCGACGGCCCGTTTGGTCTGTGCAAGACGCGCGGCGGGGAGGATCTGAGCCGCTTCTTCTTCTACGTCCCGCGCGGAACCGACGGGTTTGAGATTGACATGATTAGCAGTCAGGCCGAAGCCGCGACGTTCAGCGTCTTTCGCCCCGACGGCGAGCGTATCTACCAGGAGCGCATCACCGAAACCACGCGCGAGTCCTTCGCTGCGGACGACGACGCGGGGAAGATCTGGTGGCTCGAGACATCAGACGTCGTCGAGGATCATGGGCTGGAGCTGCACGGCATCCCAAACCTCATCGCCGCGCGCGCGGATCAGCTCTTGGCGCCGAAGTTGTAGGGCCGGCCGCGAGCCAGAGCCGCCGTGTAGGAGCTGCTTTAGCTGCGACCCACCAGAGCTGATGACTCGCACCCAAAGCCGCTCCCGACGCATAGTCCCCGGGTCGAGGTCTCTCGCCACCTGCAGCCCTTGCGCTGCTCATCCGGGCAGAATCTGTCGCGGCTAAACCCGCTCCTACACGGCGGTCTCACATCCGTAAGCCAGAGCCGCCGTGTGGGGCGGCAACCTCCTTGCAGAGGCGGGTCGTGTTCGATCGCTGGACATGTGGAGGGACGAGAAATGTGCCCACGGCTTGGCGGCGACAGAGAGTTTCGCGAGACACCTGAGTATCTCCAGATCTTCCATCGCCCACTCGTGTATAGGGGCATCCAGGTCGCGTCAGCCGTCGTGCTCATCGCGGCTCTCCTGCATATCAACGGCGACCTTGTCTTCCTGCCAGGCGCCATTCTCTATCCCCTGCTGGCGCTGAGTCTTCTGGCCTCTGGGGCCACGTCCATCGTCAACGCCCGTGGCGAAGCATCCATGCGCAACGCCGAATCCACCTGGTCGCGCATATCCTCCGAAGGGCCAGTGAGCGGGCTGTCGGATCAAGGCCCAGCCGCCTTCCGCGCGGAGGGGGCCTGTTCGATTGGGGCCGGGCTGGGCTTCGGCGTGTGGTACCTCATGTCGCTCGTGGGCGCGGAAAGCACGGGCGTGAAGGCCGGCATCGGCGTTGCTGTCGCGGCCGCGATCGTCGTCTGGGTTTGGACGTGGTTCGCCTTCCCGACCTACGAGGACTGACTGGCGATCCGTGGCTCGCGGCCGTGAGGAGGAGCCTCCGTGTAGGAGCGGGTTCAGCCGCGACACGCCAGAGCTGATGACTTGCGCCAATGTCGCTCCCGGCGGCAGCCCTCGGCCGTGGCCGGTCGCCACGTGCGGCTCTGGGAGTGCTTATCGAGGATGAATCTGTCGCGGCTGAACCCGCTCCTACAGACGGCTCGACGAAAGGCAGAATGACATGGCTGAGGATGCGCGTGGGGATGCGCCAGGGCATCGCTCTCTGAGGGCGGGACGCGAATCGGTGGCTGGCGAGTGGTATGCGATCACCACCCGGGCCGCGGGTTTCGACTTGAGACGCGTCGGCAAGGAGATCATTGCCGTAGCCCAGGAGATCGAGACGGAGGGCTTCATCGATCTGTATTGCATCGTCGTTATGCCCGACCACTGTCATCTGTTGTTCGCGCTTCGCGACGGAGCGGACTTGGGAGGAGTGATGATGCGGTTCAAGGGTCGCGCGCCGCGCAGAGCCAACGAGACGCTGTCCCGCGAGGGCGTGCTCTGGCAACGCGCCTACTACGACCGACTGCTCCGATCCGAAGATGAGGCGCGCGCGCAGCATTGGTATCTCCTCGACAACCCCGTCAGACGTGGGCTCGCCGACACCGTAGATGCGTACCCGTGGACGCACTCCCGCCAGTTCGATGAATGACCGTTTCGCAAGCCTTCCGTTTGTAGGAGCGGGTTTAGCCGCGACAGATTCTGCCCGGATGAGTACGCCAAGAGCAGCGCCGGGCGCAAGTCACGAAGTCTGGCGAGTCGCGGCTGAACCCGCTCCTACAGACGGCTCGGCGAGCATCCCCTGGCTCGCCCCACGCGGAGACGCCCGGCCGTACCTTGGCGTTGTCTAGGGCGTATGAGGCGTGTAGGAGGGGGCCCCATGAAACTCATAGCGATGTGCTTGCTGGCCGCGCCGGCGGCGCTCGGCCAAGTCGGGCTCGACGGCCAGGACGAGATTCTCTGCGCTGAGAATCTGATCATCAACGGCGGCTTCGAGGAGGGCGAGGGCGACTGGCGCGCGTCGAGGGGCGCCGTCACGATTGATACCGACACCGTCTACAACGGGCGCGCGAGCCTGCGTCTTGACGCGCCGGTCTCGCCGGAGACCCAGATGGTCCACCCGCCCCGCATGGCCGTCGAGCCGGGCGTGACGTACCGTCTCCACTTCTTCCACAAGAGCGAGGCCGCTCACGTCGGCCCCTTGTGGCGCGTCTACCCCATCGAGCCGGGACGTCGCATGACCCGCGGCCGAGCGCTGTGGGAGACGTGTGACGGAGCCACCGACTGGGCGGGCTACTTCCGCGACTACATCTTCCCCTCCGATGTCGAGCAAGTTGAGATCATCTTCGCCGGCGGGACGTGGAATGAGGCGCTCGATCGCGATGGCACGTACTGGATCGATGACGTGGAGTTTGGGCCCGCTGACGAGATCGACTACGGCGCGCTCAGCCAGGTCGGTGACGCGTCTCTGATCACCAACGGCGGGTTCGAGTCCGGGTACGAGGGGGAGGCCTTCGGGTGGCTCATCACCCAGGCCATCGAGGGCGGCAGCGGCCGATTTGGCCCAACCGGCGCGTCGCTGCACGTGATGGAATCGGAGGTCGCCTGGGACACCGATTCATACGAGGGCGAGCGCTGCATCCGTGTTTCCTACACGGGAGACGACCAGCACCACGTCCGAGTCGGTCAACTGCTCTTCCCCGAGGAGGGCGTTGAATACGACCTGCGGTTCTGGGCGAAATCAGAGGGCCAAGCCGGTCGCGTCAACATGGCGGCCTTCGGGCGCGACGGCCGAACACCGGGCCTCGCCGGACAGGTCTTCGTGAGGGATGGCGAGTGGACGGAGTACGTGCTCCGATACACGCCGGACGAGAACACGCCCATCCCGTGTGGGCTGCGACTTGGCGTCGCGCAGGTCGGTCGGGGCACCCTCTGGGTCGATGAGATCGAGATGGTCCCGGCGGAGTAAATTCTCGGTGAGAGATGCGTCGTCCGTGCCTGCGGGTCTCCTGACCCGCTTCGTTCTCTCTGCTGTCCGGGCAGCGCGTCGGTGACGGCGCGGGTCAGGAGACCCGCAGGCACGGACGGCAAGAACCGAAGGGCCTACGGCAACATCTCATCCAACGCCTCAAGCCCGCCCTCGAGCAGATGCAGCCGGCCCTTCACGCTGACCGTCTCGCCGGCCGGGCATTCCCTCGGCCAGGGCGGATCGTTGTGCAGGCAGGGGATCCACCCGTTGCTCATCAGCGAGCGCCCGCCGTCGAACGCGAGCGCGATGACCTTGTCGCCATCCGCGCTGGTGGTGGCGATGAGCCCCGTGTCCGCCCGCTCGGGACAGACATACCAGCACCCCTCGAGCTTCGAGTGCGCCTTCGGGCCATCCTCGCCGACGCCGGTGATGATCCACGGGCCGCCGCGATCGGGATTCAGGACCTCGTGCGTCGTGTCGGCCAGCGCTAGCCAATCCCCCTCGTGGTGAATGTACGTGCGTTTGAGACTGCCCTCGCTGAACATTGGCGAACGCGTCTGCACCAGGCAGAACTGGGTGTGGAGGTTGGTGATCGCCGCGTCCGTGTCGTTTCTCACCCAGAACTCGAAGTCCACCCGCCCATCGACGGGGGTGACGATGCCGCCGAAGGCGATGTCGTTCGGCAGCTCGATCTCGTAACTGGCCGCGCCCGTGTCCTCATCGATGACCCAGTCAGGCAACCGCTCGACGCGCGTGACGGGTGGCATATCGCTCCGGACGTGATCGATGAAGAGCAACCCGAGGTTGCACCGGAGCGTCTCGGGAAAACGCATGGTCACTGATCCCGCGCCGTCCCACGGGAGTTCGATGACGACGCTCTGGTAGCTGATCTCTGACGGGTCGCGAACAACGCCCGAGAGCTTGGCGATGAGCGGGTCCGCTTGGCTCGTGGCGCAGACGCACGACAGCCCGAGCGCGATCGGAAGCATCTTCATTTGACGTCTCCTTGAGGTCCGAGCCAGGAAAACGGCGACGGACCGCGAACTCAGGTACTGGCTGTGTTATTGAGCCCGGCCCCATCGTCACGCGGGGCGTGGGGTAAGGTCAATTCGGCACTCGCCGCCGAAGTGCCTGCCGCTCGAGGAACAGCAGCAAGATGAGTCGCCCCTTGTCTGCCCACCCTCGGCCACCAAAACCCGAAGTCGCATGGAGTCCTCAGGTAGCCTATGGCCTACTCGTATAGAACGACGGGTCTTCAGGATCTGAATCCGGGCGATCACGTCTGCCGCATCTACTCGTCCGGCGACGAGTATTGGGCGGCCGTCGCGGCCTTCGCGCAGGCGGGGCTGGCGCGCAACGAGAGGGTCATTGTTGTCGTCACCGATGACTCTGACAGCGCTCCTGACGAGCTGCGGTCGCGGGACGTGGCCGTAGATGCCGCCGTTGACCTCGGCCAACTACTGATTCTCACCGCGGACCAGACATACATTGAGGGCGGCCACTTCGACCCGGAGCGGTCGCTGGGGCTATTGCGCGAGGCGACGGGGCAGGCGGTGGAGGATGGACACGCGGGTCTGCGGATCGCCGGCGAGCGGTCGCGGGATCACTCCAAGCTGCCGGGAATGGACGATTTCAGCGAGTATGAGTCGCGCGTGAACGAGGTCATGGCAGGCATTCCGTGCACGGCGCTGTGCATGCACGATCGCGAGGAATTGGACCCGACCACTCTCACCGACGGGATCTGCACTCACCCCAAGATCGCCATCGGCCCGGACGTTTACGAGAACCCCGGCTACATTCCCCCGGATGAGTTCCTGGGCCACACCACGACCAGCTCCCGCATCGACCGACAGCTGGGCGAGATGGTCCGTCAGGCCGAAGCCACGCAGAATCGCGCGCGGCTGGTCGATGGTCTTCGCAACATCCTCGATGTCGCTGATGAACTGCTCGCTAGCCCCGACGCGGATACGCTCTACCGTCGCGCGGTCGAATTGGGACGGGAGAAGCTGGGTGTCGAGCGGATGTCGATCTACATCCGCGACGGTGACGATGTCCGGGGCACGTATGGCACCACCGTCGAGGGTAAGGTGGTGTCTGAGAGCCATGTTGGCGGGTCGTACGATCTCTTCTGGCCCGATGGTCTGCCGCCGACGCCGCCCGACGGCCCGCGATGGATCCGGAAGATCCGGCAGGATGACGAGGGGGTCGAGGTCGGCAGCGACCAGCCTCAAGGCGTGTGGTACGTGATGACGCCCGTGTGGGCGCCGAGCGGCGCGCTGGGGGCCATCTACAACGACTGCGCCATCACCGGCTGCGAGTTGGACGAGACGCTCCAGGAACTCGTGTCGGTATACGCGTCGCTGCTCGGGCCGATCATCGAGCGAGCGAAGGCCGAGGACTCCGGCAGAGAGCGCGAGCGGTACCTCAAGTGTCTCGCCGAGATCTCGGCCGACCTGCTGAGCGCGCAGGATCTTGACGCGGCGTTGCCCATCGCGCTCGAGCGACTGCGCGAGGTCACCGACGTGGATCGTTGCCACCTCTTCGAGAACCACCTGGCTGCCGACGGAGTGCTGAGAGCGAGTCTCCGCTATGAGGCCATGGCGGAGGGAATCTCGTCGAAACTGGGCGAAGATGACGTGACGAACGTGCCTTGGGATCCCCAATACGAGCACTGGGCGAGGGCACTCTCGTTTGGCGAGCCCGTTCACGGCCCGGCCCCCGAAGTCCGCGCGATGGCGGGCGATGCGGAGATGGAGCCTGGGACCGGGACCCTCGCGATGCTGCCACTACACGTTGGTCAGCAGTGGCATGGGGTGTTGGCCTTCTCCACCGAAGACTCCGCCCGAGAATGGTCCCATCAGCAGATGCAGCTTCTGGGCACGGCGGCGGCGACAATCAGCGCCGCAATCGGGAGAGTGCAGGGCGACCGCGCCGTGCAGGAGGGGCTGCACCTCGAGCAGCAGATCGTCGACGCGATCCCCACGCCCGTCTTCTACAAGGACGCCGAGCGCCGCTACCTGGGCTCCAATCGCGCGTTCCAAGAAATCATGGGCCGATCGAAGGAAGACATCGAGGGGCGGACAGCGGCGGAGGTGACGCCCGATAAGAACACGATCGGCCATGATGAGGCCGACGATCGCGTGTTTGGGGGACCCTCGACGGAAGTCTACGAAACGCGCGTCCTGGCCGCGGATGGGACGAGCTTGGACATGGTGATCCACAAGGCGCCCTTCCGCAATGTCGACGGAAACGTCGCCGGCCTTGTGGGCATCGCGATGGACATCACCGAGCGGAAGGCCCAGGAGGCCGCCGTCGAGGAGAGCGAGCGGAAATACCGCGAGTTGGTCGAGAACGCCAACAGCATCATCTTGCGGCTCGACCCGGAGGGCCGAATCACGTTCTTCAACGAGTTCGCCCAGCAGTTCTTTGGCTACTCGGAGGATGAGATCCTCGGTCGCCACGTCGTCGGGAGCATCGCGCCCGAGATCGACAGCTCCGGGCGCGACTTGCGGGAGATGGTCGACGACGCCCTCGCCAATCCTGAGGAATACGGCACCAACGAGAACGAGAACATCACGAAGGACGGCAAGCGTGTCTTGGTCGCATGGAGGAACAAGCCGATTCTCAGCGAGGACGGCGAGTACGTCGGCATGACGGCAGTCGGAACTGACGTCACCGAGCAGCGCGCGGCCGAAGAGGATGCGCGGCTGTTCCGAGAGCTGGTCAACCAGTCGTTTGACGCCGTGTTCATCGTCGACGCGCCATCAGGCGTCTTGCTCGACTGCAACGATCGGGCGTCAATGGCGTTTGGCTACTCGCGCGAGGAGTTGCTCGAGATGGAGCTGCTGGATCTCGACGCAACCGTGGAAGTCGACTTCTCGTGGCAAGGCGGCGTGGAGATCCTGAAGGACTCGTCTGGCATTGTTCGCGAGACGGTGTATCGGCGCAAGGACGGGTCGACGCTCCCCGTTGAGGTCAGCCTTCGGCACATCACGTCTGATGCCCGCGACTATATCGTCGCCGTGGCGCGCGACGTCAGCGAGCGCAAGAAGCTCGAGCAACAACTCGCCCAAGCCGCGAAGATGGAGGCTGTTGGACAACTCGCCGGCGGCGTGGCCCATGACTTCAACAACATCCTCACCGGCATCAGCGGGTACACCGACTTCGTGCTGGCTAATCTGGCGCCCGATTCCACGGCCCATGAGGACCTCACCCACGTCCGCGGACTGGCCGACCGCGCGTCGTCACTGACGCGACAGCTTCTCGCGTTCAGCCGTCGCCAGACCATGGAACCGACGACGCTCCAGGTCAACATGCTCATCGAGAACCTGTTGAAGATGCTCGGGCGCCTCGTCGGCGAGGACATTCAGCTCGAGTTCAAGCCCGACGCGACGCTCGGAACGTGCCGTGCCGATCCCGCGCAGATCGAGCAGGTGGTCATCAACCTCGCCGTAAACGCGCGCGACGCGATGCCCGAGGGCGGCCGGCTGACGATCTCAGCGACCAACGCGGTTGTCGACCGCGAGCTGTCACCCGACGTCGGCCCCGGCGAATATGTCCTGATCAGCGTGCGAGACACGGGCCAGGGAATGGACGAGGACACCTCCTCGCGCATCTTCGAGCCGTTCTTCACCACCAAAGAGATCGGCAGCGGAACGGGCCTGGGCCTCGCCATGGTCTATGGGATCGTCGAGCAACACGGGGGGCATGTCGAGGTGGAGAGCGCCCTCGGCGAGGGATCGGTCTTCAGAGTCTACCTGGCGCGCTCGGATGGCGCCGACCCGGAGGTCGAGGAAGATGTCGATCCCGGAGGCCCCGGCCGCGGGACCATCCTGTTCGTTGAGGACGATGTGGAAATCCAGCCGATCATCCGGCGCATTCTCACCTCGCGAGGGTACGAGGTGCTGGTCGCCAGCTCGCCCAGCGAGGCGGAGGCTCTTTTCGACAAGCGGCAGGCTGACATCAGCTTGCTGCTCACCGACGTGGTAATGCCTGAGAGCACCGGCATGGCGCTCTACCAGACGCTGGCCCGCAAGCGCGCGGATCTCCGAGTACTGTACACGTCGGGATACACGCCGGAGGAAATCGCCAAACGCGGGGAGTTGGACGCGGACGCGCCGTTCCTGCAGAAGCCCTTCACCGGCGCGGAACTGGCGCGGAAGGTGCGAGGGTTGCTTGAGGAGTCTACCTAGTGTTGAACCCGCCGGTCTCCACCATCCCAACGCTCGCGTCGAGCCACATTCGGTAGAAGGTGTAGTAATCGACCCCGAGACCCTCGCTGAACGCCTCATCGAAGTCGCCCTTCTCGCGGGCGAGGGTCAGAAGCTGCAGAATCCCCTGCATGCCGATTTCGCTCTCGAGATACCGCGTCATCGCAAAGCCTTGCACGTACGCCGTGCTGGCCTGATCCTCGGCGTAGAATTCATCGTGCGTCACAAGCTCGGGCGCCGACAACTCCCTCTCCTGGGCAAGCACCTGGGCGATTCTGACATCGTTTTGGGCGAAATCGTCGGGGGCCAATAGCCCGCCACACCACATGGCCAATCCCTCGTTGAGCCACAGAGGCAGGCGAACGGCGCCCATGTATCGAGCCAGCATGCAGTGGCTGAACTCGTGCGCGACCGCGCCACGGAAGTACTCCGAGCCCGGCTCGGCCAGGCGCGAGCCGTCGGCGTCGCGCTCGCAGAAATAGAGCAGCCCGTTGCCCCCCGCGGCCCAGCCCCACGAGGTTGGCACCGCGCCGTCGTTCTCGGCCTGGTAAAACTCATTGAAGCGCGCGCCATCCCCAAACATGAAGACCGTCGTCTCGGCCAACGTCGCGCCATACAGCTCGCAGACGGCCCGATACGCTTCGGGCAGCGTGTAGATCACCGTGTCGGCCCACTCGCTCTCTTCCTCGTAGTAGACGCGGAAGATGACGTCCTTGCCGTCGTCGATCTCGTGCACGTTCGGGGGTGCGAGTTCCTTCAGCAGGCGGACCTTGGCGACCCACTCGGAGGCCGGCTTCCATCCGGGCCCGGGGGCGAAGTCTCCGATCTTCGCCATGTCCGCCTCGGTGACCCCATACCACGCGATGCGGCTCGCGGCATACCCGCGCGCGTACAGGAACTGCGGGCTGACCGGCTCGCCGGCTTTCTCCGCTTTGGTGATGTGCTTCGTGGCCTCCGAGATCACGTCGTCATACAGCCCGCGCTGCAGAGCCTCAAGCAGCTCGGGCATCACGTCGCTCACATCGGTCTCGGCGGCGTCCTGACCCACGCCCGCGATGGCCATCAGCGCGCATGCCACGACACCCGCCAGTCGCCTGAGCCGCTTCATAGCCCCTCCTCACGTCGGTACAATATGAGATTCGCGCCGAACGGGCGTTGATCCTGCCACGGCCGTAACCCAAAGCCGCCGTGTAGGAGCTGCTTTAGCAGGGAAACTCAACGAGTTTCCACGACGCGCCAGACTTGGTGACTTGCTCCCGGTGCTGCTCTTGGCGCCCGGGCTACGACCGTGGCCGGTTGCCGCTTGCGGGCTTGGGAGTGCTCATCCGGGGTGGATCTGTCGCGGCTGAACCCGCTCCTACACGACGGTCTTGTATCCGTGAGCCAAAGCCGCCGTGTAGGAGCTGCTTTAGCAGGGAAACTCAACGAGTTTCCACGA
>CAZKUN010000110.1:0-27622 GCA_964555935.1 uncultured Armatimonadia bacterium | reverse complement strand
GAGGCCGGTCGCGACCACTTTGAGCCCGGGAACATGCGCGAACCAGGCCTCCAGATTCTGCGAGTGTTGCGCAGCATATCCCGCGCCGCCGCCTCCGGGTGAGCGGTACACGATCGGCAGCGTGAACTGCTCGCCGCTCATGTATCGCCACTTCGCCGCGTTATTCACGATCGCGTCGGAGGCATGGGTCAAGAAGTCCTCGTACATGATCTCGGCCACGGGACGAAAGCCCGCCAGAGCGGCGCCGACCGCGATGCCGGCGATGGCCATCTCCGAGATCGGAGTGTCCCGCACTCGCTCGCCGCCAAACTCCCGCTGCAGGCCGGTGGTGGCCCCGTACACGCCGCCATACTGGCCCACATCCTCCCCAAACAGCAGCACGCGCTCGTCGCGCTCCAGCTCCTCCCGCAGGGCGGTCCGCACGGCCTGGGCGTACGTGATGTTCCTCATTTTCCGAGCCATCTCACGCACCCCCCTCGCCGGCGTAGACGCCTATCAACGCGTCCTCTGGCTCTGGCCACGGAGCCTGCCTCGCCGCCTCGAATGCCTGGTCAACCTCATTCCGAATCCGGTCTCGATACTCGATTGTCGTCTGAAGCTTGACCGTGTGGTCGTTGATCATCTCCCGCTCAAGCCAGTGGATCGGGTCGTGCTCGCGGAACTCTTCCTGGGCCTCTTCGCTTGGGCGATAGGTCTGCTTATCCGAGGTGTGGTGACCCTCGAACCGGTACGTGTCGAAGACCAGATACTGCGGTCTCGACATTTCCCGCGCATCAGCCGCCGCGCCCGTGACCGCTTCGTAGACATCCATCACGCGCATCCCGTCGACACGTTTGCCCTCGATTCCATACCCGAGCGCGCGGTCTTCGAGTTCCGCGATGGCGCTGGATTTCTCAACGGGCACGCTGATGGCGTAGTTGTTGTTCTCGCAGAGGAAGAGCGCGGGCACCCCCCACAGAGCCGCCATGTTCGCGGCCTCGTGGAACGCGCCGGTGTTGAGCGCGCCCTCGCCGAAGAACGCCGCCGCGATTCGGCCGCTGTCCTCGAGCTTCGCCGCCCACGCCAGCCCGACGGCCATGGGCGCGTTCGAGCCGACGACGGGGTTCTCGCCGATGAAGTTCAGACTCGCGTCCGCAAGGTGCATCGAACCGCCCTTGCCCCGGCAAACGCCCGTCGATCGGCCCATGATCTCGGCGAACATGCGCTCGGGATCCATGCCCTTCGCGACAGCATGACCGTGGCCCCGATGGGTGCTGATAACGTAATCATCCTGCTGCAGCGCGTGCACCGCGCCGACCGCCACGGCTTCCTGTCCGATGCCGAGATGGGCGCTGCCTCTGAAGAGCCTCTCGCGCATCATGACATCCCGGATCTTCTCCTCGAAGAAGCGTATCGTCAGCATGTCCTCGTAGAAATGCAGCAACAGCTCGCGGTCCCCATGGGCCATCCCGGCACCCCCTCAGTTCTGCGCGAGTAGGCCGCGACCGGCCGGCCCTCACTTCTGTAACACCCGGCCGCTCGCGGGCATTCGCCGATCAGCGTGACGGCGCTCATACTCATCCCAGTTCGGCAGGATCGACGTCCCCCTAACGCGAACTCGGAGGCAACTGGCAGATGGATTGGTGAAGGAGATTGCAGTGTTGAGCACTGGAAGCCCAGATCACCCCGGCCGTCCGGCTGTCGAGCCTCCCCCGTCGCCCGCCGGGCATCATGCCGGGGGCACGGGCTCGGATGAGATCCGCGTCGTCAAGGTGTTTTGGCTCCCGTACATTCGAACGGTGGTCCCGGCGGCGGGTGTCGCTGGGTTCGCGGGGGTCTTGGGCGTGGTGCTATGCCGCCTCGTGTGGCACGCGCACGCGCTGGGCGCCGGTAGCGCGGCAGCGGCAGCGGCACTCTTCGGTTGGTGGTGGGGCTCCACGATCTTGCTTAGCCCGATCGCGGCATGCGCTGTCGCGTTGCTCGCCGCCTCGATCCTCAACATCCGACGACCGGGCACGCCCGGCTGGCCCGTCCGGTTCCACGCGCCGCTGCGGCGGACCATGCGCGTTCGCGGCCTTGTCCGCGTGGAGCCTCGCGCGATGCTCGTAGCGGGCGCCGTCATTGGCGCGCTGTACTTCATCGTCGCGGCGGTCGTCAACGTGATCCGGTGTCTGCCGCTGACTGGCACTTCCGTGTGGCAGTCGGTCGCCTGGGCGGCTGTCTACCCGATTCCATCGGCCCTCGCGTTCCCGGTATCCGCCGGCGTAGGAGCGTTGGTCTTCAACTGGCTGGCAAGTCGCTACGGGCCGCTGACGTTTCTCTGCAGCCGCGGACGCAGCGGGATCGACGACCCGGCCGCGGGCCATATCGATCCGGAAGTCGCGATGGTCCGGAGCGTGGGAGTCTGGCAGATCGCCGACCTCTGCGTGGCACGCTGGCGGTCTGGTGGCTCCTCGTGTCGCCATTCTCATCCCTATGGCCCATAAACGACACGCCCCTGGGGCTGTGGGTATTTCCTGTGACGCTCGTGGGCGGGTGGTTGTTGGGGGGCGTGGCGGCGCTGAGCCTGAACGCCGCCCTGGGCGCCCTGGGCGGCCTGCGCGTCGAGGTGAAGTGACGCAACCACCGCGCCCTGCAAACGTCGGGTTGGGTAGAGGTAGGAGGCCAGATCGATGAATGACACTCCCGCTCCGCCGCCGGTATTCGACCCAGCCACGCTGCCGCCGCCCTCGCCCATGGCGTGGGACGCGCCGGGCGGCATGGTTGATGAGATTCGTGTCGTCCACCTCGAGTCCGGACCCTTCATCAGAACAGTCGTGCCTGTTGGCGTGGCTGTCAGCCTCTTCGTCTTCCTGTTCGGGTCGCTGGGGGTCCAGGTTCTTGGCGGCGGCGGCGTGCCCTTGCGTGGCGGGCTCGGCATTGGTGTCGCGTCCGTGGCAAGTGTCGGATTCGCAGCAGCGCTGATGCTGTTCATCGCTCGCGGGCTGTTCAACTACGTCGCCGCCTGGACCCACGGCTGGCTGGTCAGGTTCACCGATGAATGCGCTTGGCGCGCCGGGTGGTTGGGTCTCTCGAGGGTCCAGCCCGGCTCCGCGCTAAAGGTCGGGGCCGCGATCGGGTGCGTGGTTGCCGTCCTCGGGATGACGCCGTTGCTCATATCGCATGTCTCCGGACTGGTCGGCGGCTATGGGCGCCCGGCTGTTTTCCCCTACCAGTCCCTGGCACAGGCTGGATGGGTAGCGATGCTGGCGCCGGTGGGAGCCGTGTTGGCAGCGGCGCTCTTCAACGCCCTCGCGGCCAAGTTCGGGCCCGTGAGATTCCGATGCACGGGCGGGTCGGCGGTCCGGCCGAAGGCAGAGGGCGATGGCCCCGATCCCGAACTGGTTGTCGTCAAGAGCGTCGGCATCCTGCAGCCGGCGGCCGTGATGGCGGGATTCGCCTTCGCGCTGGTGCTGACGTTGCTCGGCCCGGCCTCCCTGCTGTTGGAGGATCTCCCGACAGCCGCCGACGTTGCTCGCTTCGTCGGCGTCATCGGGCTGTGCGTGCTGGCGGGCGGCGTTGCCGGGGCTCTGGCGACGCTCGCGCTCAACACGGCTGCTCGTCTTACGGGTGGCGTTACGGTCGAGTTGTGCTGATGGACGCCGTGCAGGCCCGGCGGCCTTCGTGCGAGAAACGGGAGGGGTAAGCAGTTCCAGGCGCGGAGGGCTCAGTTGTGGGTGACCAAAGCGGAAATGGTGTTGAACGCAGCGCGGATGTCGTCCCTGGCGCGCCGCCTCTGTACATCCCGCCCCCGCCGTCGCCCATGGAATGGGAAGCCCCCGGCGGATCTGTCGACGAAATCCGCATCACCCGCATCGATCCCGCCCAGGCAATTGGCCGCGGGATGCTCATTGCGCTGGTCATCACAGTCGTCGCGATTGGCCTCGCGTTCCTGGTGGGAATCACTACCTGGGCAGCGTCCAGCCCGGGCTCGCCCATTGACCTCTACGAGATTGTCGAGAACACGTACAAGTCCGTTCTGTGGTGTCTGGGCGGCGTGACAGCAGCTGTCCCTCTATGCGTGTGGCTGTTCAACCTAATGGTCGGAGCCGGCATAGGCTGGACCGTGAGATTCTCGGAATCACGCGCCTGGCACTCTGGCGACCGGGGCTTGCGCTGGATCGATCCGCTGTCGGCGTTGAAAGTAGGTGCGGTCCTGGGTGGCGTTGCGTATTCCATCGTGCTGCCCGGGGGGGGTGTATATAGCCTCTGGCGTGTTGGGCGGGCCGTCAGTGTGGGCCGGGATGCTGCCCGGGCTGATCCCCTACTTGTGGGTGCTGATCGTGCCGCCCGCGAGCGCCCTCATCTTCGCGCTGCTATTCAACCTGCTGGCGTCCCACTTCGGGCCGCTGGTTGTCAGCACGGCAGGCGGCATGGCGCTACGCCCACGGCTGGCGGGTGATGAGGTCGAGCCCGAGCGCGTTGAGATCCGGGGCCTGGGGCTGATCTTCCCGTCCCTTCTGTGCGCGGCGTTGGCGATGGGAACGGTTCTGGTTCTTGCCATCGTTCTCATGGTCGAGGGGAACTTCACAGGTGAGAGAGATTCTCTCGTGGCCGTCCTGTTCTGCCTGTTCATCAGCCTCGCGCTTGGATTCATCCTCGGGGTGTTCGCCATGTTCATCTGCAACGCCGCCTGCCGGTTCCTTGCCGGGCTGCGAGTCGTGGTCGAGTGAAGTCGTCCGGAGGGATACAGAACATGAGCGATCGGCCGACGCGCGTCAAAATAATCTGCACCGCCTGCGGACGCGAGTACGGCGTCCCCGAGCAGCACCTTGGGCAGACCGTGCGCTGTCGTTGCGGCGAGGACCTCGACCTCCTCGAACCCAAGGTCCAGGTCTCCTGTACGCACTGCAAGCGCGCCTACCGCGTCCGCTCCCGGCACGTGGGCAAAACGGTCGAGTGTCGGTGTGGCGAGTCGATTTCGCTGACCGCGTCCGCGCTGGCTGACCGCGTGCTGGTGCATCGGTTGGAGACGTGGTCATTCCTGCGCATGGCGTTCATTCTGGCGACCGTAGGGATGGCTGTCGGGTGCCTGTTGGGCCTCGCACTGAGGGCGGCGGGAGTGGTCCCCACATACGACCAGGCGCCGTCGGGACGCCCGATGCTGTGGGTGCTCAGGATCGGAGCGCATGTCGTTGCCGTGTTCTTGGCGCAACTGATCTTCCTATCGCTGTTCAATTGGGTCATGCGCCGGACGGGCGGGTGGCTCATCAGGCTTGGCCAGACGCGGGAATGGCAGGACGGCACCCGGACCCTCACCCGTGTCGACATGGTGTCCGCGCTGTGGGTCTGCGCGATCACCGGTGCGGTCTGGGGAGTCGTTTGGGCCGTCACGGTGGTGTGTTTCAGCGCTCACCTCGCCAAGCTTGGGATCGAGGTATCGCCCCTTGGCCAGTTGGCGGGTTCTCTGTTGTGCGCGGTGGGCGGCACTCTGGTCAGCGTCATCGTCTACAACTGGGTGGCGGGCCGATTTGGAGGCATACGGTTTGAGTCATCCGTTCCGGTACACACGGCGGCCGAGCCCTTGGCTGAGACCGCCGATAGCCCGATTCCCATCCGTGCGGTCGGCGTATTGGAGTATGCCCAGGTGGGACTGGCTTGGGGCGTGTTTGGTTCGATCCTGTCCCTGCTGCCGGTCTCGGCAATCGCGGTGCTCGCCATGACGGCGGACAACGGGTCGGTCGTCCTGCTGTACGCCCTCGCCTGGCTCCTGGGCATCCCGATCTTGGACTTCGTTATCTATGCGCTCAGCGCCCTGCTCTACAACCTCGCCGGCTGGATCACCGGCGGACTGCGGGTGGAGGTGAGTTGATGCCCGACGAACCGAATGCGGTGATGGTCTACGCTGAGCTAGTCGCCATCACCAATCCACCCGGTCTTCGTCCGCTATCCACGTGAACGAGACCTCGTGATCGCCCACGGTCACCGTCGACCGCCCGGGCACCAACCGGTGGGTCACTTCCGGCGGCGTCTCGCCCTTGGGCGCCCACGAGATAGCAGTAATCGACCGCCACGGGGCGTTCGCGTTCCCAACCCTGTGCCGCAGCCTGATCGTGAGCATCTCGAACTCATCGCCGCCGCCCCGGTCCTCGCCCGCGATCATCTCGGCTGATGTCGAATCGGCGTGGAATGACTCAATCCGCATCACGGACTGCTCTCCCGTGACCGTGAACACGTCGCCGTCTTGCTCGCACTCGGCGGCCTCCGGGTGGAGCCGCAACTCCAGTTCCTTCCCGGCCTCCGCCCGGATATCATCGAACACGAGCAGCACGTTTGGCTTCACATACACGAGATGGCGTTCGAATCGCTTGAGGCCGATGTCATCCGGGTACGCGTCCGTCACGTCGCCCGCGATGTGATCGATCTCCGGCGTCGATCTGGCCGCGATGACCTTCGGCCGCGCTTTCGCTGCCAGGCACTCGCCGCCGCTGAACCAGTGCTTGCCCTCCCCGAGTTGCCCGCGACCATCCACCAGTAGCGTGTTGTGTTGGCCGGTCCATTTGGAGCGATATCCGTCGTCGCGGATCAGGTACTCGCCCTCACCAAAGACCAGGAAATGCCCCGCGTCAGGATGCACGTGCCCGCCACCGGGATCGTAGCTGAACTCCTGGATCGCCTCGTGCCCGATGAACGGACCGCATTTGAACACCACCAGCGACTCGTCGCCCGACCAGTCCGACCTCGCCGACACGATGTCCATGTCATCAAAATGCCTCAGCGTTGGCAGATCGTCCGGCGGGATGGGCACCACGCTCGGGTCGTACCAGATCAGATTCAGCCACCGGGCGCCCGCCGCCTCGATATTCGCCTCGTCGACCCGCTCCGCGAACCACTGCGCGTGCCCGTCGCGATACTCCCAAGCCAGCCCGCGCAGGATGTGATCCGGCCCATACCAGTTGCCCCGGGGCCCGTCGCCGATGTCGATGATGCTGCTGCGCGAGGTCCACGCGTTGCGCGGCGTGGTCAGGTATTCGTAGTAGGCGGCGGTCTTGGGCCACCACTGCCCATCCCCCACGATGTCGACCCCCAGAAGCTGCCCGCTCAGGTGCAGGAACTTCATCATGTACTCAACGCCATACTGCCAGTAGCCCACGCCCTCGTGGCTCGCGCCATCCGGTCCGAGCGCGTCCATGGTCAGGCGGAACCTGTCGAGAGGGAAGCCAACCCAGTAGTTCGCGTCCTCGACCTCATCAAACAACGCGAAGCCCGCCACGCTCATGCCCGCGATGTTTACCCAGAGATGATTCTGCATGTACGACTTCCGCCACCACGCCTTGCCGCCAGAGCCGGCCTCAAACATGGCCCCCGCCCGGCGCACGAGCGTCTCGCGGATGGTGGTCCGGGCCTCCTCGCCGAGATCGTCGTAGCACCAGTCATACACGATCCCCAGGCCAAAGAGCTGGTGCCCCGTCGCGAGGTCCATACCGTCGATGCTCCCCAGCCCCCACGTCTCGTACCCGCACGAGGCGAGCGCCCACTCGCGCGCCGCGTCGAGGTATTTTTGATCGCCGCTCAACACCCACGCCATCGCCAGCGTCGGCATGATGTTGCCCACGCTCCGCTGCCAGAGCTGCTCGTTGCCGCTCCACCCATCATCCCCTTTGTACTCCGGCGGGCCGTTGTCCGCGGCGCTATCCGCCTGCCCACGAAGCTCGTCCCACAGCGACCCGTGAGTCGTCTTAATCGCCGCGCGGAGTTCCTCCGCGCGCTCCTGAGTCAGGTAGATCCTCGGGTGGACGCCGCGCATCTTCTCCAGCGGCGCCGGGATGGGGTCCAGCTTGTACTTGTCGAGGATCGTGAGTCGGTCGATTCTCTCGAGCGTGACGTCGTCCAGGTTCGCGTCGATCTGCATGGGATCGCTGCCGCCCTTCTCGACCGCCAGCCAGAATGACGTCACGCCGTCCGGAGACCGGAACTCGCCCGTGAGAAGCTGCCACTCGCCCGTCTTGCCGATTTCATACGTGGTCGTGCTCGCGCGGCCGAGTGACGCCGTGCCCTCGCCCAGGAATTCGCACTTCAGAAATGGGGCCAGCGTGCCGTCGCCGAGGCTGTTCACCCGCACCCACGCCGATAGCCGGTAAAGCTGCTCTGGCTCCATCGGGCGCGTGTCCGACATCGCGTAGTTCCACCCGCCCTCGATGGGGCCGCTTACGTGGAGGCTCGCGGTGCTCTCATCCGTCGCCCCGCTCCCGCGCTCGATCTCGACCGCGACGGTGTCCATCCTCGGCCGCCAGGTGGTCTCATCGCCTTCGAAATCCCAGGCAGTCGTCTGAGCGGCAGCGAAAGATGTGAGCGTCAGACAAGAAGCCATCCACGCGATCCGCATCGGGGGCGCCTCCGAATTCAGTGTCTCTACAATGAGGTATTAGGTCGGCCGACAGAGAAGTTCCTGCCGGCCCTGGTTGGAGGGGGCAGTGAGGAGCCACACCGTGTTGATGCTGATGCTATTGGGAGGCTGTTCGATGGCGCAGGCGCCGGCCGCTGAGCCGTATCATCCGCCGGGGATGTATATCTGGGACCTTTGGTTCGCGGAGAGCGATGGCGTCACGCACGCCTTCTACCTCCAAGCTGCCCGCGCGCTGCCCGACCCGGATCTCAAGCATGGCCACCAGCACGTCGGGCACTCCGTGTCGCGCGACCTACTCCACTGGGAGAACCGCGGACCGGCTCTCGTCAATGTGTATGGCACGTGGAACGACCTCTCAATCGCCACCGGCAGCATCTGTCGCCACGCCGGCAAGTGGTGGATGCTCTTCACAGGGCGCGGCTCGAAGCAGTCCGGCGTCGGGCTGGCGGTTAGCGATGATCTCGACCACTGGCGCAAGGTGGGGGATGGGCCCGTGCTCCCGTTCGGCGAACGCTACGAGACCACATGGGAAGGCGAGCAGGTTTCCTGGCAAGCTCTCGCCGACCCTTATGTTCATCCCGAGCCCATCGACGGCTGGTTCATGATGGTCATCAACTCCCAGGTCGATGGGGCGCCCGAAGGGCGTCGCGGGTGTCTCGCCGCGTTGCGCTCGCGGGATCTTCAGACGTGGGAGCCTGTTGGTATTCTCGCGTGGCCGAAGTGGTTCGAGCGGATGGAGACGCCTCAGTTCTGGCAGCATGACGGGCGTTGGTATCTGTACTTCGGCGCCCACGGCGGGCTGCATAGCTACGCGCTTCGAGCCGCCGTCCCGGATGCGACGCGGGCCGGCAACTACGTGATCCAGTCCGCCGCGCTCATGGGGCCCTACGAGCCCCGCGGCACGTGGTGGCTGAACCTGCCTGACGGCAAGCCCGGCTACATCTACAAGACCGTGCCCGAGGCCGACGGGCGCGTTCTACTGACCACTATCGACTGCAGCATGTCGCCGCCTTACCCAATCACCTACAGCGACGATGGATCGCTCATCATCAACGAACCGTAGCGAGAGCCAATAATGCCAATCCACATCCTGACGCTTGCGAGCTTCCTCGCCCAGCCCGCGGCCGCGCTGCCTGCCAATGGGGCAATTGCCGCGCCTCACGGCGAGGAACAAGTCCCCATCTGGCTGATTCTCCCGCCCGGCTACACGGGTGACATCCCGCGTCCGCTGATTCTCTTCTTCCATGGGCGTGGGTATGGCACGACGGCTGCCAACACGAATATGCTCAAGGATGAGTTCAGCACGTTCCGGCGCAAGGCGGGGGACCTTGGCTACATCATGGCCGGCGTCGCGACCGGTCCGAACACGTGGATGAACGAGATCGCCCGCAAGCGCACGGACGCCGCGTTGGCCTATCTGCAGGCGAATCTGAACGTGAATCCCGACCGCGTTTACACCATGGGCGTGAGCATGGGCGGCGGCGCTGCTCTCACGTACGCCAAGCACCGCCCGGCACAGGTCGCCGCAGTCGTCGATTTCATGGGCGCGACGGATTTCGCGCGGTTCTACCACGCGGGGTTCTACAACGAATCGCTCGCGGGCGCATTTGGTGGAACGGTCTACGATGCGCGCGCGACGTATGACGCCCAATCCGCCGTCGTTGATCCCGAGATGCTCAAGACCGTGCCCGTGCTGATCGTCCATGGCGACCAGGACACGGTCATCCCCGCATGGAACGCAACGCTCCTTTGGGAAGCCGTTCAGCCACTGAACAACGGCTCCGAACTCGTCCTCCGCGCAGGGATGGGGCACACCAATGAGATCGTGATGGGCATTGAGGACCGGATCCTCAACTTCCTCGAGAAACACCCCGGGCTGCCGTGATCGAAGGACCTGTCAGCCTGGACGCGGAAACGACCGCTATTGAACCGAAGTCCCCGCACCCCTGTTGGAGGATCGCTGATGCGCGTCACCGTAGTCGTGCTGCTACTAACCCTCGCCGCGAGCCTGGCGAGCGCTGCCCCGGCCGTTTGGCTCGAGCACTCCGACGTCCCCGAAGCCCTGATGGTCAGCAATGACTCGGGCGCCGAGGTGAAGAACTGCATCGTGGAATGGAAGGTCGTGCTCGCGGATGGCCGCCACTTCACCGAGATCGGGATGGTTGATTTGCCCGCCAATGGCGAGGTGAAGGTCAGCGATTGCGTCGACTGGTGGGATGAGCGGACGAGCAAGACCCTCGACGTTTCGCTGAAGCTCATTTCCGATGGCGATACGCTCGCCGAGAAGGCGTACGAGGGAATCTTCAAGGTGCAGCCCCGCATCGGCCTGCCAACGGATCGGTGGAAGGCGGTCGCGGTTGCCGGCGATCCCAAGAAGGCCTTCGACGGCGACACCGGCACGCGGTGGGATACCGGTCGCAAGCAGGCGGCCGGCGACTGGTTCACGCTCAACTTGGGCGCGGTCGAGGATGTGGCCGGGGTTGTCTTGGACGCGCGCCAGTCCGGCAACGATATTCCCGAGGGCGTGACGGTTGAGGTCTCCGTCAGGGGCGGTGACTGGAAGACGATTGTCGACCTTGAGTCCACGAAGGACATCAACCGGCGCGGCCGCATCAGGCTCACGTTCGATGCCGTCGAGGCCCAGCACATCCGCATCACCCTCACCAAACCGCATGGCGACCACTGGTTCTGGTCGATCCATGAACTCAGCGTATTGCCCGCCGAGTAGCCCGCCGTCGATCACGCGATCGGAGCAAACACGAATGAGAGTCTCTCATCTGCTGGCAACCATCATCCTCGCTGCACTCGCTCTGCCGGCCCTCGCGCAGGACGCGCCGATGCGGAAGGTCCTGGTTCTCTCAAAGACAGCGGGCTTTCGGCATACCACCTGCTCGTACGGCAAGCCGATTCTCACGAGGGTCTGTGAGGAGAGCGGCAAGTTCGCCGCGACCTGCACCGAAGACTCGAGATTCATCAACGATGATTACCTCGCCGACGTGACGTGCCTCGTCCTCAATAACACGACCGGCTCGTTCTACACCGACGAGCAGAAGGCGGCGTTGCTGAAGTACGTCCGCGAGGGTGGCGCTGTTGTGGGCATCCACTCCGCCACCGACAGTCACTACGATTGGCCCGAATATCGCGAACTCATGGGCGGGTGGTTTGACGGCCATCCTTGGCACGAAGAGGTGACCATCAAGATCGAGCAACCGGGTCACCCGGCGTGCCGGCACCTTGGCGACGAGTGGGTCATTGTCGATGAGATCTACCAGCACCGGAACTGGAACCGGGACGAGTTGTGCGTGCTGATGAGCCTCGACCCAGACGGCACGGACTTCACCAAGCCGAACATGAAGCGCGAGGACAAGGACTATGCCACCGCGTGGTGCAGGCCATACGGCGAGGGGCGGAGCTTCTATGTCACGCTCGGCCACCGCGACGACGTCTTCGACAACCCCAAGTTCCAGGAGCACGTGCTGAACGCCATGCTGTGGGCGGTAGGCGATATTGAGTGGGAATGCAAGCCGTGATGTTGGGCGTCCACGATGCGCGAAATGAGGAGACCACTATGCTGAGAGTCGCCGTTTCGGGATTGAAGCACGGCCATGTTCGCGGGGCGATTGAGATCGCGCGGCAGGATCCCGGTGTCGAACTCGTTGCCATCGCCGAGAGCGAGGACGAGTACCGCGCCGACTTCGAGCAGGCGACCGGTCTCGACGTCGCGTACCGCACTCACGAAGAGCTGCTGGATGCCGAGCAGTTCGATGTTCTCGTCGTCTGCGAGGAGTTCGCAAACCGCGGCCCAACCGCCATTGCTGGTCTCAAAGCCGGCAAACACGTCTTTGTAGACAAGCCCCTCTGCACGCGCGAGAGCGACCTGCTCGAGATCGCGGCCCTCTCCCGCGACAATGGCCTCCAGGTCGGCGTCGACTTCAGCATGCGCTGGTCGTGGGGGCCCTTTTCCGTGCCCTTGCGCGATGGCGCGATCGGCGAGCTGGTCTCATGCTTCATCGCGGGGCCGCACGGACTCGCCTACGACGTCCGCCCCAAATGGTACTTTCGCGATGGTCTGCATGGGGGGATCATCAACGATCTTCTCGGCCACGGCGTCGATTTCGTGCGATGGATTTCCGGCGAAGAGATCACCCGCGTTCTCTCGGCCTCAGCCGTCAACAAGGGCCTGCCTCAGCACCCTGATTTCGAGATGTCGGGCTCGGTGCATTACGAGCTGACGGGTGGCGCGACCATGCTTGGCAGCGTTGATTACCTCGTTCCTGCCGGTCACTCCGGGCCGTGGAAATGCTGGCTCGTAGGCACTGAGGGCGACGCCATCATCGGCGAGCGTCCGGAGATGCGCCTGCGTCGGTCCGGCGAAGACGAGGTCCTCGTGGATGGTAGCAACCCAGGTCCTGAATGGAAGGCCCCATTCGCCCGTTACGTGGAGCACCTCCGCGACGGTATCGAGCCGCTTCGCAGCACTGAGGATGGCTTCCGGACCTCGATGGCCACCCTCGTCGCCCAGCGCGCCGCGGCAACGGGCGAGACGAACGTCGACGTGCCCGACGTGTAGACCGTCCGTCACCGAGACAATGGAAAAGGGAGCGGCTGAGCCGCTCCCCATTCCCTCTTAGCTTGGGTTGTCGGTGGGAGTAGAGGCTGCGCTCCCGAGCCGTGCTTCGATGTTCGCTGCGTGTGGCCCGATGAGTTCCCAGGCTCCTCGGGGTCTCCGGGATGGGCATCCTCAGCCCACCCAAGCGGCGAAGCCAAATCGGTACTAGACACTCCGACGTCCCAGTAACCCGACAACGTCTGCTCATTACTTCGGGGTGGACGGACCGTCTCCTGCAAGTTTTTTTCGTCGGGCCGCCGCTCTGGCCAGATCGCCGGGCTGGCGGCGCAGGATGCCGCGCTTGCCCCGTTGAACTATCGTCCACAGCCTCGTGACTGCCTGGTCCTTGTGCTGTCTGGAGGCATTCCCAGTGTCCGGATCGATATCTCGCCGCCGGTTCGTTCGGGCCTCGGCTGTCGCCGCCGGGACGCTGGCCATGGGCTCGTGCGCCCGCCGCCCGCCCGAGCGCGTTGAGGGACATGGGGACGGGGATGGCGAGGTGCTGAGGGTGGGGGTCTCAGGGCTCAAGCATGACCACGCCCGTTACACCATCCAGACCGCCCGCACGGATCCCGGCCTGGAGCTGGTCGCCATCGCCGAGAGCGAGGACATCTACCGGGATGCCTTCGAGCAAGCGACGGGTCTGAAAGCAGCCTACCGCACTCACGCCGAGCTTCTGGCGGCCGAGGAGTTCGACGTGCTCGTCGTCTGCGAAGAGTTCGCGAACCGCGGCCCGACGGCCATTGCCGGCCTCAAGGCCGGCAGGCACGTCTTCGCCGGTAAGCCGCTTTGCACGCGCGAGGATGAACTGCGAGAGATCGCGGCGCTCTCTCGCGAGAAGAACCTCGAGGTCGGCATCGACTTCAGCCTGTGCTACAAGTGGGGGCCCTTCTCGGTCCCCCTGCGCGACGGCGCCATCGGCGAACTGGTCTCGTGCTTCCTCTCCGGACCTCACTTCCTTGCATACGATGTGAGGCCGACATGGTACTTCGATGACGGCCGCCACGGCGGCATCATCAACGATCTGCTCGGCCATGGTCTCGATTTCGTCCGCTGGGTCTCGGGCCATGAGGTGTCGACCGTTCTCTCGGCCAGCACTGTCAACAAGGGCTTGCCCCAACACCCGGCGTTTGAGATGTCGGGGACGGTGCACTGTCAGATGTCCAATGACGCAAACCTGCTAGGCGGCGTCGACTACTTCACACCTGTCGACCACGACTGTCCGTGGCGGTGCTGGCTGGTCGGCACCGAGGGCGATGCCATCATCGGCGAAAGACCGGAGATGCGCCTGCGTCGTTCGGGTGAGAAGGAGGCCCTGGTGGACAGCAAACTCGATGGCTCGAAATGGCAGTCTCCGTTCGATGATTTCATCGACCATCTCCGCTACGCCGCCGAGCCGCTCCGCACCACCGAGGATGGCTTTCGCACCCAAATTGCGACACTCGTTGCCCAACGCGCAGCCGAGACCGGCGAGACCAACGTAACAGTACCTGAAGTATAGTCTCGGGAGGCATCATCCATGTCCGGATCCATATCGCGCCGCCGGTTCGTTCAGGCGTCCGCTGCCGTCGCCGGGACGCTAGCCATGGGCTCGTGCATCCAGGGCGCCAATGATCGCGTCCGCTTGGGCTTCATCGGCGTAGCCAATCGCGGCAGTCAACTGTTGGAGGCGACCCTCGTCCACAAGGACGCACAGGTCGTCGCTGTCTGCGATTGCTACAAGCCCGCTCGTGATCGTTGGGTAGAGAAGCTCGAGGGCGACGTTACCTCACACAGCGACTTTCGAGAGATCCTCGACCGCGACGATATCGACGCCGTTGTCATCGGTACGCCCGACCACTGGCATGCAATCCAGACCATCATGGCCTGTGATGCGGGTAAGGACGTCTATGTCGAGAAGCCTCTCTCGATCACCATCAAAGAGGGCCGGAGCATGGTTGCGGCCGCGCGCCGCAACGGTGCCGTCGTTCAGGTCGGCACTCAGCGGCGCTCGTCGACGCTCCTGCCTCAGCTCCGCGAGTACGTCGAGAGCGGCAATATCGGCCACGTCAGCGTCGCCACGTGCTATCGCATCAGCAACATGTACCCCAGCGGCATCGGCGTGGCGGACGATCAGGAGCCGCCGGAGGGCCTCGACTGGGACATGTGGCTCGGGCCGCGCCCGGACCGGCCATTCAACCCCACGATCCAGCCCTACAAGTTCCGCTGGCACGGCGAGTTCTCGTCGCAGGTCGCGAACTGGGGCGTGCATTACTTTGACGCGATCCGTTGGCTGCTCGACGAGGAAGCCCCAGTCTCCGTCTGCGCGATGGGCGGGCAGTACGCAGTGAATGACATGCGTGACATCCCCGACACCATGCAGGCGACCTTTGAGTTCGCCTCCGGAAGGCTGATGACGTTTGGTCAGTACGAGGCCAGCGGGAATCGGGCCATCGAGAATGACCTCGAATTGCGCGGCACGCTTGGCACGGTCGCCGCCGGGGAACAGCGTTTTACCGTGACGCCGGAGCTGGCGGGGCAGTTCGGCAAGCCCGCGCCCCTCGCGCCCGAGAAGGTGGTCGAGTCTAGCGATGGCGACCTTACCGTCGCGCACATCCGCAACTTCCTCGACTGCGTCAAGTCCCGCGAGAAGCCGAACGCCGACATCGAGATCGGGCACCGCTCCACCACATTTTCGCTCCTGGCGAACATCTCCCTCGCCACCCGTTCGCGCATCGAGTGGGATCCGGTCAAAGAACGCATCACCAGCCCCGAATCGGCGAACAAGCTTCTGCACTACAAGTATCGCAGCCCATGGAAGTTGGGATGACGCCGATCATCGCGCTCCTCGCCACGGCCGCCCATCCGGCCACGGTCTCCGTCGATCTCGCTCGCGAGATCGGAACCGTGCCTGATGGCCTCTACGGCGCGGGGTACAACGGCTGGGGAGACCTCACCTACCCGAGCGCCGTCGAACGGCTACAAGGCATCCCCCTCCGCTTCATCCGCATCGGCGTCGACCCCGCCCTGATCTGCGGCGAAGAGCCCGGCGAATACGATCTGCAACACGCCGAGCCGCGCGACATGGGCGAGGGTTTCCTCGACCGGCTGAGATTGATCCGCTCCCATGGCTGGGAGCCGCTGCTCGCCCTGGAGAACAGCCACAGTCTCCCGCGCTTCTTCCATGGCGAGTTGCGGACCGACAACGGCAAGCCTTGGTTCCGCTATGACTTGGACGGCACGTTCCACGAGGACGCCTTCGGCGATCAGGTTGAGGCATGGACCGCCATCACGCGCGACCTCGCGAGTGAACTGTCCGAGGCCGGTTTCGAGGGCCTGCACTGGGAGACAGCCTACGAACTGGGCCACACGATGCCGCTGGCGGAGATCCACTGCTGGGGCGCGCGAGGCATCAAAGCCGCTGATCCGTCGGCCAAGTGCATCGGCCCCGCAACCTGGCCCGGATGGACCGTCGAGGAGCGCTTCGTCAAGCCATACCTCGCGAGCTACGATCCGGCGCTGCTCGACTATGTGAGCGTCCACTGGTATGCCAATAACGAACACGGGCTGTGGGATACGGGCTACGATCCGGCCGAAGGCATCATCACGATGGCGGACGATCTCTGGCTGCGTTGTCTCATGGAGGTCACGCCGAAGTTTGGTCCATGGTGCGAGAGACTTCGATCCCTGCTCGACGACCCCGAACTCAACCCCACCGGCAAACATATCGGCATCGCCGTTACGGAGATGGACGCCAACGCATTCAGCCCTTGGATGAAATCGCCCGCCAACGCGAAGCACCCGGATTACGATCCCGCGGCCGACTGCTACGTCAACACGAACGTCTTCGGCGGCGTGTGGACCGCGTCTGCTCTCTGCCATCTCGCGAAGAGCCCGTGTGACATTGCGATGAAGTTCAACACGCGCCAGTATTACGGCATCGTCGATCACAGTCCGATTGACAGATCCTACATGCGCGTGCCTGTTTGGTATGCGCTGCGGATGCTGTCTGAGGTCGCGGGTGTCAAGCCTGGCGCGCGGCTCTGCCAGGCCGATGTGAACGGGTCGCTGGACGAGGCCGCCGCCCATGTCGCGGGAGTCGACACGCCGTGGACCGAGTGTACGGCCGTCGGCGATGCGGGCCGGTTCTCTCTGGTCGTCATCAACCGTGGCATGGTCGAGGAGACATCCCAGATCGTCGTTGCCAACTTGGTCGATGGCGACCGCCTCGTGACGCGCTATCTCTTCGATGCCTCCCGCTGCCAACGCTTCATCGGCCGCCCGGCGGATCAGCCGGCCGATGGTCTGTTCGAGCCCGAGTCGGCCTCAACGTGCCTCGAACCGATCTCGGTGGAGACACTCTCGAGTCGCGATGGGGAGCTTGCTCTGAGCGTCACCTGCCCGCCCATCAGCATGACCGTGCTTGTGGTTGAGCCGAACTGAGTCATCGCCGGGAGCGTCTCACCTAGCGACACCAGTCCAATGCCCATGGAGCCCATCAGCCATGCGTCCTCCGACGATCATCGCCGGGTTGCTCGCCTGCCTCTGCGGGGCAGCCTCAGGCCAGCTCAAGCCCACTCATGTCGCGATTGAGGTCCACCCCGGGCTGTTTCCGACCCTCGCGCGAGGCGCCGATTACCCGCTCTCCGTGGTCGATTACGACGGCGGTCGCGCGCGAGGAGTGTTGCCGGCCAGGAGCCGTATTGGGCTCGGAGAGTTCGGCCATCTCCGCCGGCTGAGGCTGAGGCTCGACGCGCCCGAAGACGTGGACCTGCGCTTCGTCACGATCGCGGGGCCTATCGGCATGCCCATCCCCGGCGCCGCGCTCAGCCTGAAGTTGCGCGGCCCGGCCGAGGCCGAATGGTGGCAGAAACTCCCGCTCGTGCAGGGCGATTGGGGCCGTATCTCGACCTTCCGCAAGCCGATAACGCTGAGAATCGAGTCGCAGGCGACGCTCCGCGTGGCGCGTCCGAAAGGCGAGTTGCCGTACGTCTGGGCGGATTTTGAGAAGATCCGTGGGGAGGACGTCCAGCTTAACGTGCGTGGATGCCCGCCGTGGCTCGACCGCGTCATTGAGGACCAAGCCCACATCACCAAGCACGTCGACACCCACATCCGCAAGAACCTTGGCCCGATGGCTCGCGTGACGCTGCCCCCGCTCGCCGTCCCGCTCTCGGGCAAGGAAGTCGTCTACCGCGACATCCGCCCGACCGTCCGCAACGGCATGCTCCGCGTGGAGTTTGCGGTCGACAGCCAGTAGCGCAATTCCCCACGAGAAAAACCGAACCGTTTCCCAACCGTCTGCATCTCAAGACGTCGAGCGCTCGACACTGCAGTGACTTGCGAAGGGAAGTAATGGATCCTGCCAAACGCTGGCGGCGCCTCTACCTGAGGCTCGTCGACTTGCACCACGACCGCGTCTACGGTCATCTGCGCCTGCTATGTGGCGACGATGCCCTCGCGGCCGACCTGACATCCGAGACCTTCATGCAGGTCTGGCTTCACCCGCCCCGATCCCGTCGGGCGGGGGCCTTGAGGGCCTATGTTTTCAACATCGCAGTCAACCAGTTCCGCCAGCATCGGCGCCGTCGGGGCGTTGAGACCGTCCCGGTTGATGATGTCGACGAGCCCGTGGAAGCATCCGACGATGACCCTCTAAATGCCCTCGCTGAGGCCGAGTTGTCCGATGCCCTGGCGAGCGCGGTTGAGCAACTGCCGGAGATCTACCGACTGGTCGTTCTGCTGCACAGCATCGAGGGGCTGACGCTTCGCGAGACGGCCGAGATTCTCGAGATTCCGGTGGGCACTGCCAAGTCTCGCCTCAACGCAGCCCTGAAGATGCTCCGTCGATCACTACGAGAATGGAAGGGGGAGTAGGATGAGCGACAACCCGCGTGACCGACGGTTGCTGGCCGCGCTGAAACGACTGCCACTCCCGCGCGCCCCTGGTGACCTCCACGCCAGACTCGCCCTGATTCCTAACACAACCCAGGAGGTGGGAGAGATGGCTGAGGACACGCTAACGTCCGTCGAGAACCGTCGGACCGCGCGCCGTCGGAATCTGGTGTTCGCCGGCGCCATGGCCGTGATACTGAGCGCGATCCTGTATCCGGTGGCGAAGGTCGCCTACAGCCGGGCCGTCGCCAGCCTCGACAGCGCCCGGGAGGATACGCTGCGCGGGGCTTGCCAGAGCAACCTGAAGCAGCTCCACTTGGCCGCCGCTATGTACTGCCAGGATTACGACCATCGGTTCCCGCTGCGAGAGAGTTGGATCTCCGGCCTCACCCCCTACGTGAAGACGACGCAACTGTTCATCTGCCCGTCTGACCAGGCCGGAGTGCCGACGGGGTATTCGATCCCCACTGGCGTGTTCGGGGGGACGCTCAATCATGGTGACAAGTGGGTTCATCGGGCGCTGCTATACGACGCGGCGCCGTACACGTTCTTCGCCCCGCGGCACCGAGGCCCGAGCGGCAAATGGGGCGGCAACGTTTGCTTCACTGACGGGAGGGTCATGTGGCTGGAGATCGCCCCGGCAGGGGTGCCGGCCGGGCCGACGCTGCCCACCGATGACGCGGGCAGCTCCCCCTAAGCCGCCCATCTCCGAAATGCATCGGGCGTCGTTCCCGGCGCCCCGAGTGTTACATGCAAGGACTGGCCCATGATCCCAGCGAACCATTGACCTGCTGAGGGTGATCGTCGTCATTGATCCGAAACCATGAATGTGATTCGACTTCTCCTCCGAGAGATCCAGTTCCGCAAGCTCAACTTCGCGCTCGGGCTCGTCTCGATCCTGGTGGCGGTGGCGTTTCCCGTCTCGATCCTGACGATGGTTGACGCGGCGGATCGCGAGATCACGCGCCTGATGCGTGACATGGGCTTCAACCTGCTGATCATCCCCGCCGAGACCGACATGGTGGATTTCTGGAGCCAGCAATACGCCTCCGAGAGCATGCCTGAATCGTACGTGGGCCAGCTCAGCGAGTCGACGAAGCTCCAGATCCGCCACCTCGTGGCTCGCCTGCAGCAGAAGATCGAGTGGCGGGGGCGTAAGGTGCTGCTGACGGGGATTCTGCCCGAGATGCAGATGGAGGTGGCGCCGAAATCGCGGATGGACAACGATGTCCCCGAGGGCCATGCGGACGTCGGGTACGAACTGTGGAAGAGCGAGGGGCTTTCGACCGGCGACACGATCCAGATCGCCCACGACGGACGCGCGCTCGAAGTTGTCATCGACGAGTGTCGGGACGAAAAGGGCAGCATCGACGACATCCGGCTCAGCCTTCACCTTGGCGATGCCCAGACGCTCCTGGGCAAGGCCGGGCGCATCACCGACATCCAGGCGTTGAGCTGCTATTGCCAGGAGGATCAACTCGCCAAGCTCCGAGCCGACCTCGCCGCCGAGCTTCCGCAGACACAGATCAGCGAGTTCCGCACGCAGGCGCTGACTCGTTCCGAGACGCGCGCCACCATCGAGCGCTACGCAGCGTTCATGATTCCCGGGGTGCTGGTAATCTGTGCCGTCTGGATTGGATTGCTAGCGCTGGGGAACGTCCGCGAGCGCCGGACGGAGATCGGTATTTTGCGGGCGATGGGAGTCGGGTCGGTCCCTGTCGGCGTCTTGTTCTTGGGCAAGGCGATCATCCTGGGCGTGGTCGGCGCGGCCCTCGGTTTCCCGCTGGGGACATGGGCGGCGACGCACTTTGGGCCCAAAGTGTTCCCCATGACAGCCTCGAAGATCGGCGCCGACATGAGCCTGCTCTGCTGGGCGTTGATCGGCGCTCCGCTGCTATGCGCGATTGCCAGTTACCTGCCGGCGATCCTGGCCATGACCCAGGACCCGGCCGAAGTTCTGCGGGAAGAGTAGACGATGATATCACTTGATGCGGTCACTAAATCTTACAGCACCCGCCAGGGCGACGTGAAAGCGCTCGACGCGCTTTCGGTTGAGATCGCCGAGGGCGAGTTCGTCGCAGTGCGGGGCCCTAGTGGCTGCGGCAAGAGCACGCTGCTCATGGTCGCGGCCGGGCTTTCGCGGCCGACCGAGGGGCGCGTCTCGCTGGATGGCGACGATCTGTACGCATTGGGCACGGGCGCGCGCGCCGCTGTCCGCGCTGAGAAGATCGGCTTTGTCTTCCAGATGTTCCATCTGATCCCATACCTCAACGTCTGCGAAAACGTGCTCGTGCCGACGATGGCGGGCGCTCAGCGCGGCGAAGCCGAGGCCAAGGCCGCGCTTGAGGGGCTCGGAATGGCCGATCGCCTTTCGCATCGTCCGAGCGAGCTTAGCACGGGCGAGCGCCAGCGCGTCGCCCTGGCCCGCGCGCTGCTCAATGAGCCGCGCATCATCCTCGCCGACGAGCCGACGGGCAACCTCGATCCGGAGAATGCCGAGCAGGTGATGGGCTTCTTGAAGCGATTCAACGAGGATGGCGGCACGGTGCTTCTCGTAACTCACGACGACTTCGCCGCCTCATTCGCCCCGCGCACGGTTCGGCTCGACAAGGGTCGTCTGGTGCCCTGACGAGGGTCCGGGTCCAAACGGTCGCGCCGCTCATTGCCACCACGAGCATCATGCTCTCACGTGTTCGCCAAGCATGTCGCGTCGCTTCCCGCCGCTCGGGCGCATCGCGGGTCCGCTCCGCCCTCCTGAACGGCGAACGACCTCCGCGAGGTGCGGGTGCGCGAACGGCTCGCCGCCGCTGATGCCCAGTCTGAATACTCCCATCGCCGCCACATCGTCAACGATGCCCAGCAGCTCCGCGGGCGACAAGTCGTCGCCCGCGGAGCCGGGCTCGTTGCGACAGTGCGCGCAGCTCAGATTGCACCGGGAGGTGATATCCACGCTGACCTTGATGGGAGCCGATAGCGGCCTCATGTCTCCACCACAACGCCCGCCGCTATCAGCGGCTCGAGGAACTCCGCCACATCCTCCGGATCCTGGCCGAGGGATGTCACCACATGCATCTGAGGCGCGCCGTCCGACAGCAGCTTCAGGATTCCGGAGCCCTCTTTGTTCCCCTCGTAGAGCGTGTCGGTCACCGCGTCGTAGAGGACGAACCCAAAGGCCTCCTCGCGCCAGTGAGTCGTGCCTTCGGCCAGCCGAATCGTCTCATCAGTCGCACCAGAAGTCGCCATGACGTGATTCATCCACCTTTCGGATACTCGGTTTCTCCCGCTTCGGCGCTTCCGGCGTCTCCGCGGTGTGCTGGTCACATCCATCTTCCTGCTCGCGGCGTGTCTCGTCTTCCATGGTCTCCTCGCTCTGCTGCTCTAGTCGGGCTCATCTATAGTCTACGCACTCGGGGCACGCCGGCGATGAGACCGCAGACCGATTTGGTGCGCCGGGGCGTCCTATGAAGCTGGGACCGCACGCGGTCTCGAAGGCCCGCCGGAGTGAGTCGGGGAATTAAGATGGACTGACAGGAGGCGTGACGATATGCATGCTGCGCTGATGCTGCTGACTTGCCTTCCGGCCGGTCCGTCCCACGCTCGCCCGGATACGTGGAGCCGTCCGTTGGCCGAGAAAGAACAGACGATCGAGGCCAACATCCGCGCCCGCCACAACATCATGGGGCTCTACCCGTCTCAAGTCGAGGTGCCCCAGGACGGGCGCCCGGTCGATGATTCCACCCTCGGCATCGGCAACATTGCCCACGCGGTCTGTTGGACCGCCAACTACCTCGCGGGCGCCTCTTACCGCTACGCCTTCATGAAGCGTGAGGGCTATCCCGCGGACCAGGTCGCCGATGCCAAGGCCCGCGCCGATGAGATCTTCGAGGCCGTCTACCGCTGCCAACTCGTGACCGGCGTCCGTGGTCTCCAGGCACGTGGCTACGCCTTGGGCCATGGGGAGTCTTACGAGGAGCGCTGGGGCACGGAGCACTCCGATGATTGGCACCAGGGAGCCGGCGAGTACCGACACGTACGCTGGCGCGGCAGCCCGAGTCACCACAACTACAGCGACTCGATCCACGGGCTGGGGGCCTACTACGACCTGGCCGCCGAGGGCGCTCAGAAGGACCGCTGCCGCGAGGCCATCGACGCGCTTGTTGGTTACTGGGTCGACAACGATCTGAAGATCCAGCCCCTCGACCCAGCGCGTCCCGCGGTCCCAATTCTCGGCTTCACCGACGGCCGCACGCCGAACACGCGCATACTGATGGCCATCGCCGGCGCGAAGGTCGCTCACCACGCGACCGGCAAGCCCAAGTTCAAGGCCGCCTACGACCAACTCATCGAGCAGTTCGGTATCCGAGGGCGCGAGAGTTTCGGCACTGGCGAATCCCGCCGCCGGGGCCATGATGACGCCGAGCATGTCTTTGGCCACCTCGACAATCTCCTCCGCATGGAAGACGACCCGGAGCTGCTTGCCTACTACCGCGTCGTCGCGGACGCCCTGTGGGCCAACCACCAGGACGACGCCCAGGCGCTCTTCACGTATATCTACTTCGCCGCTCGCGCCGATGGTCCGAGCCGCGAGAAGGCCATGTCCGACGCGCTTAACTCGCTCCGCACCTGGCCGACCGACGCCACGCTCTACCCCGTCATCAACAGCCTCCGCTCGGACGTTGAGCAAGCCGGCGGTGGGTTGTCGAAAGAGCCCCTCCCTCTCAATGAGGCCGCCTGGGATAATGAGTACATCTGGAAGGGGCACCTCTACCGCCTCGATGGCTGGCTCAGCCGGCCTCTCGTCTCTCTGACGGTCTCGGCGGAAGACGACTATGTCATGTATTGTTGCGACGCGGCGGGTGATATCTACCAGAGCCGCGACAACGCCGAATCGTGGCGCTGCATCAGCGACGAGGTCCCAGCCCCCGCGCGCCACCTCTGCGCGCTCGGGCCCGTGCGGATGCTCGCCGCGGCGACCGACGCCGGCGTCTACCTCACCACCACGGGCGGCTACTCATGGCGGCAGTTGCCACTGCCTCCCGATAGTGGACGCCCGCTGCGAATCCAGGTCGACCCCAGCAATCCCTTCATCATCTACGCAGTCACCGACCGAGGCGTCTACCGCAGCAAGGACTTCGGCGACAAGCATGTCGGCTCGGAATGGGAGTGCCTCTCAGCGGGCCTCCCGCGCGATGCGTCGATCACCTTCGCCGTCGGGGTCTCAGGCGGTGACGCGCTGCTGTATGCCATCATGGATGGCGCCGTCTACACGCGCGCGCCGGAGACGGAGTGGGCCAAGATGGTCGATCTCGGCCCCTTTGAATCCACCGAGCGCTATCCCTGGCTCGTCGTTGATCCCAGCGATCCGAGGATTGCCTACACGGGCTTCTACACGGGCGAGTTGGGCGGGACGAAGTCTCTCCTGACGAAGACCATCGACGGCGGCGCGACGTGGACGATCGACATGGCCAAGGTGGGGAGGATGTACGCCGAAGGCAAGCTGATGCAGCTCCTGGCGCGGATGATTGACGCCGAGATCACCTCGCTTGCCGTCGATCCGCGCAATTCGGACACGTTGTACGCCGGCACGCGTCAGGGCCTCCTCAAGAGTAGCGACGGTGGGGAATCGTGGGACCTCCACGCCGATGGGTTCGACATCCCGTGGGTGACCAACGTCATGGCCCCACCGTCCAGCAGCTCGATCTTCGCCGGCACGCATGCCGGGCTCTACCGAAGCCGCGACCGTGGCGAGACCTTTGACTACGCCAACTTGCGCTGCCAGTTCCAGCAGAACACGGTGCGCGAGATCGGCGGCGCCGCCTACATCGACGCCTACTGGCTCGGGCGCTACCACGGCTTCATCGACGACGAAACCGCCAACACGCCCGCCGACGAATGGGACTAGGTCGCCCACTTAAGGACTCACAACATGACATTTCGCGCTCTGTTGATGCTCGCCACCATTGCCCTGGCGACTGCTGCGTTCTCTCAACGACCTCGTGGCATTCCGCTACGCCTGCAGCCCGCGGGACATGCCGCGACGGTCACTGATCTCGGCAATGGCGAGGTCGAGGTCCGCACGGTCGGTGTAGACCCATACATCCTCTGCGAGATGATCAAGCGGAAGTACGACGCGAAACGCCTGACGATGTTCTCGTTCGAGTACATGAGCGCCGAACCGATCGACTTCTTCGAGGTCTACATGGTCGCGCCCGACTCCGGCTGGTGCAATGCCTCCGTCAGCGATGTTGAGGCCGCCGATGACTGGACGGAGTTCGCCGTGAACGCTCGCGCCATCCGCCCCGATGAGTGGAACGGCAAAGTCAAGCAGTTCCGCATCGACTTTGGCGGCGACGAGGGCAATGTCGTCCGGGTCCGCAACATCCGGCTGCGCGCAATGACCGCCGATGAAGCTCAGGCTGAGGCCGATGCTCAGGCCATCGAGGCACGGCGCATCGCCGGGCTTCACGAGCAGATTGCAGCCACCATGATCGCGCCCGAGCGCATCACCGATACCAGCAGCATGATCGCGGCCACCCACTCGTTGGGCGATACCCACATCGCCGTGGTGGGCAAGGAACTCGACCTCGCCACCCAGCTCCGCGAAAGCGCGGATGCGCTGGATCCCGCCGCCAGCCTCCCACCGGCGTTGGTCGTCGGCGAGGGCCCGAGCGAGAAGAACCACACCATCGTCCGCATCCTGAATCGCCACCACATCTGCGAGGTGCAGTTCCTGGCGTATCCGCCAGATGTGACGGGAGGGGTTCACGTCTGCACAGGCGCCATCGGCGGCGAGATGCGCATCGTGACGGCGCCCATCAGCGATCCGAGCGTCCGCGAGCTTCGGGTCTTCAGTCGGCATGGCAACTGGATCCGGTCCATCGACGTCCCCGACGAGATCGCGCCGCCCTTCGTGATCGCGGTGGGCGACTCCATGGCTGATGAACCGGGCGACGAGATCGCCGTCGCGTCGGTTTCGGTCGACGGAGACAGCGTGCGGATTCTCGTCCTGTCAGGCGACGGGGAGCGGCTGGGGCGGATCGACGTGGCCCAACCCGAGCGTGTTGCCGGGGCTGTCGCGCTGTCGGGTGCCGGGGATTCAATCATCGCGTACGTAAGTGGTCGCTCGCATTACCATATCGTGAGGCTGGACCCGCGCGAAGTGGACATGATCGAGGCCGGTCTCAGCGACGATTGCACGGGCGTCTACGCAGCGACGACCGGGCACGTGGCGTCGGTCTCAGAACCTCAGTTCTCGCACGTCGACCGCATCGACCAGGGCGACCGACTCAACGTCGGCGAGCGCGAAAACCTGCTGTGGGTCACGGTCGATGGCGCGTTCGATGGCGTTCCCGAGGGCGAGTACATCAAGCACTCACGCCTCGCCCACATCCGCACCGACTTCGCGAGCCCTCACGCGGCCGATCCGGACTTCACGCGACGTGCTTTGGTTGGTGGCCGAGCTGTTCGACGGGAACGCTGGCTTCCATAGCGTGAAGCAGGAACTCAACACCACCACGCCGCATGGGCGCTCCTTCGTGACGCAGTTGGCTGCGTTCAGCGAGTTGGAGCGCGAGATGATCGCCGACCGGACCCGCGATGCCCACGCCGCCTGCCGACAAAAGGGCCGCCGCATGGGGCAGGTGCCGTATGGTTACCGCGTAGGCGCGGACGGGAAGACGCTAGAAGAGGTGCCGCAGCAGATGCGTGTTGTCCTTCGCATCCTGCGCGAGCGCGAGGCCAGTCGGAGCTACTACGCCATCGCCCACGACCTGAACGCCGAGGGCTTCACCACGGGCCGGGGCGGCAAGTGGTATCCGCAATCGGTGAAGAGCATACTGACGCGGAAGTACGACGGGAGGCAGAACGAGGCATGAGCGAGGGCAAGCCAAAGGACAACCGGCGCGCCTGGATCATCCTGGCGGTACTGGTGGTGCTGTTGTTCCTCTACTTCGTGTGGCCTTCGGCGTGGATGTACGGCAGGCGCTCTGGAGTAGTGGTCAGCCGAACACATCGGATCACCGGGAAGGTACAGTACTCGGGTGCCATCACTGACGGTCACGGTTGGGAAAGCGAGGAGGAGACTCAGAAGCGACGGAACCGAGAGTTCGAGCGTCGTCGTCGCGAACGCCTACGTGCCGCAGCAACACAGATCCACCAACTGCATGAGCGAGGAATGAGCGCCGACGAGATTACCGCGCAGTTGAATGCCGAGCGATCCGATGGCTCGTATTCGTCCCGGTTCAGCCCCCAGGAGGTCATGGAGGTACTCAGCCGAGAGTGAATCGGAGATAGGCCGCCGGAAGACCTCTGCCGGCTGATCGGGTGCCCGGTCCGGATCTGGCCCGCAGGGGATGACCCGATCCGACAGCCAAACGTGCCTAGAATCGATCTGGTGAGGAAGCAGGACCTTTGGAGGGTCTGGCATGACAAAGAAGCAGTTCGCGGTCGCGCTGGTGGTGCTGTTCGTTGGTGGCGTCGTAGGCGGCTTGCTGTCGGGGCAGTTTGGGGGGAGTCCGGCTCATGCCGACATTACGTGGGAGCAGTTTAACGCTCCCTACAGGGTCCAATTCGGGGAATGGGTTCCGGTTTGGATGGCGGAACAGTACGAGTCGGATCAGGACGATTGGAGTGTCTTGACCGGTGCCGGAATGGTTGGGGATAAGATTCGCTTCTCGATTGTTGGGCGGGTAATGAACACGCCGATGGGGCGGCAGTGGTACGAGACCGTGGGGTCGCAGATTGAGGAGACAGTCGCGATGAAGTGCGATCTGTGG
>CAZKUN010000109.1:11224-27623 GCA_964555935.1 uncultured Armatimonadia bacterium | reverse complement strand
GCGCTGGTCACGCCCGGGCCGCGGATTATCCGGTTCAGGGTCGGAGGCACCATCGCCCTGGCCGGGCCGCTCGTGGTCAGAGCAAACGGCCGGGTGACCATCGATGGCGCCAGCGCTGCGGAACACGGAGGCATCACGCTCACGGAATACGGCCTTGAGTTCGAGGACTGTGACGACGTGATCGTGACCCACGTCCGCCAGCGCCGCGCGCGCATGGACGATGGCGCGGACGGAGGTTGCTTCGGTCTGCTCAGGTGCAATCGCGTGCTCTTCGACCACTGCTCCGGCGCCTGGTCTACGGACGAGAACTTCGGCGCGTTCCGGGTCACCGATGTGACGTACCAGTGGTGCATTAGCGCTGAGGGACTGATCGAGGGGGGCCATCCGAAGGGGCCGCACAGTATGGGGATGATCCTCCATCGCGCGCAAGGCGTCACCATCCACCACTGCCTGTTCGCCAGCAACGTCGCGCGCAACCCGCGGTGGAAGGGCAACTGGGGGCTGCCATGGGGAGGCGAGGACCCGTCGCCTGATCTGCCGACGGGGCTGGATGGGCAAGGGGCGCGCATCTACCCGCTGTTCGACATCCGCAACAACGTGTTCTTCAATTACGTCAGCGGCGGCTACGTCGACTTCGTGCCGCACACCAACTTCGTTGGGAACACGTACATGGCCGGCCCGTCAACACCCGGCGGCGCTGCTGAGCTGACCATTGGCGGGCCCGACGAGACGCACGGGTGGGGGAGGTTCTATGTCCACGATAACTTGGGGCCGCACCGAGGCGGCGTCGACCTGGACGAGTGGGCGCTTGTGAAGGTGGCCGGCCAGAGGGAGTTCGGCAGCATCCCGGAGGTCCGAGCCGATTCTCCTTTCGAGGTCCCTCTCGTTGAGACCCAGTCGGCAGGGCAGGCGGCGGCGGAGGTCCTCCAGCAGGTGGGCGCGTGGCCGCGCGACGCCACGGATCGGCGCGTCATGGACGATGTGCGTCTCGGCAGAGGGAAGGCAGGCCACAAGGGGTCACCTTAGTGCGGAAGGCCCAGATTGCAGCCCGGATGGAGTAACCTCGGAGGGACCACGCGGGACAGCGCGCAGAGAGCCCCCGTCTCAGCGATCAGGCAGATCAGTAGGCAACCGTCCCGGTGCTCGAAGGCTTCACGCGTCACCGCCCAGCTCCTCCACGAGGTCGAGTCGCGAGCGGAGGTACTCCACGGAGATCTCCAGAGCCCGCTCGAGGAACCGGCGGCCATTCTCCGCGGAGGCCTTTGAGGGATAGCCCCAGTGGCCTTGAACGGCCAGCCTCCGGGACTGCACGAGGTCGAGCACATCGAAGCCGTAGTCTGGGCTGTCGTCCTCGGGGACCGGGCCGACGACCAAGTCGGGCCGCAGGTGCATGACGATGCCCGTCTCATGCTCTCCGGCATGGTGAAGCGTCACGTCGTCTGTCATTTCCTGAAGCACTGGATAGAACCATCGGTCCGTGTTAATCAGGAAGACCGTTGTCCCCGGGTTCTCCAGGTTGAACTCTCGTACCATCATCTTCAGGAACCAGTTCCCGCCGTGACCCGAGACGATGGCCAGTCTCCGGATGCCGTGGTGCCTGAGAGACTCGACGATGTCGCGAAAAACGGCGATCAGGGTCTCGGATCGCAGCGTCAGCGTCCCAGGGAAGTCCATGTGCTCCCCGCTGGCTGAGATGGACAATGTCGGCAGATGGTACCAGTCCATCGCCTCCGCTATTCCGCAGGCCAGGTATTCGGCACTGAGACAGTCCATGTTCAGTGGCAGATGCGGGCCGTGTTGCTCAGTCGCGCCAATGCCGATCACGGCGCCCTCGGGCCGCGCCTCCTCAACCTGTTGCCAGGTGCTCTCGTAGCTGAGCATGATGTCCCCTCCGTTGCCTCCAGCAATCCCGGTGGCAAGGCGACTCGCCGAATCCTGATATAACCCGCCATTGAGCCCGGGATTGCCCATATGGAACTGGGCGTCTTGGCGTCGGCTGAACGGTCAGCCGTTCGCTGCAGCGCTTCACCATCCCGGCTGCAGAAGCCTGCACATCTGGCCGCGGACGCCGACAGCGTGTCAGGACGGGGCGCCGATATCCCTTTCTGTGACTGGGGAGGGGCCAGACTCGGAGCTGGTCCGGGTTGCGCGAGCGACGCCTGTCTCCCAATGACTCGGCGCCACTCGCACCTCGGGCGTGGATGGGGTCCCTCACCGGGACACCATGCAGGAAGGCCGGCAGTCCGGGGCCAACGACCGGGAACGAGTCACCGTGGCGGCGCAAGAGTTCCTCCCCCGAGTTCAGTCTGTCGGAAGGCCCGGACCTTCTGCACGCCGCGATCGTGGAATGGCCCGCCATGCTGGCGCCCCGACAGAGCGGCGCCATGCAGGAGGCTCACCAACATGTCGGAAAGCACCACCAGCAATCGCGCATGCCGCGGCGAGCACCGCGTTCTTTATGTCAGCGACCCCTCCAGCATCGCCCGCACCGTCCTGCCCGACCCGGTCCGGGAAGAAGACCTCCGGCGATTGGTCGATATGGTTGCCGACAGCGGCGTGGACACGTTCGACCAGGAGGTGTTCTCGCAGGGGTGGACCGTTTACTGGACATCAGACCGCTACGAATACGACCAGCGTCCCCAACACCAACGGTTCCTGCCACTGATCGAGGCCGGCACAATGCCGCTGGACATTCTCATCGACCAATCGCGCCGGCGCGGGATGCGTTTTCTGGCTGGGTTCCGCATGAACGACGGACACGCGGGGCATAACAGGCGGGCGGGCATCGGCATTGCCGAGTTCATCGAATCCCATCCGCACCTGCGCCTGCATGACCCTCGCGCGGGGCAGGGCTTCCAGGAGCCGGAGGCGCTCGATTTCACGTCCGAGGAGGTCAGGGAGTTCACGTTCGGCGTTGTGGAAGAAGTCGCCAATCGTTTCGACATCGACGGCGTGGAGCTGTGCTTCCGGGACACGGCCTACTTCCCCCCGGGTCAGGCCGCCGGACGCGCTCATCTGATGACGGAACTAGTGCGGAGAATCCGCTCCATGTCGGACCGCCGGGGCTCACAGATCGACAGGCAAATGATCCTCGGTGCCCGCGTTTTCGCGACCTTGGACGAATGTGCGCGTCAGGGGCTGGACGTGCCCGGCTGGATCAGCGAGGGGTTGCTGGACTATGTGAGCCCGCAGGACACCATGTACGCCGACTACAACGTGCCCTATGCGGAATGGTCGGCGTTAACCCGAGAGACGGACTGCCTGCTCTACCCCGGCCTTAACCCCTGGACCAGCTATCGGGCCCGTTACCGACTGGGGCGCACTCCACTGAGTCGTGCCAATGCGCGGGCGTTGACCCACACGATGTACGGGGCGGGTGCCGACGGCGTGTCGCTCTACAACCACTTCGTCCCTTGCGTGTGGCAACCGCCCTTCTATCCCCAGGCCATGCACGTCTTCCATCAGCTTCGCGACCCGGAAAGGGTGGCAAGTGGCGCGCGGCACTACATCTTCGATCCCACCTGGGATGGCCATAGCGGTTTCGGGGGCGAGGGAACGTGCAACACGGGAGTGATCAAGGCCCAGCGGCTCCGGCTGGACCGCAGCCAGCCGGACGCGACAGGCGAGTTCCGGTTCCAGCTCTTCGAAGACCTACGGGGAGCATTCGGAGCCACGCTCCTCTTTCGCGGCTTCGGCATGACTGCAGATGATGAGCTGGAAGTGCGTCTCAACGGCCGGCTGATTCCGGATGACACGATCGGCCGGACCGCCTCCTCCGACCGGGCGAGTACCGTGGATTCGGCAAGGGAGTCGGACGGGAAGATGATGTCGTGCATCGCGGAAGGCGGGCGGATTGATTTCCGTCATAGTGTCGAGAATCCGCCGCCGGCCTTTGCCACCCGTTGGTTCTCATTGGCGCCCGCCATGGTGAAGGATGGGGAGAACTGCCTGTCGGTCACGCTGACGGAGACCGATCCTGAAGCAAACTCGCCCACGATCATCATTGATGAAGTGGAGATTCACGTGGAGCCCCGCTGACGGAGAGAGAGCCATGAGAGTTCTGAGCATTCGTCGCATCACCAACGACCGCCACCACAATGCCTTCACCGGCGCGTGCTGGTTCAAGGGCGACCTGTACGTGGGTTACCGCCAGGGCGATGATCACGAGTGCCCGCGGGGGCGGATCGTTGTCATGAGAAGCCGCGATGCCGGCATCACCTGGGACACGGTCGCGGTGTTGCGCGGCGATGTTGATACGCGCGATGCGGCCCTCTACACCGACGGCCGCCGGCTGCATGCCGTGGGTATCGAAAATGCGGGTGGCCCCGGGGATCGGTCGAGTTTCTCGGTTACCGAGGATGGCGATCGCTGGACCCCCTTCCGGCCATTTGAGGGCGTCGATGGCTTCATGCTGTGGCGGCCCGTCTGGTACGACGGCCGGCACTACTGCGCTGGATATCGTCGCGATCGCGAGAACGGGTTCGGAGTGCATTGGTTCGAGAGTGAGGATGGTCAGCGGTGGAACAGGACCCGCGTGGTCCATGAGTCCGCGGACGAGATGCCGAACGAGTGTTTCCTGGAGATCCTACCGGACGGCACGGCCACGATGCTGATGCGGTGCGAGGGCAGCCCGAAACACCCCTACCTCTGCCAGAGCCAGCATCCCTTCACTTCATGGGACATGCAGCGGCTGGAGGACATCAGCCTGACCGGGCCGGCCGCGTGGACCGTGGACGGCCGGATCTACATCTCGGGTCGCTGGCATCCGCTGGACGAGCGTGTAGCCGAAGAGGAAGACTACTTCGCCCACACGGCCGTCTTCCGGGTCCGCGATGGCAAGACTTACCTGATCTGCGTGCTGCCCTCCGGCCCCGGGCCGGATCATTCGTACATGGGTGTCGCCCGTTGGCCCACCAACCGGCATCGCTTCGCGCTCAGTTTCTATGGCAACGCTCTGGCCAACGAGGATCCGGCGATTCCCCAATGGAATCACCCCGACATCTACGTGGCCGATGTGCTGTTTGGGCAGTAGCATGGTCGGGCTCGCGCCGCCCGGGTCATGTCGGCCAGGGCGCGATCCCGAAACCGGCGCGGATGGGCTGTTGCAGAAAGAGCTTCTCAGCTTTCAGGCGCAGGCTCCACGCGGCGACTCGACGGGCAGTGTGATGGTCAAGTTCGGAACGCAGAGCGGAGTTCACGATGATTCGGTTTACGCGGTCGCGATTGCATTCGCGGCGCTGGCCGAACAACCCATCGGAAGTCGGATGGCCGTCGCCGGTGGAGACAACAGAGAGCCCGCTCGCCGCCGACCGCACATCGGCTCCGAACTCGGACTTGACGCGCAGTGGATTTAGCAAGTCATGGCGCGGGCTCACCTCCTTTGGCCTGGAAACAGGTTGGCCGGTCCTCGCCCGCGCCAGGCATATCCAGGAGACCGGCCGTCAGCAAAACTCAACCGGCGACAGCGCCGGAGAAAGATAGGCAGACGATGACCGACGACAAAGCCGCAATCGACCGGAAGACCCAGGAACTGGAAGCCTCGCTCGCCGAGGGAGCCACCAAACTCGAGAAAACCCTACATGCCATCGCCACATTCAAGGCTCCTGTGCTGGCCGACCTCGAACGGCTGGCGGGACTGTTGGGGCACGAGGCGGAGTTCGCGCTCTTCGAGCCCCGACTCGATGAGATGCCCCCCGAAGAAATCTTCGAACTGCGCGGCCGCTGGCAGGCGAAGTGGATTTCATCATTGCCCGGCGCTGCGAAATACGAGGAATTGAGGCGGCGGGGACTTCCGCCGTCAATCCAGACTCAGATGTGAGGCGACCGATGGATACAACCGACCTGAGACTCGACGAGGGCTTCGTCGCTGCGATTGAGCGGCGTCTGCCCGAGGTCGTGAGCGCACTTGATAGCGCCGGACTCACGTGGCGCAATCGAGCGTGGGCCGAACTCTCCTTCGAGTTGGCGAGCGGCCCGCACATCGACTCATTTCGACCGCTTGCCGAGGCGCTCGAAGAACTGATGGCCGAAGCGACAGCAACGGAAGACAGACTGGCTCCGGTCGTGGACGGCGCGCTATACATGGCCGAGGCAATCGACCTATTGGTGCCCGCTCCTGAACCAGTGGGGCCAAGTGCCTTGGAGCGTCTGGCGGAAGCGGCCGAGCGCATCGCCGATCACCTCGACGAGTCGAGGCAGCAAACCGGAGGTGTTGAGCTTGACACTACAGACCGAGAGTAGCATCGTGTTCACGACGCAGCAGTTCTGGGAGGCCCGCACGGGCTCCACGGTGGCCACTGAGGACGCCCGCGAGGCCGTCCGCAACGTCAGGGCCTACTTCGACCTGTTGGCCTCGTGGAGTGGCGTTGCCTGCGCCCCGAGCGCCGTGAGTTCCGGGATAGTGAGCGCGTTGTAGGAGGTTCTGGGCCTGCGGAGACAGAACCTAGAGAAAGACCGACGCCCAAGCCCAGGAGGTGGCCTCCGTGGAGCAAGCAGTCGTGTATGCCAGAGTCTCAACCGCAGAGCAAGCAGCAGAGGGCTTCTCAATTCCCGCGCAACTGAAGCTACTGCAGGAATACGCATCCAAGCAAGGCTTCGAGGTTGCCCGCGAGTTCGTCGACACAGAGACCGCCAAGCGCGCGGGGCGGACCGAGTTCGGCGAGATGGTCGAGTTCCTGCGACGGCGGCGGAAGTCATGCCGGGCCATCATCGCCGAGAAGACCGACAGGCTCTATCGCAACTTTCGCGACAGCGTAACCATCAACGAACTCGGCGTCGACGTACACTTCGTGAAGGAGGGCGTGGTCATATCGGAGGAGTCGCACTCCCACGAGAAGCTGGTCCACGACATCAAGGTCGTGTTAGCGAAGAACTATATCGACAACCTCGCCGAGGAGACACGCAAGGGCATGGTGGAGAAGGCGGCGCAGGGCACGTATCCCTCCTATGCTCCGCTTGGGTACATGAACGTTGACCGCAACGGCGACCGGAAACTCGACGTCGACCCGGAGCGCGCGCCGGTCATTCGGCGGATGTTCGAGTGGTACGCGGGCGGGGACGTGAGTCTTGCGGAGGTGCGTCGGCGGGCCATCGAAGCAGGCTTCAGCACGCGGCGGGGCAAGCACCCCTCACGCAGCACGGTTTCGGACATTCTCAAGAACCCGATACACACCGGCCTGTTCACCTGGAAGGGCAAGCTACACGAGGGCGACCATCCTCCCGTCATCAGCATGGATCTGTTCGAGCGCGCGCAGTTGGCGTTCGGCAAGGACGGGAAGCCTGCCACCATGGCGAAGCGAGAGTTCGCCTACACGGGCCTGGTGAAGTGTGCCGAGTGCGGGTGTGCGGTCACTGCCGAGAGAAAGAAGCACGTATTCGTCTACTACCATTGTACTGGCGGACGCGGCGATTGCTCGAAGCCTTACGTCCGCGAAGAGCGCCTCGAAGAGATGCTCGGCGAGGCGGTACGTGCTGTGGCGATAGACGAGGAGACGCTGGAGTGGATCACGGCGGCGCTCAAAGAGAGTCACGGCGAGGAGCGCGAGTTTCATGCCGCGCAAGTGGCCGCCTTGGAGCGGCAAGCGGCTCTGGCGCAGCAGCGTCTCGACGTCATTTACGAAGACAAGCTGGACGGCACGATTACCGAAGAGTTCTGGGAGCGCAAGAGCGGCGAGTGGCGGCAGAAGCAGCTCGAGGCCCGCGCCGCGATTGAGCGTCACGAGACCGCGAATCAGTGCTACTTCGAGGACGGTCTGCGGGTCCTCAGCCTGGCCCATAGGGCCTATGATCTCTGGCTGAAACAGCCCCAAACTGAGAAGAGGAAGCTACTGAATCTGCTACTATCGAACTGCACCTGGGATGGCGAGAAACTCGCATATTTACACAGAAAACCCTTCTGCTGGATAGCAGAAGGGTCTGAGTGTACGAACTGGCTCCCCGCCCGGGGAGCGATTCAATCTACTAACACTTGAGCTGGCTCCCCCCATTGCAGTGGGTTGGTAGAAAGAAAGTGCTCGGAACCCGTTACCGCTGTTACCGCGTCGCCCAGACTGGGTGATTACTCCTCGTCGTCGACGACAGCGTAGGGGGATGGCTTCACCGGTCGTGGGTTGAGCCGAGGCCCCAGACTCAGGCGTGGATGGAGTTTTTCGGATGGACAGCCCTGCTCGCGTGTGCGCAATGCGGTCCTCATGTTCGTCGACCTCGGGATTGTGAATCACTTCCGGCTTCACGCCTACGATAGTAGTATGGCCTGTCGACCGCGGGATTCGGCGCGGGCGAAGCCTGCTTTGCATGGCGTTGCGGCGGCTGCATTCACGGGGATCCCTCCTCAGACACATCCCGTTCAGCTGTGAATCCCAGCTCCTGCTCGATCCGGCTGGTGTCAAACACGGGATCGCGCTCGTGGCCGGGGCGCTCGTAATGCGACAGGTCAAGCGCATCCGCATCGTCGCCGTATCGCGCGCGGATGGTCTCGGGAACGGGATCAACCACGCTCGCTTGGGGGCCGACCGCATTCATGATTCGGCAGCCGGGCTCGATCGGCGCCTCCGCGGCCAGCGTCAGGCAGCGGATCGCGTCGCTCACGTACATGGACGAGAGGTGGGCCATACCCCAGTTGAACGGCGGCTTGGCGCTGTAGCGCACGCGCGTGGCGTCGTCGCGTAGGATGCCGGACAGTCGGAGGACGATCAGGTCGAGGCTCCCGTCCTGGCGCGAGATGTGGCGCACCAACTCCTCCATCAGGTACTTCGAGAACCCATACCCCATGGTGTCAAGGCAGGGGTGTGCGTCGGGCATCGGCAGTTGCAGCGGCCGGAACTCGGGGCACAGCACACCCGCGGCCGCGATGGAGCTGGCGAGGATGAACTTGCGGCACCCGCGGTCAATCAGGTGGCGAAGCAGACGGCGCGTGCCGAGAACGTTGACGCCGAGTTGCTCCTCCTCCGTGCCATGGCTTGTGACAGCAGCAAGGTGGATCAGCGCGTCGAGCTCGTGCGCATCCAGCGCTCGCAGACCATCCGGGGACGTGAAGTCGGCCTGGATTGGCGTCACGCCGTCCACTTCGGTCTTCTGTCGGGACAGACACACGACATCATGCTCCCCCGCCATCGACTGCGCCAACGCGCGGCCAATGAACCCGCTGGTTCCGGTGATGGCAACTCTCAAGATCTTGCTCCTATCTCCGAGCCTCCAACTCCTCGACCCATCGCCGATGCCGCCCGACCTCGGTGAAGGGCCCGGAGGATGAAGTGGGCTCAGTCACCCTCGAGTACGGCAGTTCGCCGAGAAACGCTTTCATCTGCGCGCGGCACTCCTCGACCAACTCAGGACGCTCGGCAGCGGCATTCCTCATCTCTCCGGGATCGGTCGTCACGTCGAAGAGCAACTCCTCCAACCCAGAAGCAACAAGGTGTCGCGGATCCGCTCTGCCGACCAGAGCGGGTTCTCTCGACTCAGCTTGCGGATCAGAGCCTGCATCTCTTGCTCGAGCGACGGACGGCCGCGCTTCCGCGACTTCCAGCGACACCACAGCCGGAAGCCCTCAGTGTGCCAGCGCCTGACCGTGGCGGGCTTCATTAGCTGGGCGAGATTCTCCCAACCATCAAGCACCCGCGAGATCACCACCCAGACGACTCGGAACGCAGGGGTGAAGCGAGGCTTCGGCTCCTTCTTCTGCTGGACTCGGTCGATGCGCTGAGCCAACTGACTGCGCAACGCAACGACTGTCGCTGCTGTCTTCGCTCTGGATGACAAGAAGGCGCACACAAACACCGCGGCATAGGAACATAGATGCCCGACGGAACGGACGAGTTCGGCGAGGTTGCGGTAGACGATCCTGAGGGCTGTGATGGTCACGGACGGGCGTTTCCCACGTCAACTTCCGGCATCCTGCAAAGCCCCAGATTCAGGCGTGGATGGACTTTTTCGGATGGACAGGATTGTCACGCTTCTGTCGCCCTACTCCAATCACTTGCGCTCGCGTTTTGACTGCTGTCGATCCAGAGGTTTGCTGGGGCCGGTTGCCTTTGCGGCTTCGACCAAGGATTCAGTCGAGGGATACGACCGCGCTGTCTTGAGGTAGGGCGCGCCGAATTTCTCGCCCACGCTCAAGGCTTCGCCCGCCTTCTCCCACAGGCCGGCACCTAGAGAAAGCGCCTCGACCAGTCCTGGATTCGAAGCCTGTTTGCCACTGATAGCCAGCCAACAGCAGGCGGCCCTACCCCAAGCGTCGCCAGCCACATCGTGCCCTTCCGCCCATGCGGCGTCGCTTGCGGACGTCGCTCGCGCCGCGGCTGTCAGGGCGTTGGCGGCGACGATCGCACCAGGCGCGGCCTTACGCGCCAAAGCAATCTCTTCCCAAGCCTCGGCGGCCTTCTTAAACAAGCCGGAGCTTTTCTGGCCCTTTGGTTTCGGCTGTTTTCCCGGAATGTCTTCTTCGTCTCTCTCCTCCTCCAGCGCCCCGGCGGCTCTGTAATGGTTCTTCGCGGCTTTCTCATGGGCCAACCGTGCTTTTTCCTTCCCCTCTCCAGCCGCGGCGGCGGCCTTCTTCCAGGCTTCCGCGGCTTTGAGCAATTCTCTGCGGACGCCATCGAGTATTCTGCCGGCCTTCTTGTCGCCGGCCTCTTTGGCTTCTACAGCTCCACGACGCACCTCTTCCGCGTCCAGCAAAATCGCCGCCGCTTCCCAGAGGCCCCTCGCTGCGGCAAGGGCTATCTCAGCTTCCTTCTTCTTCGCGGGGTCGGGGCCTTGGAGCGGCCCGGGCGGCGAGTCCGCAATTTTGCGTTTCGCCAACGCGTCGTCAAACGCCCTTCCCGCTGTTTGCCAGGCCTCGGCGAGATCTCGCATGGCTTTCGCGTCTGCCTTCTTGCGACGCGCATCTTTCGGATCCTGGGCCTCGTCCGCTTTGGTATCGGCTTCGTGAGCCATCCGCAACGCATCGGCCGAACGGCCCCACATGTCGGCCGCGGCCTCGGCTATATACCCTCTTCGCCGTTTTTTCGCCGCTTCTTTCGGCTTGCCTATCTCATCCGCCACGTCAGCGTCGGTGTGCGCGCGCTGGGCTTCCCAATAGCGTTTGTATGCTCTCTTCCACCGGCGCGCTTGCCCTCTGAGCTTGGCTGCGTCTGCGGCCTTTCCCTCCCGAGCCGCCTTGCGGTCGCTCTTGTCGGCAATCCTCCACATCCTCTTGCCCCGCCTGTAGTCGGCGCGAGCGCGAATGGTGTCACCACTGGGTTCGATCGGCATGTTGTTTCCTCCCGTCTCTTTGTCCGGGGACCCCATATGAAACTCAGCGCCCCGGCGTTGGCTGAACGGTCAGCCGTTCGTTGGGGGCTTCCCCGGTTGTCCTCCGCAACCCTCGTCGGGTCGGCCACAGCCAGTAGAGCCGGAAGGCTTGGCTATGCCAGCGCTTGACCGTGGCTGGCTTCATCAGCTGGGCGAGATCCTCCCAGCCATCGAGGATTCGCGAGATCACTACCCACGCGAGACGGAATGCCGGTGTGAAGCGAGGCTTGGGCTCCTTCTTCTGTGCTGGACCCGGTCGGCGCGGCGAGCCAACTGACTGCGCAACGCGACGACGGTTGCTGCCGTCTTCGCTCTCGACGACACGAAGGCGTACGCGAACACGACGGCATACGAAGTCAGTTGACCGATGAGGCGGACGAGGTCGGCTGGGTTTCGGTAGATGATCTTGAGCGTTGGCATGGTCACGAGCGTGCGTTTCTCAAGTCAGCTACGCGCGGCCTTCAAAGCCCTAAATTCAGGCGTGGATGGAGTTTTTCGGAGGGACAGCACGGCATCATCTCTGCCTTCCGATCCCTCACCCCGTCAGTCACCCGCCGAGCCGAGCACCGGCTCGCGCCGGTCCGGCGAGCAGAGAAGAGCCTCCCCGGAGAGCCCCTCGGGTGGGTGCAGGCGCAAACTCGCAGGAAGCTGTCCCTCCCCGCAGACATACGCGACCAGGCGGTCCCCTTCCAGCCACCCTACGACTTCCACGTCAACCTCCGGATCGGTGTGGAAGCGGTACTCACCCAACGCCTCGACTAGCTCATCCGTGCTCCCATACCCCTGTAGGCTCTCGGCCGTGCCTCGGCCGATCTGCAAGGGCGCCCTTCCGTACGCCTCAATCCCAAGCGCCGCAGCCATTGACCCTCGCGAGCGCAGGCGGCCCAGTTCATCGTATGCGCCCGTCCCCGACGCGGCGATCAGCCTCCCGCCCGAGCGTACCCACTTCGCGATCCGCTGGGCCGCGGCATGGCTCAGGCTGCTACCCTCCTCGATGACCACCACCCTCGCACCCGCAAGCGCCTTGCGCGTCACATGCTCCTCCTCGATCAGCCACGCCGCCACGCCTCGCCGCCTCAACTCGATGAAGCCAGGTGGAATCAGCGCGTTGTTGCGCGCGTTCCGGGATGCGATGCTCATCACCGACAGTATGGGCGCGTACGGCCGCAGGCTCCTGTCCGCCGGGTCGTGCGCATTGTGCCAGACCAGCGTGGTACCAAGCCTGCTCAGCGCGTCTGCGTTCACCGCGTCGTCCGGGTGCTCGAAGAACCCGTAATACACCACCCACGGGCGCGTCCCACAGGCGTATGCGGTCGACACGTTCCATGATACCGTTTCCGGGTCTAGGAGGCGCGTCAGGTCATCCTCTCGGAAGGTGCCGAGGTAGTTCCAGATCGGCCTTCCGCCCGCCAGCGCTCGCCCGAGCATCAGCTTCGCCACCATGAGCGGCATGCTCATCCCACGCGATTCGGAGAGAACCACATCCTCGTGTAGGTACTCGCCGTCCTGCGCGAGCGCGGGGCTCTGGTAGAGGTATTGGGTATTTGACAGCAGCACCAGGCCCGGTTGTGTCCGCCGGAGCTCTCTCCGGAGCCGCTCCGTCACGTGTGCCCAGACGCGATTGCGCCAGTGCAGCCATAGCGCGTAGAGCGGCCCTTGGGCCTTCGGGATCCGCGTATAGCGCGTCGGACGTCCCAGCACGTGCCGCCCGAACCGCTCGGAAAGGTACTCCCGGAACGCCGCCTGGCATCCGTCGCAGTAGCAGCTCATGCCGTTTTGGGTGTGGTGGAACGAGTGGCAGTCCAGCATCACCCCATCCGGCTCATAGGCTCTCACCAACCGTCGGGTGCGTTCGAGGCTGTAGACTAGGGCCCCGGTGTTCGGGCAGAGCCAGTCGCTGCCCCACAGGTTCAGCGTCTCGCCCTCGGGGCCCCGTTGCAGCCATCCAGGCCGGTCGCGGGCAAGCGTGCCGTCCATCCACTCCGGCCCATGTCCCAGGTGGGTGAGCGACGAGTAGATCAGTATCCGGAAGCCCGCCTCCCGGTAGGTACGCAAGGCAGCCGCAAACTGCTCCTCCGTGAGGCGGTGCTGCTCGCCGACAAGCGTGTTGTGCGATTCGGGGGGCAGGAAGATGATCGTGTCCAGTCCGAACTCCTCGGCCAGCCACGGCGCACGCTCTTCCGCGTTCACGACCGAGTCCCACTGGGTCACGGCCCAGACGCCGCACACGCGGGCTCGCGATGTCCACGCCCGGCCCCGCACCGGCGCCGACCGGATCGGCCGGTCCGGCGGCAACGCCTCATCACCATCCACTGCCGGAGCGGGCAGAAGCTCAATAGCGCCATCACTCGTCACCAGCCTTGGCCCGATGAACCACACGCGCACGGGGTAGTTCGATACAGCCTGCCGCTCCTCAAGACCCAATACCACCTCCACCGTCTCTCCCGCGCGCGGCAAGTCCACGGAGACGCGCTCGGGCCCAGACGACGCGCCCCCCACGTCCCTGTCCCAGACCTTCGAGCCATCCACCGCAATCGTAGCGAAGTGGTAGCCGACCGTGGGGCCCGGGCAGTCGTCAGCCACATCCACCTCGAATCGTGCACCACCCCCCGCGGGGAGCTGGAGCGTCATGCTCACCGTCCCAGCCCAGCCGGTCTGCGAATCGGTGTACGCCGGCCACCCAACCACGACCGCCGAGGCCGGCCGTCCGCCGGCATCCGGAGCGGCGTCCGACGTGATGGTGAACGCCCCGCTGTCGGTCCACACGTCCCAGCCGCTGGGCAGCCCACTGGCCATCGCCGCGGCGGGCAGCACCAGGCTTGACAGAGCAAGAACCATCGCGTCCTCCGGCCAGTGCCTTCGCTTCTCGTGGGGCTGGGACCTCGGCAGGTCGCCCACACCCCGTAGTGTCCGGAAACAGATTACTACTAAAAGACAATAATACCTGCTCTGCCCAAAGCCGGCTGTGACCCCAGCGTGCACCATCGCAGCCAGTTCTCGGTCCCGGCGGCTCCAACCTCGCTGGCATCGGGGCGAGGCGCAAGTTGCCGGCTGCGACCTCTGCACCCATCTCGGCGAGCCAGACCGTGGCTTCCGTGTTCGGCGCAGCCCGCCTCCGATCGACGAGGTGCCTGCCCCAGCCATGTCCAATACTCGCCATCGGATGTAACCTCCCGCCGTGATCTGTGGCGGCCGGCATTGACACCGAGGTGGATACCGATGGCGGCAGTTTCGTCGAGCCCGCCTGAACAGGGCCAACTTGTCCGTGTGCGCGAGCGGCAGTACGTCGTCGCGGACGTCGCCAGGAGCACGCTGCCGACGCCCATGCTCGAGTGGACGGGCGGACCCGAGCAGCACCTCGTGACGTTGACGTCGGTCGAGGACGACGCCATCGGCGAGGAGCTCCAGGTCATCTGGGAGATCGAGCCCGGTGCCCGTCCCATCGACAGCGTCGCTCTTCCCACGCCGACCAACTTCGACGCTCCCGAGAGGCTCGACGCCTTCCTGGACGCCGTTCGCTGGGGAGCGGCCTCATCCGCCGATCCCCGTTCCATCCAGGCCCCCTTCCGCAGTGGCATCGAGATCGAAGACTACCAGCTCGACCCTGTGGTCCGGGCGATCCAGATGCCTCGCGTCAACCTCCTCATCGCCGACGATGTCGGACTCGGGAAGACGATCGAGTCCGGGATGGTGGCCCTGGAGTTGATGATCCGGCACCGGGCACGGCGGATCCTGATCGTCTGTCCCTCGGCGTTGCAGGTCCAGTGGCAGGAGCAGATGCGGGATAAGTTCGGTCTCGACTTCCGCATCGTGAACAGCGACCTGATGCGGGAACTCCGGCGGAAGCGTGGGATCCACGTCAACCCTTGGGGTCACTTCCCTCGGCTCATCACCTCAATCGACTTCCTGAAGCGTGAGCGGCCGTTGCGGCTGTTCAGGGAGACGCTGCCCTCGGAGGGGGAGCCCCTCTACCCCCGCCGATACGACGTCATGATCCTCGACGAGGCTCACAACTGTGCCCCGTCCGGTCGCGGTCAGTACGCCACTGACTCGCTGAGGACCGATGCCATCCGAGTCCTCACCCCGCACTTTGAGCACAAGCTCTTCCTGACGGCCACGCCGCACAACGGTTACCCGGAGAGCTTCACGGCTCTCCTCGAACTACTCGACGATCAGCGGTTCGCCCGGGGTACCCCGCCGGACGAGCGGCAACTGCGTGCCGTGATGGTCCGCCGTCTGAAGTCGGAGTTGGAGAAGAACTGGGACGGCACGCCGAGGTTTCCCGCTCGGAAGCTCGAGCCCATCGAGGTCGCCTACTCCGATGACGAGCGGCGAGTCCACGCGGCACTGCGTGAGTACACGAAGCAGCGACAGGAACGGACGGCCGACGATGCGGGGCGGATCGCCACCGAGTTCGTCCTGAAGACGCTGAAGAAACGGCTCTTCTCCAGCCCCGAGGCCTTCCGCGTCACGCTCGCCCAGCACGTGCGGACGTTGACCAGCTCCGAGAAGAAGCGTGTGACCAGGCGGACGCCGGTGGGTATATTGCAGCGGCAGATCGACCGCGTGGAGGAGGAGTACGCCGACGACGACGAGGCGGAGGACGCGACCCACGAGGTCGTCGACGCCGCGACCGTGCTTCTCGAGAAGCTCACGACGGATGAGCACGACCTGCTCCAGGAGATGAGGGCGTGGGCCGACCGGGCGGTGAACCGACCGGACTCCAAGGCCCGAGAGCTGATCGCCTGGCTCAACGAGAGCATCAAGCCCGGCGGAAAATGGTCTGACCGCCGCGTCATCATCTTCACCGAATACCGTGCTACGCAGAACTGGCTCGAGGGGATCCTGGCCTCGGAGGGCTTCACCGGCGGCGGCCGCATGATGACGATGTGCGGCGGGATGCAGACGGACCAGAGGGAGGCCGTGAAAGCGGCGTTCCAGGCCCCGCCCGATCAGAGCCCCGTCCGCATACTGCTCGCCACCGACGCCGCGTCCGAGGGCATCGACCTTCAGAACCACTGCTCCCGCCTGATCCACTACGAGATTCCGTGGAACCCGAACCGGATGGAGCAGCGGAACGAGACGCTGGTGCGCCCGTTCGTGGAGCTGGTCA
>CAZKUN010000109.1:0-11214 GCA_964555935.1 uncultured Armatimonadia bacterium | reverse complement strand
TCGCCACGGACAGAAGGCCGACGAGGTGCTCGTCTACCACTTCGCCGGTGAGGGGTACCGCGACAGGGAAGCCCGGATGGTCGAGGTCCCCGTCGGCGACCTCGAGGGTGACCTGGAGTTCCTGATGCGGGCCGTGCGGAAGGTTCAGACCATCCGTGAGGATCTCGGCAAGGTCGGACCCGTCATCGCCTCGCAGGTTGAGGACGCGATGCTCGGACGGCGGACCACGCTCGACACGTCTCAGGCCGAGAACGAGGCGGAGCCGGTGCGTCGGCTCCTGAAGTTCGAGCGGGATCTCGCCCAACAGATCAAGAAACTGCTCGACCAGCTCCACGAGACGCAACGGGAGCTCCGCCTGTCGCCCGACAACGTGCAGAAGGTCGTCGAGGTGGGGCTCGAACTCGCCGGGCAGCCCGCCCTGATCCCGGCCGAGATTGGGGGCATCTGGCCTGATGAGAAGCGGGAGGCCTGCCCCATCTTCCGCATCCCCGCACTCACCGGCAGTTGGGCGGCCTGCATGGAGGGCCTTCCTCATCCACACACGCAGGAGGTCCGGCCCATCGTCTTCGACCATCGGCTCGTCAAGGGCCGGGACGACGTGGTGCTCGTGCACCTGAACCATCGGCTGGTGCAGATGTGCCTGCGTCTCCTCCGGGCCGAGGTGTGGGCGAGCGAGGATACGAGGTCGCTGAACCGCATCACGGCCCGGGTTGTGCCGGACCACGCATTGCAGACGCCCGTCGCCATCGCCCATGCGAGGCTGGTGGTCATCGGCGGTGACTGCCACCGCCTGCACGAGGAGATCATCAGGGCGGGCGGAGCGATCCGCGAGGGACGCTTCTCACGCATGAACGTGGGCGAGGTGCGTGACGCGTTGGCGGCCGGGACGGATGAGGAGCCATCCGGCGGCGTGAGAGATACGTTGCTCGGGCTCTGGCCCAAGGTGGAGGAGCCCTTGCGGCAATCCCTCGAGGCACGGATGCGGGATCGGGCGGATGGTCTCGCCAAGTCGTTGGCTGAACGCTGCGAGCGAGAGGTCTCCGACATCACGTCGGTCCTGACCGAGTTGCGTGACCGGATCCAGTCGGAACTCGATGATCCGCGGTATCTGCAGCTCCAATTCGAGGATATGACCCCGCCCGAGCGGGAGCAGTTCGACAGGAACGCCGATTGGCTTCGGGCGAGGGTCAACAAGATCCCGCAGGAGATCGATGGTGAGACGGCGGCGATCCGAGCTCGGTTCGCGGACCCGCAGCCGAGGATGTTCCCGGTGGCGGTGACGTACCTGGTGCCCGGACGTTTGGCAGGTCGCGGAGGTTGAGACATGGACACCCCAGTATCTGTACAACTGCAACTCCTCAAGCGTCAGAATCCCGAAGCATGGGAGGAGGCCATTCTGAAGGCGACGGGGGTGCCGCTGCCGGAAGACCTGTCAGGGCACTTCCACGAGCAGGATGGTGCTGCCTACCTGTGTCAGGTGCTGCCAGGCACACGCTTCGACACATCCCAAGGCCGCTTTGTTCGCGAGCGGACATGGGAGCTGCTGGGGCTGTTCTACTACAACCACGGACGGTATACGGAAGCTCTAAGCCTGTTCCAGCTCTTGTACGAGGACCAGTTCGCCTACCAGCGGGAGAGCGGGCAGCGTATAGAGAAGGGCACGGCTCCCTTGTGGATCAGTGAGTGTCACTCGGGGCTGAACCATCCCACATATGCCAAACGCTACATGATGCACAGCCTCTGCGAGGACTCGATACGGGACCAGGGGGTTGTGCAGCCCGACAAGACTGGCTACTACCACCGCTTGGTCTGGCATCACGGCTCCAGCGATCCCGAGGTGCAGAGCCACGCCGAGAAGTGCTGGCGTCTGTACAGCACGGACCCGGAAGCCGGGATGTTCCCCGACTGGGTGCTCCAGCACCTCGACCACGAGTGGATGTCAAGACACCCCTCCGCCGATGAGATGACTCTTTACTCCGCGAACCGAGCATACGTGCGGTTCCTCCTGGATCGCATCAAGCCCCCCGATGGGTCTGATGGTGACTGGCGAGAACTTGAGCGTCTCGGGCACTATCTGGTGAGCTGCATACCGGGTTGCCGAGCCCGTATGCACAGGAGATCGAAGTCAACCGAATACGATGTTATGGGTGTCTTCGACGGCCCAGATCGGGACTTCCGAGCCGATGCGGGCCGCTACTTCCTCGCCGAATGCAAGAAGTGGACCAAGAAGAAAGTTGATGTTACCACGCTTCTGAAGTTGGGGCGTGTGCTCGACGCCGCCAAGTGTCGCTTTGGCATGCTCTTCTGCCTCAAGGGGATCTCACCAAACGCCGAGCGGGAGCGAGTCAAGCTCTTCCAGCACCGAGGGATCGCCATCGTGGTTGTCTCCGAAGCTGACCTGCGTCGCTGTGCCAAGGGAGCCAACTTCCTAACGATGCTCCGGGACAGGTATGAAGCGATCCGTCTGGACCTGCCGAGCAAGTAGTCCCGCAACCAGATTGAGTGCGACCAACCATGCCCAAAGCAAACACTCGACATCATGCAGAATGGCTGTCCCTGATCGAGGTCTCAGGGCCGTTCCTGAGCCTGCCCGTGCTGCTGCGTGTGTTCCCCCAGGGGCTCGACGCGGATGACCCCGATCACACTCGCGATCTGCGGATGGCGTTCGAGGAATGGCAGGACAATCAGCTCGGGCCGAGGCCACGGGCTGAGGTGCACAAGGCGTGGTTTGACTTCGTGCTGCGGGAGACGCTTGAGCTACCGGATGAGGTCGTCGCCACCGGCCAGGACATCCCCCAGTCGCTGAAGGCCACCGTCTCCGAGCACGGCGAGACGCTACGGCCCGACATCGTCATTCAGGATCCCGAGTCGAAGAAGCCCCGCCTGCTGATCCAGACCTACCCCCTCGCTCAGGGCCTCGAGAAGCCCGTGTCCGACAAGCGATGGAAGGCATCGCCGGACACTCGGATGACGGAGCTGTTGCACTCCACCGACGTGCGGCTCGGGCTGGTGACCAACGGCGAGCAGTGGATGCTCGTCGATGCCCCACGCGGCGAGACCAGTGGCTACGCCTCGTGGTACGCGTCGCTGTGGCTCGAGGAGCGGCTGACGCTCCGGGCGTTCCGCAGCCTGCTTGGCACACCTCGCTTCTTCGCCGTCGGCGACGACGAGACACTCGAGGCAATGCTGGCCGAGAGTGCCGAGAACCAGCAGGAGGTCACCGACCAGTTGGGCTACCAGGTCCGGCGGGCCGTCGAGGTGCTCGTACAGACCATCGACCGGGCCGATCAGGACCGTGGCCGTGCACTCCTGGCGGACGTGCCCGAGGCGGTGCTTTACGAGGCCGCCCTGACCGTCATGATGCGGCTCGTGTTCCTCTTCTGTGCGGAGGAGCGTGACCTGCTCCTGCTGGGCGACCCCACCTACGACGAGCACTACGCCGTCTCGACGCTGGCCGACCAACTGCAGGTCATCGCCGATCAGCACGGCGAGGAGGTCCTGGAGCGGCGTCGGGATGCGTGGTGTCGGTTGCTGAGCACTTTCCGGGCGGTCTACGGCGGCGTCCATCATGAGCGGATGTCGCTGCTCGCCTACGCCGGGTCGCTGTTTGATCCCGACCGCTTCCCGCTCCTCGAGGGTCGGCAGTCAGGCACTTCGTGGCGGGACACCCAAGCCAGCCCGCTGCCCGTGGATAACCGCACAGTCCTGCACTTGCTCCGGTCGCTGCAGTACCTGGAGATGCAGTTACCCGGCGGCGGACCGGCGGAGTCTCGGCGACTCAGCTTCCGTGCCCTCGACATCGAGCAGATCGGCCACGTCTACGAGGGCCTGCTGGATCATACGGCCACGCGGGCCACTGAGCCCATCGTTGGGCTGCAGGGCACGAAGAACAAGGAACCCGAGGTGCCATTGCCCGAGTTGGAGCGGCTCAGGGAACGGGGCGAGGACGATCTGGTTGACTTCCTCAAGAAGGAGACGGGTCGCTCGAAGAGTGCCTTGGGCAAAGCCCTGGAGTCGACCCTCGAAGGCGATGCCGTCGGGCGGTTGCTGGCGGCCTGCGGAAGTGACGACGCGTTGTGCGAGCGGATGCGACCCTTCGCGGGACTGCTGCGGAACGATAGCTTTGGCCACCCGGTCGTGATCGGCGAGGGCAGCGTCTACGTGGCGGCGGGCACGGACCGTCGCAGTTCGGGCACCCACTACACGCCCCGAAGTCTCACCGAGCCCATCGTGCAGTACACGCTGGAGCCGCTGGTCTACGTTGGCCCGGCCGAGGGCAAGCCGAAGGAAGAGTGGCAACTCAAGCCACCCGAGGAACTGCTGGATCTGAAGATCTGCGATATGGCGTGCGGCTCCGGGGCGTTCCTCGTGCAAGCCTGTCGGTATATGGCAGAGCGTGTGGTCGAGGCGTGGGAGGACGCGGAGAGCCAACATCCGGATGGGCCGGGCATCACGCCGTTTGGCAAGCCGTCGAGTGGCGAGCCGGGCGATGCGATCATCCCCAAGGACACCGACGAGAGGATGGCCTTCGCCAGGCGGCTCGTGGCCCAGCGGTGCCTGTATGGGGTGGACATCAACCCGCTCGCCGTCGAGATGGCGAAGCTATCGCTCTGGCTGCTGACGCTCGCCCACGACAAGCCCTTCACGTTCCTCAACCACGCGATCCGGCCCGGTGATTCGCTGGTCGGCATCAGGGACATCAAGCAGATCGAGGCGTTCAACCTCGACGGCACCGGCGGGCAGAACCGCGTCATCCTCCAGTTCCTGCCCGAACGCATCAAGCGGGCCGTCGAACTGCGACGCAAGATCGAGGAACGGCCCGCTGAGCTACCCGAGGACGTCGCTGCTCAGGAAGAACTGATGCGGCAGGTCGAAGAGGAGACCCTCCGACTCAATTGGGCCGCCGACATGCTCGTGTCGGCCGACTTCCGGGGCACGACCGCGAAGGAACGGGAAGCTGCTCTCACTCAAGCCTCCCTGGACGTGGCCCAGTGGTTTGAGGAGCGGGACACGGAGTTCCTCGCACGCAAGGCCCACGACGCCCTTGACGGCCAAGTCACCTTCCACTGGCCCTTGGAGTTCCCCGAGGTGATGGTCGAGCGTGGCGGCTTTGATGCCTTCGTCTGCAACCCGCCGTTTATGGGCGGGCAGAAGATCACGCAGAGCCTGGGGGCGTCATACCGCGAGTACCTCGTGCACCGTCTCGCTAATCGGGCACGGGGGAGTGCTGACTTGTGTGCCTACTTCGTGCTGCGGGCAGCCGTTCTGCTCCGGTTAGGAGGCCAGTTCGGACTCGTGACCAGCGACATCATTGCTCAAGGAGTCAGCCGCGAGGTGGCATTGGAGCAGATCGTCCGAGACGGGTATACCATCACCCGGGCCGTCCCAAGCCGGAACTGGCCCGGGTTGGCCTCCGTGCAGTACACCCTCCTTTGGGTGCGAAGGGGGGCATGGCATTCGGGGGCGGTGCTTGACGACCGGCCGGTCCCGCAGATCTCTGTTCTGTTGACGTCAGGCGGGCAGGTCGAGGGCCGACCAGAGAGCCTGCACTCGAATGATGGCAGGTCCTTCCAGGGCACCATTGTACTCGGAATGGGCTTCATTCTCGAACCTGGTGTAGCGGAGGACCTGCTGAGGAGAACTCCGCAGGCTAAGGATGTGGTGTTCCCGTACCTGATGGGGAAGGACATCAATGCCCATCCTGAGCACGAGCCCAGTCGTTGGGTAATCGACTTTTCTGACTGGCCACTCGATCGCCGGGGCTCGGCCTCTGGCTGTGAGGGCCCGGTGGCAGCTGATTACCCAGAGTGTCTGCGGACCGTCGAAGCACTCGTCAAGCCGGAACGAGAGAAGAGCAACCGGAAGGCGAGGCGGGAGAGGTGGTGGCAGTTCGCTGAGCGAGCCACTGGCCTATACGCGGCTCTGGGCGACCGTTGTCGGTGCCTTGCGATCGCAAGAGCAGCCACCAAGTACGTGGAGTTCGCACTGGTTCCGACCGGAGCCGTCTATGCAGACTCACTGACGGTCATTGCGTTGGACGACTTTGAGTCGTTTGCTGTGCTCAGCAGTAGCTTCCAGAAGGCGTGGGCTCGTCGCTACGCCTCTTACAATCTCTCGCTACTCCGCTATACGCCATCTGAGTGCTTTGGGACGTTCCCGTTCCCCTCCCCTGCCCCGCCGTCTGCAAGCATCGGGGAGGCCTACCACGAGTATCGTCGGCGGGTGATGCTGGACCGTTGGGAGGGGATTACAAAGACCTACAACCGCCTGCACAGCCCGCAGGAGACCGCCGAGGACATCCGGCGGCTGCGGGAGCTGCACGTGCAGATGGACCACGCCGTCGCCGCCGCCTACGGCTGGACCGACCTGAACCTCGGCCACGGCTTCCACGAGACGAAGCAAGGCACCCGCTACACCATCAGCGAGGAGGCCCGCCGCGAGGTTCTCGACCGTCTCCTGCAACTCAACCACGAACGCTACGCCGAGGAAGTCGCCCAAGGCCTCCACGACAAGAAGAAGCCCAAACGCAAAGCCAAGAAGAAACCAGCGAAGAAGAAGCCGTCCGATGGACCCAGCCAGCCCACATTACTTGACTGAGGTGGCATTGCATTGAGTGCAGCGACTGAGAGCAAGATCCATGTTGACGACATCCAACTCAGCGATCTGATGCACAACGTCGCCGAGGGCAAGTATCGGATTCCACGCTTCCAACGCACCTACGTGTGGCGGCAGAAGAAAGTCATCGAGCTGTTTGACAGCATCTACAAGGAGTACCCCATTGGCTCCTTCTTTCTCTGGCGAGCCGATGGGGAGTACAAGGCGCTCTTCCGCGAGGTGCCCGGACTCGATGTGCCCCCTATTCAGGACCAAGATCAGGTGTACTTCATCATCGACGGCCAGCAGCGGATCACATCGCTCTACGTGACACTGACGGGTGAAACCGTCTCAGGTACTGACTACGGGAGAATCTGCTTCGACGTTGAGCAGGAGAAGTTCAGCCACCGGAAGCCCGACGGCAAGCGACACATCTCAGTGCAGAGCATCTGGGGTCCTGATGCGCTGGATCTCTTCGAGGCAGTGGCGCCGGAGCACCGCGACGCACTGAAGCGTTGCTGGAAGATACTACAGGTCTACCCCATATCGGTCGTTGAGGTCCGTGGCAAGGACCTCAGGGCCGTGTGTGATATCTTCCAACGGATCAACCAGAGCGGACAGCGCCTCGACCGCTTTGACCTCGTGTCAGCGATGACGTTCTCCCCTGAGTTCGACCTCCGCACCCGCTTCCAGGACGATATCATCGAGCCCCTGAAGCAGACGGGGTTCGGTGCCATCGACCCCTCGATCATCACGCAGCTCCTGGCCCTGCTCCAGTTCGGCCAATGCACGGAGCAGCATGAGTTCGCTCTCAAAGGCGAGCACATCAGGAAGCACTGGGACGACGTGAAGGAGTCCGTTCCGCTCGCCGCCGCAACCCTCCGGAAGAGTATGGGAGCGATGACCGCCGACTACCTCCCCTACAATGCGGTCTTCACGCTCCTTTCCTACTGCTACGCCAATATGGATGACCGCTCGCTCACGGCAGCGCAACTTGAGTGGGTGAAGAAGTGGTTCTGGCGGGCGTCGTTCGGGCAGCACTACGGCGGCGCAGCTCCGTCGATCATGACTCGCGAACGTCCGATGTTTGAGAAGCTGGCCGCTGGCGGGATACCTGAGCTGGATGTGCGAGTCACCCTCACCACAGCAGACCTCGTCAAGACCCGGATAACGTGGAGAAGCTCGGCCGTCAGGAACGCGTTTCTCTGTCTGATGGCGATCAACGGACCTCGCCATCTCAAGAACGGAGAGGAGCTGGACCTCGTCAATGGCGACATCTCCGACTTTACCAAGGCCGAGAAACACCACATCTTCCCAGTGGCCTTCCTGGGAGGTAGCACCTCTTCTGGGGCCGACAGCCACGCACTCCCGAACTTCTGCTTCCTGCCCTCCGAGCTCAACAAGGAAGTCCGCGACAGCGAACCAGCGAAGTACATCCCCGAGTACCAGAAGAAGAACCCGGACTTCGAGAAGACGGCCCGGTCACACCTGATCCCGTTGGGGCCGGACTCGGGTATCGCAGAGAACGACTACGTGACGTTCCTGAAGTCGCGGGCAGAGCTAATCATGTCCGAGATTGCGAGGGTCTGCGGCGGCATCACTGCTCCCAGACAGGAGGAACGGCAGGCGGCCGTCGAGGCGTCGGAGCACCGCTGGCGGGATCTCATACATGGGGTGCTCGCGGAGCAGGTCGGTGATGGGTACTGGAAGCAGAGCGTGCCACAGGCAGTCAGAGAGGGAGCCGAGAAACGGGTGCAGTCGGACATCAGGAAGCATCCGCAGTTGGCCCCGGAACTCGAGGACACCCGCCGGAAGCTCGACTACTTGAACCCCGTGGACTATGCAACAATAGTCGAGAACGGGGCGAACTGGAAGTTCTTCCAAGAGATCGTCCGAACAAAGCCAGACCTCCAGAACCACATGAATGCATTCAGCGAGTACCGGAACTGCGTGGTACACGGCCGCTCGATGACGGAGCTGGTCCAGATGGCGGGTGAGACGGCTCTGGTGTGGTTCGAGACGGTGTTGCCGGAGGAGGCAAACGGCGACGAAGCGGATGCGGAAGATGATGCCGAGGTGACCGACGATGAGTAGCCTGCTGCACCAGAAAGCACCACCCATCGAGATCCGAGCTGAACTCCTGAAGCGAGTGATGGCTGATCTCCTTGGCCCCGTCGGCGGGGCCGATGAGGAGGTCGCCGAACGCAGCGTCCGTGACCGCTATCTCGTCGGCGTCATCGCCCCCAAGAACCAGGATGTCGTCCCTGAGGCGAATGACCGGCTCGCCGATGGTAGTCGCGACAACCCGGAGGAGGGAGCGACGGACGACGCTCCTCCCGCGAGGCGGACGCTGTTCCCCTCATCGATCGGCATGACGTTCTGCGTGGATAGGGCGGCGACCGAGCTGCAGGTCACCGCCAATTGGGGCTCCTATGACCGAACGAGCAGCGAGCACCTGACCACCGATGCGGGCGACTTCCAGCGGGTTTGGAAGCGGACGCCTCGGGGTGGTGTATCCAAACCGCTCCCACTCGACTCGCGGGGGTTCACCTTCGCCCCCGACCCGGAGATCCCCGAGGTCGAGGTCCGAGGGATCATTCGAGAGCGAGACGATCACTGGAGTGTCACGGTCTTCCTCGTGAACGGGCAGGAAGAGCCCAAGTCGAGCAAGGACTCCGCATGGCTCTTCCAGCCTCAGCTCATGGTCGAGTCGCCGGATGGCACCCCGATCTTCCACCGCCGCACCGAACGTCGCCGGGCGGGCAACGCCGACGAAATCGCCTACGCGGAGGAACGGGCGATGGCGATGCTCTACAAGCGGCACGTCGAGTTCGCCACTGGTCACGGCGTAGCGGTGCACGTCGAGATTGCCGATGGGTCCTACGATCGTGCCGTCCGCATCTGGACCCAGGTGGCTCCCAATCACGAGGTGCCCAAGGCCACGCCTCCGACGCCGGAGGACATCCCCGGGCTCGCCGAGAGCTGCCTCGACATGGAGGAGCTGTCCGAGACCGAGACGTCCGATCTCGATGCGAAGCTCCGACCGCTGACCAACGCGTATGCGGCCTGGATAGACGAGCAGGAGGCGGCTCTCGGTTCCGGCGAGATGGCCGACTACCGGGACGCGGGCACCCAGGCGATCGCCCAGTGCCGCGTGGCCATCCGGCGGATCAACGAGGGCCTGGACCTCCTGCAGAGGGATGAGCAGGCGGCAGAAGCCTTCCGCTTTGCCAACCGGGCCATGCACCTGCAGCGAGTGCGGTCGATCTACTCCCAGCAGATCCGCCGTGGGGAGCAGGTGGAACTCGACGACGTCGACATTCCGAAGAACCGCTCGTGGTATCCATTCCAGTTGGCGTTCGTCCTGCTGAATCTCCCTGGCATCACCGAGCTGAACCACCCGGAACGAAGCAGCGACCCATCCGCCACGGCAGACCTCCTCTGGTTCCCGACCGGTGGTGGGAAGACGGAAGCCTACCTCGGCCTCGCGGCGTATACGATGGGGCTGCGGAGACTGCAGGGGACCGTCGCCGGACGGTCGGGTGAGTCGGGGGTCGCCGTCCTTATGCGGTACACTCTGCGGCTCCTCACGCTCCAGCAGTTTCAGCGGGCGGCCGCCCTGCTCTGTGCGTGCGAGGTGATCCGCAAGAAGGCCCTTGCCGACGATGATGAGAGGTGGGGACACGAGCCGTTTCGCATCGGGCTGTGGGTCGGCCGGAGAACTACGCCCAACACGACGGAGCAATCCGCCCAGGCCATCGCGAAGGACCACGGACAGCGACGGGGAGGCGTGTTGCAGGGGGGGATCGGCTCACCCGCTCAACTCACCAACTGCCCGTGGTGCGGCACTCGAATAAACCCCGGACGAGACATCAAGGTCGAGACCGTGAAGAAGGGCCGAGGTCTGGCGGTGATCTCCTGCGGCGACCCGTTGGGGCGTTGCCCCTTCACGCCACGCCAGTCCGGCGGCGAGGGATTGCCCGTCCTGGTCGTGGATGAGGAGATCTACCGACGACTCCCCACGATGCTGATCGCCACGGTCGATAAGTTCGCCCAGATGCCTTGGAAGGGCGCCGTGCAGACGCTCTTCGGGCATGTGGACGGCCGCTGCTCCCGGCACGGCTTTCGCACTCCCGAGATCGACGACGCCGACTCGCATCCCAAGAAGGGCGGCTTGCCTGCAGCCCGGACTGAGCCCTGCAATCCACTCCGGCCACCGGACCTCATCATCCAGGATGAACTCCACCTGATCAGCGGCCCCCTCGGCACGATGGTGGGCCTCTACGAGACGGCGATCGATGAGTTGTGCTCGTGGGAAGTGGACGGCAGGAAGGTGCGGCCCAAGGTCATCGCCTCGACCGCCACGATCCGCCGCTCGCTCGAGCAAGTCCACGCGACATTCTTGCGGAGCGTCGAGGTGTTCCCGCCACACGGGTTCGATGTCAGCGACAACTTCTTTTCGCTGCAGAGGGAGCCAAGCGAGGAACACCCCGGTCGCCTGTACCTGGGCATCTGCGCACCAGGGCGACGACTGAAGGTCGCACTCATCCGCGTGTACGTCGCATTTCTGTCGGCCGCCCAGCAGCTCTACGAGGAACATGGAGCCGCGGCCGACCCGTG
>CAZKUN010000108.1:18869-27869 GCA_964555935.1 uncultured Armatimonadia bacterium | reverse complement strand
CCCGAGTTGGATGCCCTGCGCGATCGGGTCGCCGAGCTGGAGCAAGAGGTCGAGGCCGTCACGATGTTCCGCAAGTTCGCGGACGCCTCGGGCCAGGGCCTCGGCATGGCGACGCTGGACGGGCGCATCGTGTACACGAACCCGACGCTGTCGCGGATCACCGGCACCACCAACGCGAAGGAACTCGCCAATCGTCGTTTCACCGAATACTACACCCCCCGCGCCCGAGAACGCTTCCAACTTGAGATCCTCCCGACGCTGATGGAGTCAGGCGAATGGGTGGGCGAGCTGGAGATCGTATCGACCACGGGCGAGATTACCCGCACGCTCGAGAGCTTCTTCCTCATACGCGATGATGCGGGGGCCCCCACCCACATCGCGGCGGTCGTCACGGACATCACCGCGCAGAAAGAGACCGAGGACGCCCTCCGCCGGCTCGAGGCGGCGGTGGATCAGTCCATCGACGGCATCGCCGTTGCCGACATGAGTGGCACGTTGCAGTCTGTCAACCCCGCCTGGGCCAAGATGCACGGGTACGAACCCGAAGAGATGGTCGGGCAGCACTTGAACATGTCCCACACTCAAGAGCAGGTCGAACGCGACGTCGTCCCGTTCACCAAGCATGTCATGCGAGACGGGGCCTACCGCGGCGACGTCGGCCATGTGAGGCGCGATGGCTCGGAGTTCCCCACGTGGATGACGACGACGCTATTAACGAATGCCGATGGCCAACCGACCGGCCTGATCGGCATTGCCAGGGATCTGACCGAACGCCGACGGATTGAGACCCAGCTCCGCATGACGTCCAAGCTCGAGGCGATCGGGACGCTGGCGGGCGGTGTCGCCCACGACCTCAATAACGCGCTGACGACCATTATCACTGACGTAGATCGCCTCGCCCGCAATCCCCAGATCCACCAACTCGCCGAGAACGAACTCGAGGAAATCCGCAGTTCCTCTGACCGAGCCTCCGGGCTCATCCGCCAACTTGTCGCCTTCGCGGGTCAGCAGCGTCTCCAGCCGATGGTGATCGACGTTGTTGCCCTCGTCGAGCGGCTGAGCACGCTGCTGAGGCCGATGATGGGAGAGGACGTCCGCGTTGACGTGAGGGCGGATCCAGCGGGGGTTGGGAACATACGCGCCGATCAACACCAGGTGGAGCAGATCCTCATGAACCTTGCCGCCAACGCCCGGGACGCGATGCCTCGTGGCGGCCTGTTCACCATCGCGATCAAAGACGCCACCCTTGGCCAACCGACCGGACTCCGGTCTGAGATCCCGCCCGGCAGTTACGTGCGGATCCGCGTCTCCGATACCGGCGCGGGGATCGCGCCCGAGAACGTCGAGCGCGTCTTCGATCCGTTCTTCACCACCAAGGACGTTGGCCGCGGCACGGGGCTCGGTCTCGCCAGCGTCCACGGCACGGTTCGTCAGCATGGAGGCTACATCGAGGCCAGCAGCGAGCCCGGCGAAGGGACGGCCCTGACCATCTACATGCCGCGGGTATCCGAGGCTGCGAAACCGGAAGTGGTGGAACTCTCTCAACCGGCCCCGCCGGGAACGGAGGGAATACTACTTGCCGAGGACGAGGCGCTCGTGCGCTTCGCCACCAAGCGCGCGTTGGAGGACTTGGGGTACTCTGTGTTTGATGCCGCCTCCGCCGATGCAGCCCAAGAGCTCTTCGAGCAGCACGCGGGTCGCGTCGATCTGCTCGTCTCAGACGTCGTCATGCCCGGTGCCGGAGGCCCCGAACTCTACGAAAGACTCAGCGCGCTAGCGCCGGGCCTCAAGGTGCTCTACATCTCCGGACACACGCGTCACGCCTCCGGCCAGAGTGCTGGAGAACTCGGCGACCATCCGCTCGTGACCAAGCCCTTCGCCCCCGCAACGCTCGCCCGGCAGATCCGCGAAGTGCTCGACTCCTAGAGGCAGTTCAACGCCCCCGTAGGTCGGATCTCCAGATCCGACATTCCCTGGCGCCCGGAGTCTGAAGCCAGCTCTAGCCCACGCCCTCAACCACCTCGAAGCTCTGCTCGATCGTGATACTCTCGCCCGGTCCGAGCCTCGTCTCCGGTGAGAACAGTTCGAGGTTCACCCGCCCATCCGCCCCGTTCCAGTTCAGCAAACAGTGGCTAACCTGCTCCGGCACGAACGTCGCGTGAATGCCGAATCCGATCTCCTCATCCATGATCGCCCAGCGCCCGTCGGGCATGTCCCCATCGCGCAACCAGCGGCTTATCTCGGCCTTGGGGTCATCTGGGTTGGCCAACTCGATGAACTCCGCGCCGCCCTCCATCATCACCGAGGCTTCCTGCGTGTTCGCAACCTGAAACGCCGGGCGAATCCGCAGTGTTGCCGTCTTCGCGGCGTCCGTTGTGTTGATCAGCGTCGACGTGATCCGCACGACGGCCTCGTCGGCGTCCAGCTCAATTGCCCGTCTGAGCTTCAGCCCGTTATTGAGGCTGACTTCCATGCGAATCGACCGCTCGTCTTGCCCGTAGACGTTGTACGGCTCGGCCCAGCCAGGCGACTGGTATCCCGCCTCGCTGTACTCCTCGTAGCCGCCCTGCAGCGGCAGCCACGCGCCCTCCTCACCGTATACCTTCACGATGTCCCGCCCAGACGGCAGCCACTTCATCCGCCAGATCCGCCCGCCCAGACTCGGCAGGATGTTCAGCTCCAGTTTCCCGTTGCTCAGCGTCTGAATCTTCGCGCCCTGAAGCCTCGCCGGAAGCGAGTCCAGCCACGCGTCCATCGTGTTCAGACCGCCACCCTCGCGCACGCGCGTCAGGCCCTCCTTGCGCGCGGTCACCTCGAAACGCTCCGCCATTCGAGGGATGTCGGCCGTAGCTCCACTGACTAGTTTCCCGTCCTTCTCCATGTACGTAGGACTCGTCGCCAGCGTGATCTTCGAGTAGATCAGCGGCAGCCGCGCGACCTTGACGCGATGCAGTCGCGTCTCGTCATCCGCCACCGCGTTCTCGGCCAGATCAAACAACCTATCGCCCTCGGCGAGCACCTCTGGCGTGAGGTAGCCGACACTCGGCGGCGAGTAGATCCGAACGTGCATGTCGGGGATGCTCTGCGCCGACTCGTGCACCAGGTCGATGAACGCCCGCACCTCATCCGCCGCGTCGCCGTAATACGCCGCGCAAAACTCGTCGATTGCGGTGTCCGTGTCATAGTCAGGATCCCACAGCAGCTTCGCCATCACGTACGTCCGCAGCTCCGCCAGCTCCGCGCCCTTCGTGTAGTAACACGCTTCCTCGTAGATCCCAGTCACGCCGTGATCGATGAAGAACCGGATGTTCGGCTTGAGCACGTACAGGTTCGGGAACGGCATGATCGTGTGCGCGTAGTTGATGACATAGTCCCAGATGTGCAGCCGGTCGCTGATCTTCGACCAGCCGATGATGTCATCGACGAAGGTCGCGTTGTACTCATCCGTCTCCAGCGCGTGGATGAAGCAGCACTCGATGCTGCATAGCCTCACCGCCACATTCGGCGAGGGCTTCACCTGCGTCGGCGGCTTGCGGGTGTACTGGTACGCCAGCGTGTCGATGATGATGTGCGGATAGCCTTCGGCAATGTCATCCGCGATGGCATTCACGAAGTGCAGAAGCGGCCCCGCCTGGCTGCCCTCGTCCTCGGCAAGGTCGCTGCACGGCCCGCACTGGCAGTAGCCGTGCCAGTCGTTCTGGCTCACCGAGATGATCGTCGCCGACGGGTTCGTCTCGATCCACTCGCGCACGCGCCCGATGGTGAATTCCGTCAGCTCCTCGTTCGTCAGGCATAGCTGCGAGTGATCCTGTTGACGCTTCCCGCCGATCTCGCTGAACCACTCCGGGTGCTCGGCGAAGTGCTGCTCGGGCGGGACGAGGCCATTGAACGTGTGCACGAATCCCTTGTACGTGATGTGCCCGCCCCGCGCCTCATCCAGCGGCGGCAGCGTGCCGTTGTTCTTGTTCCGCACAGCCCAATCCACGTCGCGCGATTTCGGGTAATCGGTCGTGCGATACTCAAGCGGCGGCACGTAGACCTCATGCAGCTTCCCGACCTTGATCGTCCCCTCCGTCGGCCACGTGCTGCAGTCATACGCGAACCACCGACACCCGATGGTGTCCTCCAGGAACGTGTACGTCGCGTACAGCACCCCGCGTTGATTGCCGACCAGCGCCAGCACCGGGCCCTTCGTCGCGATGTAGATGCCCTCCAGCCCCAGCTCCGTCGGCACCACATCGAACGCGTAGCCCTCCAGCAGCGCGCACTTCCCGATAATGATCGGGGTCTTGTCGGCAAGCTCCGACTCGTTGACCACGTCGAGCACGTCACCCGTCACCAGCTCCAGGTGATATCGCAGGTCGTTCGCCGCGTGCTCCTCCTGAGGCGTCGGATCATCGGGGATCACGATCGAATGCGTCTCGGGCGTGACCTTCTTCTTGCCGATCTTCAGCGTCACCGAACCGAGCCGTGCCTGCATCTCCGCCAGCCTCTCACGCTGCTCCACAATCGCGTCGTTCACAGCCGCCACCTCCGTCTTCGCTGCCGATCCATCCGGTATCGCCGCCAAGAGCTTCGCAACCGACACCTCAAACGCGTCTAGCAGCGCGACCTTTTCCGCGGTCGTCTGCGCGCCTGATGTCTCAGGCACGACGCCCTCAGCGATCATGCGATAGCCCTTCGCCGCAGCCGTCGAGTTGGAATCCGCCAACACGGCGTCCTCGCAGATCGCCAGCCGCCCCGCCTCCGTCATGCCCTCGGTATTCTCGTTGAACCGGCGCATGCCGTAGTTCATCGTCAGCGCGCCATACTTCACCATCTCCGTCGTGTAGAGCGCGCGTTCCTCATCCGAGTCGGCATTCTGAGCGAGCAGACACGCGATATCCGCGCTCGCCCCGGCGGGGCCCGCTCCCAGCAACGCCCGCACTGCATCCATCCGATCCTGATGCACCCCACCCAGGAGCGAAATGTTCAGCGGCGCGCCTCGCACATCCCAATCCTCCCGCGCGATCAGCCACCGAGCGACAATCTGCATCTCCGTGCCCGACAGCTCCGGCTTCGCCATCATCGCTTCCATCGTCTCGTCCGGGTGCTCAACAAGCTCCAGCTCGATGTCATCAACCCACGCGGTCCGCCGCTCGCAGTCCGTCATCGTCAGCGGGTGTAGGTAGATGGTCTCAAGCGGGCTGATGAAAGTCGCCTCCAGCTTGTGCCACTCGTTGTCGCCCGCCACTTCCCGCGTCCCCGTGAAGTTCCAGACGAAGTTGTCCCACTCATACATATACGGGGCGTTCACGGCTCCATTCCCCGGCTCTGCCTTCGCCCACACGCTCACCCGATACGTGGCAAACGGTTCAACAGCCATCTGCCCGCTGAGGGCGACCCAGTGAACGGGAGTGGTTACCACCAGCGCCCCGCCTTGTTGCCTGAATGCGATTCACCGGGCGTCCCGCCGGCCTCAAAACCTGGGTCGGGATACAGGTTCTCCGCCTGCGCGAGTGGAGCAACGAGAAGCATCATCACGAGCGCGATCAGGGGGTGTCGCATGGTCCAGCCTCCGGGTTGTCAGGTGTGCATCCGAATTCGCGCACGCGAGCGGCATTCCCTTCGCGGCAGGCCCGAGACCCACCCGCACCGAACCCAGGATTCACAATCCCTGGAGGGACGCCATGACGAGCGTGCTGATCGCCCTACTGGTTGCGCAACCCGCCGCCGCCGACACGGCGTTCATCGCATCCGAGCCCCAGTCCGTCGCCACCGACGTCATCGATTCATCCCGCCATGCCTACACGATCAACCTCGGCGGAACGGCGGACATGGACAACACGCTGCTGCAGGGCTACTCGAATCTCGACGTGGCTTTTCAGCCGAACATCTCGCTCTCGCTCGCGAACATTGGCGACACGCCCATCATCGACCCATGGGTCGTCATCAACAGGCGCGGCGATTGGCGCGATATCGACCACATCCTCGCCGAGGCCCTTCACGGCGCGCGCGATGACCGGGAGAAGATCCTCTTTCTCTACGAGTTCGCCCGGACGCACCGGTACCACGCGCTTCCGCTCTTCCTGCATAGCGAGTTGCACGATCCCGTCCGGCACTTCAACACCTATGGCGCCGGGCTATGTGACGACATGGGTAGCGTCACCTGCGCGCTCGCCTTCGCCGCCGGGCTGAACGAACAGTCCCAAGGACTCGATCCCATCAATCGCTCCATGCACGGACACGTGATGAGCGAACTCCCCCTCGATGGCCGACTGCAGTTCATCGACACTGACGAAAACGCGTTCTACCTCGGCCCCGACAACGAGCGCATCATCTCCGGCGACGAGATCATGCGCGACTCGTACTGGGCGATTCGCGAGCACTGCTACGGTCCGCTGTTCTCAAAATGGGGCCGCGGCGAGACAGGCTCCGCGCTTCTAGGTAGCGATGACACGCCCCACCGATCCATCACGCTCGGCCATGAGATGCACCTGACGCTCCGGCCAGGCGAGAAGCTCACGTACCGCTGGGACAACGTCGGCAAGACGCCCGGCGACGTGGAAATCAACCACTTTGCGAACTCGGCTTTGGATCTCACCGCCCAACCGACAGACGAATGGCTCGCCGCCTGCACCTCATCACGCAAGGCAGTATCAGCCGACGGGAGGGCGATCATCGGCCATGGCGAGGGGGCCGAGTTCGTCGTCACGATCGAAAGCCCGTATGTCATCGCCGGCGCCGAAGTCTCCGCCACCTTCGACACCTCGTCAGCCGGAGTCGACGCATCGCTCGACGGGCGGGCGTGGCAACTGGCCTGGGACTCAGAGGCCGCCGGATCGCAGACGTGCTCGGCGGAGTTGGATGCGCTCTTGGGCGTCAAGACCGACAAACCCGTCTACCGCTACCATGTCCGCATCCGCCTCGGCACTGCCCGGCTGACATCGCTCCATATCCACACGACGCTCCTCACCGCGCCGCTCGCCATGCCGCGCCTGTCACTGGGGAAGAACATCATCCGCTACACCGATGCGACGGACGGGCCGCACCGCTTGCGCATCACGCACGCCTACCGGGAGACGGCGAACATCACCCCGCCGCCTCCACCCGAACTCGAGTACCCTCCCGCCGACGCCACGATCCGCGACGCGACCGCTGACTTCCGCTGGAGCGCGGTTGAGAACGCGTTGCGCTACCGCATCCGCGTCAGCCGGCGTCCGGATCTCAAGATCCCATACCGTCCGGCCTTCGATGTCATCATTGACACCAACTCTCACGCCAGTCCGTTCACGGGCATGTTCAGTCCCGATCACAGCTACTACTGGAGCGTCCGAGCGTGCAACGAGGCCGGCCTCTGGGGCGATTGGGCGCCGACTCAGGTCTTCCGCTGGGATGGCCCGATGCCGCCCGTTGACCTCGCGCTTGATGAACGCGACGACGGCTTGTGGCTGACATGGAACCGAAGCGCCCGGGGCCCGCTACTCGTGCGATACGAGGTCCACGCGTCCAACCGGCGCGGCTTCAGGCCAAGCAAGGAGCCATACCAGGTCCACACCCTCGGCGAAGTGCCCGCAACCTTCGTCGCCGCCACGGACCACTCCGAAATGCGCGTCGTCTCACCGACGGGCGACGCGCCCAACTCAAGCGCCTACCGCGTCGTCGCCATCGACATGTTCGGGACGCCCAGCGGCCCATCGTGGGCCCTCGAAATCCCCTGCCCTCGCATCTACAGCCAGCCCATCCTCCAGGCCGAGGCTGGCCGGCCACACACCTGCACCGTCAAGACCTTACGCTGCGACGGCGACCTGCAGTACCGCTACCAGAAACCGGGCTACGCGTACTGGGAGCGCGAGGGATATGAGTTCTCCCTGGCCGAGGGACCGCCGTGGCTGTCCATCGACGCGGCGACGGGCGTCCTGTCGGGCACGCCGCCTCAGCCGGGCCAATTCCCCGTCCGCGTCGTCGCCAAACGCACCTGGCCCGATGAGGTCAAAGCCGATCAGTACCGGCCGGAGTACTTCGCGAAGGACGCGCCCGAGTTCCAGGCCGAGGATGAGCAGACGTTCACGCTCACCGTCGTTGAACGCGCGCCTTAGCTGACTCGCAAGGGCGAGTGAAGTGCCGCGACGAGCGAACCGCCGGGCGCGAACCAGCGTCTAGCAATGTAGTTGCGATGTGAACTGGCCGAGAGGAGCGTGGATATGAACGGGTCACGACTGGCGGGCGTGGTGCTCATTTTCGGGATCGCAACGGCGGCGTGGGCAATCTTATCGGGGACGATGTACTCCCGCACCTCGCGTAGCGAGGCATCTCTCAGGCCAAGAGTCGAGGGGCTCTGGGGCGGGAAACACGCGCAGGCTGCCCCGACGGTCGCCGCGCTCAGCGATGTGGCAACCGGCGGGCAACTGCACGAGCCGCTACTGCTCGATTCCTCCAAGATTGACGTCAACCTGCGAGCCGATTTCCGGCGCAAGGGACTGATCTGGCACCGCACCTACGAGGTCGAGTTCACCGGCGACTACACGGTCACCAACGATTCGGTCTGGGCCCGCGAAATCGAGGCCACGCTACAGTTTCCATCGCCTGGCGCGACATACGACGGGCTCGACTTCAGCATCAAGAAGACCCGCGCGCGCGACGCGTCCGGTGGGGTCTCGGGCGTCAGCATCACCGCCTCGGCCGAGCCCGGCGAGACGGTCCCCATCACGGTCCACTACCGCTCCCGCGGGCTCGATACGTGGCGCTACTCATTCGGGCCAGCGACCGCGCAGGTCGATAACTGCACCATCGCCGTCAGCACCAACTTCGCGCGCATCGACTTCCCCGACGCAACCCTCGCGCCGACGCGGAAGACTGAAACGCCCGACGGGTGGGATCTCACGTGGGAATTCAAGAGCCTCGTCACCGGCCTCGGCGTGGCGATCGACATGCCGATGCAGCTTGACCCGGGCCCATGGGCAACGCGCGTCAGCGCCTTCGCGCCGATCGGGCTGTTCTTCTTCCTATCGCTGCTGGTGA
>CAZKUN010000108.1:16815-18859 GCA_964555935.1 uncultured Armatimonadia bacterium | reverse complement strand
TGCGCAGCATTCTTCTCGTTCCACCTGCTACTTGCCTACCTCGTCGACCATGTCCACATGCACCTGGCATTCTCAATCGCCGCCATCTGCTCGGTCGTGCTGGTGGTGAGTTACCTCCTGCGAGCCGCGGGAGCCAAGTTCACCCTCACCGTCGCCGCGCCATCACAGATCATCTTCCTGGTCCTGTTCTCGTATTCGTTCTTCTTCCCCGGCTACACGGGGCTCGCGGTCACCATCGGCGCCGTGCTCACGCTGGCCATTCTGATGCATCTCACGGCCAAGGTCGACTGGGAGACAAAGCTGGGTTCCCAGCCTCCGTCGCCCGAGCCGCACAAGCCCTCGCTTGGCACGAAGCTGCGCGAGCGCGTCGACCCTCCCACCGACGCGTAGACCTCTCCGTAGGACAGGCGTCCCCGCCTGTCGCCCGCGAGCAGAACGCAAACAGCGCCGGCCCCCAAATCCAAGGGCCGGCGCTGATAGTTGCTGCGGTTACGGATCCGACTTACATGCCGTAGTCTTCGCCACCACCGGGCATCGGCGGCGCGTCTTTCTCCGGCTTGTCGGCTACGAGCGCCTCGGTGGTGAGAACCATCGAGCCGACGCTGGCGGCATTCTCGAGCGCGGTCCGAACAACCTTGACCGGATCGATGATGCCAGCCGCGACGAGATCCTCGTACTCCTCGCTGAACGCGTTGAAGCCCTGCTTGTAGCCCTTCGCGCTGAGGACCTTGTTGCAGACGACCGAGCCCTCGTGGCCCGCGTTCTCGGAGATCTGACGAATCGGCTCCTCGAGCGCGCGCCGGATGATCTTCAGGCCGGCCTGCACGTCGTCGTTCTCTTCGGCCTCGATCAGGCCATCAATGACCTTGCTCGAGCGCAGAAGCGCAACGCCGCCACCGGGAACCACGCCCTCCTCGATACCCGAGCGGGCCGAGCTGAGCGCGTCCTCGAAACGGTGCTTCTTCTCTTTGAGTTCGACCTCGGTCGCGGCGCCGACCTTGATGACCGCAACACCGCCAGCGAGCTTCGCCAGGCGCTCCTGCAGCTTCTCACGGTCGTAGTCGCTGTCGGTCGTCTCGATCTCGGCCTTGATCTGGCCGATGCGGCCTTGGATCGCGTCGAGCGAACCCGCGCCCTCGACGATCGTCGTCTCGTCCTTGGTGATGATGACGCGCTCCGCCTGACCGAGCTGGTCCAGTTCGAGGTTCTCGAGCTTGATGCCCAGATCCTCGGACAGGTACGTGCCGGCGGTCAGCGTCGCGATGTCTTCGAGCATCCGCTTGCGGCGATCGCCGAAGCCCGGAGCCTTGACCGCGCAGCACTGAACGATGCCGCGGATGCGGTTCAGGACGAGCGTCGCGAGGGCCTCGCCCTCGACGTCTTCGGCAATGATGAGAAGCGGACGGCCCTGACGGCTGCACGCCTCGAGCGTGGGAATGAGATCAGCAACGACACTGATTTTCTTCTCGTGGATGAGAATCAGCGGCTTCTCAAGCTCGCAGGCGAGCGTCTCTGCGTCTGTCACGAAGTACGGGGAGATGTAGCCCTTGTCGAACTGCATGCCCTCGACAACATCAACGGTCGTGTCGCTGGATTTGCTCTCCTCGACGGTGATGACGCCTTCCTTACCAACCTTGTCCATCGCATCGGCAATCAGTTCGCCGATCTCAGGATCGTTGCCGGCGATACCGGCGACGCTCGCGATGTCGGCGTGGTCCTTGACCGCGATGGAGTGCTTGCGCACGTCCGCGATCGCGGCAGCAACGGCGTCCTCGATACCGGATTTCACCAGCATGGGATTCGCGCCCGCGGCGACATTGCGCAAGCCGGCCTTCACAACAGCCTGGGCCAGAACGGTCGCGGTCGTGGTCCCGTCACCGGTGACATCATTCGTCTTGCTGGCCGCCTCTTTGCAGAGCTGGGCGCCCATGTTCTCATACGGCTCCTCGAGTTCGATCTCCTTGGCAACGGTGACGCCGTCCTTGGTGATCGTGGGGGCTCCCCACTTCTTGTCGAGGACTACATTACGGCCTTTGGGGCCGAG
>CAZKUN010000108.1:1621-16805 GCA_964555935.1 uncultured Armatimonadia bacterium | reverse complement strand
GCATCCATGCCGCGTTCCAGCGCGCGTCGGGCCTCCTCGTCAAAGGCGAGCATCTTCGCCATGGTCTCAGTTCCTCCTGTTGACTAATCAGCCGAAAAACCTGCGCGACTTCCTCGCTACACGCCGCCCCGGGCGCGAGACGCCGCGCGGTCGGCTATTTCTTCTTCTTGGCCTTCTTTTTCGGCTTCGCATCAGGCTCGCGCACGGCTAGAACAGCATCGCAGTCCACCAGCAGGAGATCGTCGCCAGCGACCTTGATCTCCGTGCCGGCGTACTCCGAGTAAATCACGAGGTCGCCTACGGCAACCGACATCGCCTGGATTTCACCACTGTCGAGAAGCTTGCCATCACCTACGGCGATGATCGTGCCCTCGGAGGGCTTCGTCTGGGCCGAGTCGGGGAGAATGATGCCGCCACTGCTCTTCGCCTCGGAATCTAGAGGCTTGATCAGCACGCGGCCACCCAGCGGTTTCAGCATGGGGTTTGCGCACCACCTTTCAACGGGGTCCTGAGATAAGAAATGCTGGCCACAGGACGCTCTGCATGGCGGAGCAGAGCGACGAGCGGTCAGCTTATCGCCTCAGTTAGCACTCTCTTCTGACGAGTGCCAACAGCGCCGGGAGTAAACCACAAAACGGATCGCATGTCAATACCCCGAAGCGCAGAAATCGCACGGAATTGGCGCGAAGGTGCTATGCTCCGGGCGCCGAACTTCAGCCCATTCGCGCGCCCGCCGCGCCAACGTGCTTTGCCTTAGGAATCCACATTGTTGAAGCGACTTCCGGATCGCGGCCATCTGGCGATACTCATCGCCGCCGCGTTCATCATGGACCTGCTCATCCGCGCCTCTGGCCAATCCTATCAGGAGACGGGCCTTTCCTTCAATGCCGAGCCCTTCCAGCTCGGACTTCTCGGTACCGTCGGCGCCCTCTGCTACTCGATCTGTTGCCTCTTCTCAGGCTCCATCAGCGACCGGGTGGGCCGCCGCGTTTCCGTCTACGCATCGCTGATCGGCATCAGCCTGGCGCTCTTCTGTGCCTCGCGAGCCAACCGGATCGGAGTTCTCCTGCTCATCCCGATACTCGGCGGCTCGTCGATGGCGTTCTTCTGGCCCGCCGCTCAGGCGTGGCTGGCTGATCTCGCAGGCAGGAGTCCGCGCCGACTCGCCCGCCGCATGTGCATCTTCAACTGCTCGTGGTCGGCCGGGCTGATGGTCGGGCCGATCTATACGGGCGTCCTCTGGGCGCACTGGCAGGAGACGGGCCTGCCCAGTCAACGGCTCGTGTTCACATCACTCATCGGTTTCGCCGTGCTCCTGGGCGTTCTGCTCACGCTCGTGCGCAACAAGGCTCGCGAGGACACCGCCGAGGATCTTGCGGACGCGCGCAACGGTTCTACCAATCCCTACACGGCCTCGCTCCTCTTCGCGGGCCGAGTAGGGACCTTCGCCGCATGGTTTGCCGCAGGCGCCGTGGGCAGCCTGTTCCCCAAGCTGGGCGAGTTCCTCGAATACGACGAGCGCCTGCGCGGCCTGCTCGTGGGGTCCTACCATGCGGGACAGTCGGGGGCGTTCTTCCTCGCGATCTTCACCACGCGGTGGGCCTACCGGCGTTGGCCCGTCGCCGTGGCCGAGGCAATCGCAATCGTTGGCATGATCAGCCTCCTCTGGGCGGATACGCCCATCCACTTCGCTCTCGTCTTTGTCGCAACCGGTGTCTGCTCGGGGTTGGTCTACTCGGTCAGCCTCTTCCACAGCCTCCACGGTCGCACCAGCGACCGAGGCAAGCTCGCGGGCGTCCACGAGGCCATTCTCGCGTGTGGCGTCTTCATGGGACCATTGCTTGGGGGTTTGCTCGCGCAGCACGTCAACCTACGCGCGCCATACGTCCTCGTGGCATCCATCATGGCCGCGACGCTCGCCGTCCAGGCCGTCGTCTGGCACCGAGGCAAGGCAAGCGTCCGCGAAAGCGCCGGCCCATAAGCCAACGCCGTCCCGTGGCGCGGGCATTCCTGCCTGCGGCCGGCGCCGTTCCCCTCAGTCCACCGGACACTGACACGCCAGCAACCCGTCACAGACCGTGTCCGGCGATGGCTCGGGCGATTCCTCCGCGAACTTCACCGCCTCCTCAATCGTCGCCTCGGCGCTCGCTACGATCTCCGCGTTCTTCGATTCGTCCAGCAAGCCGCGCGCCACTAGGGCCTCGCGCATCAGCTTGATCGCGTCCCGCTCCGCCCACTCGGCCTCCTCCTCACGCGTCCGATACTCGCACTTATCGCTCTTGGAATGCCCGAAGGACCGATACGTCAGCGCCTCAATCAGCGTCGGCCCCTCACCCGCGCGAGCGCGCGCGGCGGCGGCTTCCACCACCTCGCGAACCGCAAAGTAATCTTGCCCATCGACAACCACGCCGGGGATGCCATACGCCGTCGCGCGTTTCGCGATCTCTGGCTCGCCAAACACCTCCGCAATCGGCGTGCTCATCGCGTAGAGGTTGTTCTCGCAGAAGTAGATCACCGGCAGGTCCCACACGGCGCCGAGGTTCACGCCCTCGTGGAACGCTCCCTGTCCCGTCGCGCCATCGCCAAAGAAGCAGAGAACCACCCCATCCGTATCGAGCATCTTCTGGCTCAGCGCCGCCCCCGTCGCGACCGGGATCATGCCGGCCGTGATGCCGTTTGAGCCCAGAAAACCCAGGCTGAAGTCCGCCATGTGTTGCGATCCGCCCCGGCCGCACGCGTACCCAGTTTCCTTGCCCCAAAGCTCCGCCATGATCCGCTTCGCGCTGCCGCCCTTGGCGAGGAAATGCCCATGCCCGCGGTGGTTGGAACTGACCAAATCGTCCGGACGAAGCGCCCCGATCGCGCCCATCTCCGCGCCCTCCTGGCCCGCGCAGAAATGGCTCGTCCCCATGATCACGCCTGTCCCGTAGAGATCGTACAGCGTCTCCTCAAACCGCCGGATCACGATCATCAGTTCGTAGTGCTGCAGAAGCTGTTCGCTCATGGGTTCCTCAGTACCGCGGCACATGCCATCCCCGCGGGATCTCGTTCGCTGATCAACACGCATCCATCGTCAAGCCCCTGGCAAACGGCCGCGCAGGCATGCATGGCAAACGTCGCGCCCATTGGCTTCCCATACTGCTCGGGCGGCGTGAAAACGCGCGCATCCGGCCGGCTGATCCCCGCCTCGCCTAGCGCCTGCTCCTCGGCGGCCCACGATGCCGACCATGGGTTCGCCGGATCGGTCGCCAGACCCACCGAGACGAGTTCTCCGAGCACGTTCACATCACGCTCCCTGGCGACGTCCTCGGGCATGAGCGCCAGCAGCGCCGCGCCCTCTCCCGGCACGAACTCCGGGCCCTGGCGCCCCGCCTCATCCAGCGCCGAGTACAGCAGTTCGCTCAACGCATCCACGCCGCCGCTCAGCACCAACTCCGAGCGCCCATCGGCCACAAGATCGCGCGCGAACTGCAGCGCCGCGCCCGATGACGCCATCCCGGAACAGAAACACGTTACGGGGCCGCGGATCCCAAACTCGATCGACGCCAGGCTGATGGGCGTGTTGACGAAACTATGCAGGAACAGCACCGACGACGCGCGCCGGAGTCCGCTCTTCTGCACGCGCTGGCTGTGCGCCCACAGGCTGTCGAGCGCGCCATGCGCCGTGCCGAGCACGAGCCCGACCTGCTCCGAATCGACATCCCCCGGCTCGAGCCCCGCATCCTCCAGCGCCAGCGCGCACGCCGCCAGCGTCAACTCCGAGCACCGGTCCAGGTACGTCTTCTCAGACTCCAGGTAGTCATCAAGCGCGAAGTCGAGGCACTCCGCCGCCAGCCCGTAATCATACGCAGCCGGGTTGAACGACTGAACCTCCTGGATACCCTCTCGCCCCTCCGCCAGTCCATCCGCAAAATCCTCGCGTCCGATGCCCATTGAGGCAATCGGCGCGATCCCGACGATGAGGGCGCGATGGCTATCAGACATTGGCGCCCCCCTCGCATTTGCGCATCACGATACACGCGTTCGACCCGCCCACGCCCGCCGACATCGACGCCGCCGCGTTCACGGTCGTCTCGCGCGCCTCGTTCGGCACGTAGTCCAGGTCACACTCCGGGTCGCGCTCCTGGTAGTTCAGCGTCGGTGGCACCGTGCCCGTGACGAGAGTCTGCACCGTCGCCACAGCCTCCGCCGATCCGGCCGCTCCCATCATGTGCGCTATTCCCGCCTTGATCGACGAGACAGGGATTTGATACGCTCGATCCCCGAGCACCGCCTTGATCGCGTGGGTTTCCTCAGGATCGTGCGCCTGCGTGCCGGTCCCGTGTGCGTTCAGGTAGTCGATCTCGTTCGGTCCGATACCCGCGTCCGAGATCGCCTCGGCCAGCACTCGCGTCATCCCGCGAGCGCCTTTGTCCGGCGCCGTGAGGTGATACGCGTTGTTCGTCTGCCACGAGCCCAGCACCTCAGCCAGCGGCTTCGCGCCGCGCGCCAGGGCGTGTTCTTCGCTTTCCAGCACCAGCGCCGCCGCTCCCTCTCCGAAGAGCGTGCCCGAGCGATTGCCGCTGAATGGGCGAAGCTCCTCGCGAGTCGTCGTGGCGAGGATGCTCAAGCCCCCAAGGCACGACGGCGTCAGCGAATCGTGGCCTCCCGCGATCGCCACATCGGCGCGCCCCCGCCGGATCATATCGAGCGCGCACCCGATCGCGGCCGTGCCCGACGCGCACGCTATCGACAGCAGCGTGCCAGGGCCCGTCATACCGAATACCGTCGAGAGATGCGCGAGCGGGGTATGGAACGCTGCCTCAACAAAGCTCCCGTTGCCGGGCTCATCAGCCACGCGGCGAGCGACATGGTCTTCCCAAGACATCCCGCCACCGAAGTTCGTGCTCAGCACCATTCCCGCGCGCCCCGACTCGAACGATCCATCTGCCAAGCCAGCCTGCCCAAGCGCCTCGCGCGTCGCGGTTAGCAGGAACTGAGTCGCCTCATCCGGCGCCGCCTCCATACCAAACGCCGCCAGATCAAACGCCCAGTCCCGCACCTCACCCGCCTTGTCGTTGCGCAGGCCCGCGGGATCGAACTTGGTCAGCGGCGCGATGCCGCTGCGCCCCTCAACCAGGCCGCTCCAGAACGATTCGAGCCCCGTGCCCAGACACGAGACAACGCCCGTGCCGGTCACCACGACCCGCCGTCGACTATCCGCCGTCCGTTCCGACACGGCAAGCTCCTCAGGGGTACCTTCGTAGGTCGGATCTCCAGATCCGACTCCGTTGCGTCTCTCCAACAGACACCAAAGGGGAATCGATTGTTCCTGCGCGACGCCTACATTCTCAGGCCGCCGTCAACCTGGATCACCTGACCGGTGATGTACTCCGCCTCCGGGCTCGCGAGGAACCGCACGAGATGCGCCACGTCCTCGGGTTCGCCAAAACGTCCGAGGGGGATAATGTCGAGCATGCCTTGGCGGCGCGATTCCTCGATGTCCGCGATCATGGCGGTGTTGATGACGCCCGGGGCTACCGCGTTCGCCGTGATGCCTTGGGCCGCCAACTCGCGGGCCGCCGCCTTCGTGAATCCGACGACTCCAGCCTTCGCGGCCGAGTAGTTCACCCGCAGCATGTCGCCCATCAGCCCCGCGTCGCTCGAGAGGCTGATGATCCTCCCCCACTTCGCGCGCACCATCCGGCGGATCGCGGCTTTGGTCACGAGGAACGTGCCCTTGAGCGAGATATCCACCACATCATCCCACTCCTCGGGCTTCATGAACGCGAGGTAGTTATCGCGGATGATCCCGGCGTTATTGACCAGGACGTGCAGCCCGCCCATCTCCTTCGCAATCGCGCCAACCATGGCCTTGACCGCGTCCAGATCGCGCACGTCGGCCTGGCAGTACATCGCCTCCACGCCCTTCGCGCGGATCTCCGCGAGGGTCCCCTCCGCCGCATCTTCCTCCACGATATCATTGACCGCAATGTTGCAGCCATCGTCAGCCAGCGCAAGAGCAATCGCCTTGCCAATCCCCTGATTCGCTCCCGTAATCAACGCGACTCTCTGCTCTGGAACTGGCATATCCTCGCTCCTTCGCTCACTTGGCGTCGCCCGTCGTCGGCACTGGCCGCGTCGTTCCCGGGACCGCCGGCTTCCAGCCGGCAGCCGTCCTCACTCGCCCTTCTCATCCACAAACGCCTGCACGTCTCGATCCGTAATCCGCCGACTCTCGCCGACGAACGCCGCCACATCCTCGAGCGTCACGCCCGCATCTCGCGCCAACCTGCGCGCCGGCGGCGTCGCGCGGACGCGGCCCATTGTCGGCGGCTTCGGCGGCTCTGGTTTCTCGCCCTCAGGCCAGTCCAGGCTCAGCCGCGCCTCGGCTTTCGTGGCCTGGATCAAGGCCTCGTTCTCGCCCTCGATCTCAGATGGGATCGCCTCATCCGCCTCGCCCATGAACCCGATCACGAAACCCACGGGCACCGTGCTGTTCTCCTCAGCCCAGATCTTGAGCAGCACGCCGCCGACCTCCGGCTCGTACTCGAAGGTCGCCTTCTCGGTGATCAGTTCCGCGATCGCCTCGCCCGGCTCGATGCTGTCGCCCTCGCGCTTCAGCCATTCGCCCACCGTCACCTCGTCGAGGTTCTCGGCCCACTTCTCCATCCTGATCAAGTGTCCCAAGGAAGAATCCCCTAAAGGCCGGCTCCTGGTGTGGAGCCAGCCGTTTCTGCGCGTCAGCGGCGCGAGTATATCATGGGGCCAAACGCGGCGTCAACGGACGCCCGGACGGAGGGATGCTCGAGTGGAGGAATGCCTAACTGGATGCAGGCGTAAGGCTCGGCACTGCGGGATCCTGTCGAGCGATGGGCAGTTCGTGCGTGGGAACCACCGGCGAGTCCGCCGGCCGTGGTGGCGGCGCCGACGACTGCGTTAGCTGACCGATCAGCGACCGGTACGTCTCGTTCGCCAGGAGCCCTTTGATGTTATCCCGATGCGACTCGGTCCGACTCTCCTCACAGCACTGCCCTTGCTGCTTCTCTTCTGCCGATGCCATGGCCGATCCGCTCCGTCTTCCCAGGGGTGCGCCGCGTGTCACGCTCAGCTCTGAGCCGGGCGGCAAGCGGCGTCGCTTATTGGCTTTGTCCCGTGCCAAGACCGCGCGCGTGAGAACGCAGCGTAACAGAAGCGCAAAACCCACGAGCGGCCACGAAAGGACCTCTTCATGCTATCGGGAATGTTATGGTTCTCAGTAGTCAACAAACCCATTCCGACACGAGGTCTTTCCGATGCCGGCATCCCCGATCACCCTAACGATTCCCGGGAAAGACGCCATCAAGGCCCAGATCTCTCCCGTCCATGCCAAGGAACTTGACGGCGCCCTCGCAGCGATCCAGGGCGACATGATCGCCGAGCAGGAAGCCGGCTACGAGACCCTCGAGAAGCACTGGCGCGCGTGGACCCAATGCCACACCCGCGAGGAGATCATCGCCGATACCGTCGCCTTGGCGGAGAAAGCCCGCAAGCGCTTCGACGCGCTCCTCGTGCTCGGCATCGGTGGCTCCGACCTCGCGCCCCGGCTCATCAGCGAGGTGCTCGACGGGCCCGCCCACAATCAACTCAGCAGGAAAGACCGTGGCGGCGGCATGGAGGTTCACTTCGGGGGCGACACCTTCGACGTCCGCCGGCTTAACGCCATCCTCCGCGACCTCGCGAACCGCAAGAAGCTGAAGCGCACGCTCGTCAACATCGTCAGCCGCTCTGGCAAGACCGCCGAGACCTTCGGCGCGTCCATGCTCGTCCGCGATGCGATGATCGACGCCGGAGTCGAAGACCCCGCCAAGCGCGTCGTCGCCACCACTCAGAAAACCGAGAGCAGCCTGCTGTTCCGGAAGAACGGCGGCGCGGACGGCGATGCTCTCTTCGGCATGTTGCCCGTCCCCGACGGCGTCGGCGGCCGATTCTCCGCCGCCTCGCCCGTCGGCCTATTCCCCATGGCTCTCGCGGCAAACGCCGATGTTGTCTCTCCCAAAGGCCGCATCGACGCGGCAATGGCCGGCTACGCCGCCGCCCACGAGCAAGCCTTCGGTCTCAAGTCGTCCGCCAGAGGCAACGTCGCCTTCCGACTCGCCAAGTGGCTCCACCTCGCCGAGGCTTACGCCGGCAAACAGACGCTGCTGCTCTACAACTACGCCGACGACCGGTACCTCGGCGACTGGTTCACGCAGCTCTACTCAGAATCGATCCAGGAGCGCGGCGGCGGGCTCGACGTCATTGGCGTCCGCGGGCCTACGGGCAACCACTCCATCCTCAACGGCGTCGTCCGCGGCCCTCGCAACAAGGTAGTCGTGCTGGTCCGTTGGGATGAACTCGATTCCTCCAATACCATCGTACCCGAGGATCCCGATGTCAGCGGCGACCTCGCCGATCTCAAAGACCTGCCCTTCGGCAAGATCCAGGACGCCTCGCTCGCCGGGACGATCGCCGATCTTACCGCCAACAGCGTCCCCAACGTGCTCATCACCGTCCCGCGCCGCGACGAGGCGAGCCTCTTCGGTCTCATGCGCATTCTGATGGACGCGGTCGCGGTGAAGGGCAGGCTCCAAGGCCTCCACGTCACTGCGGACGGATCGCTCGACCTCGAAAACGAGCCGACATACCAGCAGGACGGCGTCGAGGGCTACAAGAACCAGACCCGCGCCAAACTCGCCGAAATCCGCAAGGAACTCGGACTTGATTAGTGGCGCAGGCATTCTTGCCTGCGGACCTTGCCGTCGGAGGGGCCGAATACGAGGATCATGTCGGAGACATGACCGCAAGTATCCGGCCCGCGCCGTCCACCCAATCTCACCCTCACCGCAACCAAACCCTCGCCCACGCGTCCACCCACTGGAGACGCTAGTGATAGGCATGACTACCAAGACAGACGACTGGTTCCTCCGCATAGTGGCGCCGTACCACGTCGACGGGTGGCACCTGACATACATCGGCCTGTTCTTGGGCGCACCGGCGGGAAGCGCCGTTGCCTTGCTGGTGGCGTGGCCCATGGCGGCCGTGACAAGGGGCGCCGAGTGGATCGCCATCCCTGCGGTCGTCGCGGGCGGCTTCGCATACGGGGCGGTACTGGGGGCAGTCGACAGGCGCCGTCCGATCGCCGCCGCCGCAATCGTACCCGGTGTCTGGGCGGCCATTGCTCTGGGGCTCACCGAGGCGAGATCAACGTTCGCCGGCGTCATGCTATGGAGTGTCCTCGCGCCGCTCGCCATCTTCGTCTTCGCAGCAATCGGCGCGAAGGCCGGCCGGAGGCTGGTTGGCAGGCTAGGCGCCCGCTCCCGATCGAAGACAAGCCCACTCGTACCCGAGACGCTCCATCCCGACGTCTACGGCATCTGGCGTCCACCGGGTCCCAAGAACGACTGACGCGGCTGCCGTCAGGGGGGCCGAATACGAGGATCAGACCGCAGGTCTGGCCGCAAGTATCCGGCCCGCGCCTCCACCCAATCTCACCCTCACCGCAACCGAACCCTCGCCCACGCGTCTATGCCACTAGGACGCGGACCGGGGAGGGTCTTCGCATTATGACGGATACCCGCAGCGGTTACTTCCCAACGTGGAGTGGTATGCGCGAGGCGAAGTACCAGTGGACCGCGCTGGCGGCCGCCAGTCACATGCTGCTCTGCGTCCTGACTGTGGTCGCGATGAGCGCCTTTGAGCCCGGCGCATTCAAGGTGGTGCTCATCCTGGCGTTCGGCGCCGGCCTTCTCCCGGGCATCCTCGTCGCCGTAATCGACCGACGCAGACCCGTCGCGGCGATCGCCGTGCTTCCACTGACATTCGTCGCGCTGATCCTCATCATGCTGATTGCCTATCCCAGTTCAATCCCAGGTGACACGACGCTTCTCGATGTGCTGCTGCCCGGACTTGGCGTCCCGCTCGCGGTCTTCGTCTCCGCGTTCATCGGCACGCGCATCGGCCGTTGGATCCTCCGCGAGTTCTCGCCCCTCCCAGATCCGCCGAAGGGCCCGCCACCGGAGCAGTGGGTCAACGAGCAGGACTTCGGAATCTGGCGCCCCCACGGCCGTTAGCCCTCAGCCACCCTCATCGCGATGTCCGCCCATTCCCAGAGCCTCTGCGGCTCGTAGCGAACGGTGCTGATGTCCTTCAGGATGAACTCGACCGGACACCCGTGGACCGCGCACCGCTCGGCCGTATGCCGGAGGTCGTCCTCCACCTGATCCGGGTGCCACGTGTCGGGCGCAAGGAACGCCGGGCTCGGTTTGCGGGAGAAGACGAAATCGCCGCCGACCCGCTCAGCCGCCGCGTCCGTATCCACCCACGGGCTCATGGATATCTTCCGCAGGTTCGGGATCTTCCTGACGATGTCCATCTTGCCGTCCAGCGGCTCGCAGCACCCGTAGTACACCAGGCCGAACCTCGAATACCACTCGCGGGCGTAGTCCAGCTCGAACTCCTGGTGCATCGCCGCGGAGACCGTCGAGAAGATCTGCGCCATGCCACACGTCCACAGGTCAGTCGTCCTGGGATGCGCGGGGTCGAAGCCTGCGGCCGGGAGTTCGTCGGTGTAAGCGCCACTACAGTGGATCGTGCCCTGGTGAGAGCCGAGCAATCCTTGCTCATCGAGCTGGTCGAGCATCGACAGATGCGCCTTGGTAAACCTCGCCATGATGCTGTGGACGAACGCCGGACGGTCCACCAGCGCCATGATCACTTCCTCGACTCCGCACCACTGCACGATCACGTCCCACGGCGCGAAGCTCGGCACGGTCCCCTGCATCCGCACATCGAGAATACCGTCGAACAGCTCGCGCGCCCTCTCCTCCACCCGCGCCGAGGCCTCCTCGTTCAGGCCGACCTCTGGCGTGAGGATCTTCTCAACGTCCTCATCGGTCGTAATCTGAGCGATGTAGCCATGGCCGACCACGCTGTTTCTCGGGTCGCTCACAGCCGTCTCCTCGATCGTCGCCACCCCAAAGCCCGTGTTCGTGATGGCCTTGTGGATATCAATGACCGGCTCGACGACCATATCGACCGGCATGTGTCGCCACGAATACAGCGTCCGACGAAGCCTACCCTCAAGGCCCCGACAGAACCCGTCCTCGGTCTGAAGCGACAGCTCCCCGTCGACCTCCATCTCATGCCACGGGATCTGGTCGATCATCACCATCGGTCGGACGGGCTTCAGGCTATTTGACGCCTTCCACAGAGCAATCGTCTCCTGCTGCTTCGGGAGCGCCGCGATCTCCGCAATCTCTTTGGCGAGATCTCTGATGACTTCTCTGTCTTGCTTGCTCACGCTCATGTCAGCCTTTCCTTCACTCGCGATCGTCCAGTTGGTTCAGTTCGCGCAGTCGTCGATCGTGCGCGCGATGGTCAGCATGCTCTGCTGCCAGCGATCGGCCGGCATGTCTTCGGTGATGCCAATGATGACGCGGTCGCCCGGACCTGATTCGTCGATCAACTGGCGCGTGATCTCCTCGATTCTGGCCGAGGTGGCCAGATGGATCGATGAGGGAAAGTTCAGCCAGAGGAACTTGCCCGGCCAGCGGTCGAGCGCCTCGGCGACCGAGAGGTCGCAGTCCGGCGGCGGCGTGAAAGCCTCAATGTAGTCGAGCGGAGAGCCGGCCACTTCGTCGGCCCATGCAATGCCGTTGCCGTCTAGATGAGACCCCAACAGAACCCCGCCCTCCCGCAGCACCTCGGCGGCCTCCTCGTAGACCGGCACGCAGTAATCGCGGAAACGCTCCCGCCCCATGACCTCGGGCACCTCGTTCCCGCCATAGTTGGCGTGAGACGCCGGAGAGTTGGCGACGAGAGGGTAGACCTCGCGGCGCTTCTTCACCATGACGTCGTTGAGCGCGATGATCTCATCGCGACGTTCGGCCCACTCGATGGCGAACGTCTCCACGCCCATCCACGAGATCATGATCTGATGCAGTGGCGTGGAACCCACGCCCGCCCGGAGGATGAAGTCGGACCCGAGGTAATCATCCATCTGCTGGTACGCGGCGTAGTTCTCCTCATACCGTTCGTCCTCGACCATTGCGCGCAGGGCCTTGTAGTCATCAGGGCCCTTGAAGAGCTTCTCGATATGCCACGACGTAAAACCGGCCGGTCGCGTGAGCCCGGTTAGCGTCCCGGCGGGAGTCTCAACAGTGCTCCTCACGTGCGAGGCCCCGTCGATCACGACGCTTTCGCTGTTGTGCTTCACATTGGGCGCGACCGTCCGGTACACGTTCATGCTACGATATACGATGCACATGCCACGGTCGCGGAGTTCGCGTTCAGCCGTGCACTGGGGGATCATGCATTCGTAGATGGTGAGCGGCATCTTGTCGGGCGTTTCGCCTCGCATCACGGCCTCAACACGTTCGCGCGGAGTCATCAAGTGAGCACCCCTTGGTCATGATTACCCATACGGATTCGGCACGCCAATCGCGCGGACACTTCATGAGCGACGCCCGAGAAACCTGCTCGTGCCTCCCAACAAGTGCGGCGAGAAAAACTCCGGGACAGGTACCGATTTCGAGTCGTCTGCGAAACTCGGTGACCTGTCCCGGAGTTTTCGACTCACCAACGCAACGCGCCGCTACGCGAGGACCCGCCTCGGTAAACGCCGAATAAGCACGAGCATCCGCCCTGCCGTTGCTGAACACAATTAGCGAGGACCACCTACGTGAGCATCTACCCACACGCGACGATGATGACCGTGGCTCAATGGCGACAGCGCCTCGCCCAGCCCGACGAAGGGCTCGCCGCAACGCTGTCACGGATATACGGCGCCGACGCGACGCTTCACGACGAACGTCTCGCGCTCATGTGGCGAGTCATTGAGGCCGCGGACACCACGCTCGACCCGAGCATCCCCTGCGCCCTCATCCGCGTGCCGGGCCGCATCAACACGATGGGCATCCACACCGACACCCAATACTCCTGGAAGAACCACGTCGTGTTTGGACGCGAGATCGTGGCCCTCGTCCAGCCTCGAACGGACGACGTGATATCCCTTCACAGCCCCCATCAGGCGTACCCGGACTACTCCTTCGGGATATCCGACCTCCTGCCTGACGACGAGCGCGGATCTGATTGGATGGAGGTGGTTGAGGCTGCCTGGGACCACGTCGAGGTCGGGGCGTGGCAGAACTACACGATCGGGCCCATGCTCGCGCTACAGAACCACTACAGCGACCGCCAGCTCTGCGGGCTAGATCTCGTAGTCGATGGCGACATCCCAATGGCGGCGGGCGTCAGTTCCTCGTCGGCTCTGGCGACTCTCGCGGGAATTGCCGCCATCCACTTCAACCAACTCGACATCCCGATGGGCGAGGCCATCCGGGTGATCGGGGCCGGCGAGTGGTACTGCGGTTCTCGCGGCGGACCGGGCGATACCGGTGCGCAGATGCTCTGCCGGCGGGGTCACGTCCTGCATGTCAAATATGACATCCCCTTCGACCCGTACGAAGAGCACCACATCCCGTTTCCGGACGATTGGCGAATCGTGCTGTGCAATACGTTAGTCGAGGCGCGCAAGTCGGTGGGAGGGCGGGAGAAGGCCACCGCGCGAGGCCTGTCGCAGGTCGTCGGCGCAACGCTCCTGCGCGAGATGTTCCCCGAACACGCCGAGCGCATCAAGTGCGTCGCGGATCTGACCCCAGAGAACCTGGGCGTGCCTGTCAGCCGGATCTACGAGATGTTCCAGGCCCTTCCGATCGACTGCACGAACGAGCTGGCGCTGAAGCTCGCCGGGAGCCGCGCCGGGGAGCTGGAGCGCCCGCTCCGGCACTGGCGGATCGACCAGGCCGAGTACCCTCTCCGCTCGCCCTGCATGTGGACGCTCTGCGAGCCGGCTCGGGGCGCGCGCAATCGCCTGGCGCTGGAGCGCCGGGATGAGGCCGAGATGCGGGTTCTGCTACAGGCCGCTCACGACGGAGATCGAATCGTGCGGTGGTTGGATGATGAACGCGGCGAGCCCTACGACAACACGGTCTCTGACGACGCGCTGGCGCGCCTGATCCATCTCGCCGACAGCTCGGACGCCGCTGAGCGCGAGTCCGCCCAGCTCTACCGCCAACCAGGCGGTTTCGGCTGCTCATGCCCCGAACTCGATCTGCTCGTCGATATCTGCGACGGCGTCGACGGCGTGATCGGCTCGCGGGTCACGGGAGCCGGCATGGGCGGGTGCATGTTCGCGTATGCCCACCGGGAGGCCGTGCCCGATCTCCTCCGACAGGTGAAAGCCCGCTACTACGAGCGCCGAGGCCTGCCTCTCGCGGCGTGGGAACTCCTGCCCAGCGACCGTGGCGGGCCACTAGTGCTCGCGGACTAACCCGCCGCCGTTGACCGCGCAGGCCGAACTTCCAGTTCGGCGCTGTCGTGGGTCGGATCTCCAGGGAAACTCCCAGGGAAACTCGTCGTCTGAGTTTCCACGACGCCGTTGCCGTTGACCGGTGCCGTCCGTACCTGCGGGTCGCCCGACCCACACTCCGAACCCTCATCTGCCCCTCCCATCCCCGCCCTCCTGCACACCCCGCAAGAGGGACTTCAGTCCCGACGCCGTTGCCGTCCGCGTAGGGGCGCGATTCATCGCGCCCTGCCTTCGCTACACCCGACGCGGATGTTTGTCGTCACGTGACGACAAACCAGACGGTGCGAAAATCGCCCACATGCCTCGGGCACGTCCTCACGGCGTGATGCGCGCTCGTCACCGCCAGTCGTCTGGAGGGGCCGAATGCGGGATGTTTGGGGCCCCATCCGGCCCGCGATCCGCGTCCCGCACTCTCAATCCTCTCGCCTTCGCGTAGCGACGGGCGCTTCCAGCCCGTCGGCCGTCGCCGCCGCCGGAGCGCCCAACGAACGTGAAGCGTTGGCCGCTCTCGGGTCAACCGCCCGCGTCCTGGTCCTCTGGTGCGTACAAGCACCTGAAGCCGATCGAGTTATTAGCGTAATCCGGGCTGGTAGCGTTCTTCCGACAACTCGCCCGGCACTCGTCCTGCCCGTGGAAGCAGTTGCCCCCCTTGACGGCGCGGACCAACCCCGGAGTCGGGTCCGGCTCGTATTCGTCAACCCACGAGGAGCCGTCATCCGGGTAGTCACGCGGCACATCCTCGCACCACTCCATCTGGTTCCCTGCCATGTCAAGCGCACCGCACCAACTCGCGCCAGTCGGGTGGCCGTCGACCGT
>CAZKUN010000108.1:0-1611 GCA_964555935.1 uncultured Armatimonadia bacterium | reverse complement strand
GTGCGTGGCGGCTTCCATGAGACGCCGTGGCACATTCGTCGCTCGCGCTGAGTCGGGATGGTAGCGGCCGTCCAGGTACATCCAGGGCCGACCGGGGGCGTCTGCGCTACAACACTTCTCCCTGTCCCACACATCTCCCCAGGGGTAGACGCGATTCTCGCGCCCGCGCGCCGCAAACTCCCACTCAGCCTCGGTCGGCAGGCGGAGACCATACCAGGCGGCATACGCCCTGGCGCTGTACCAGTCGACGCCGACAACCGGGAACTGGCTCCGGTTGCCGATGGGCTTCCACACGCCGCCCTCCTGATGGATCTCGCGCCAGTAGTTGTTGTCGTCGGTAATGGAGTCGAGGTGCGCGTCGTCCTGCTCTCGTTGGCGCTCGTTGAGGTACCCCGCGTACTGCGCGTTTGTGACAAGGCACCGACTCAACCAGAAGCCACGTGTAATTGTCACTTGGTGGGCGGGAGCCTCGTTGCCGTGAGCGCCGTCGCTGCCCACGCGGAATTCGCCCTGGGGCACCCACACCATCGTGGGGTGCGTGTGCCCTGGTCCGCCGATAATCTCGCCCAGCTTCCCTTCCTGCCTCCACATCTGCAGGCCAGGCGGATAGGCCCTGGGGTCCGCCGGCACGGCCTTGGGGCGCTCGGCGCCGGGCCGGTCGCCATGCTCTGCGCGCTCACGCAGCAAGCGGCTCCAGCGCCGTGCGATGCCTGAGTCCACCGACGCGGTTGGCACCGCCTTCGGCCCTCGGGTGGCGCGCTGCATGAGCGCCTCCGCCCGCGCGGTGTCGCCGAGGAGCTCAAGCGTCCGGACGAAGCACAAAGGCGCGTGGGAGCCCTGCCCGGCCTCGGGCTTCAGGCCACTCAGACGATGAAGCGCCCACTGCTCTCCGTCGTCCTTCGGACGCCGGTCTGGCGGCAACTTCCCAAGATCCACGGGCGCGTTGTGGAAGTCGCGGGAGACGATCGTGCGCGTGGCGTCGTCCACGATGATCTCCTTCGGCTCAGGGCAGATGCAGACGCGCGTTGCGCGGCGGGCGCTGTCACCGACCCAATCCTTGCGACCATCAGGGAGAACGACCAGCAGGTCGCGCCCCTGACAGATGGACAGCCGCGGGGGCGGGACATCCTCTGGACGCATGTCTACAGACTTGCTCAGGCCATCCTGAAATCTGCGCGCCACAATGAGCGCAAGGCAACAGAGCGCCCTGACCTGCTCCACATCCGACGAGAAGACAAGCCAGCCATCGCCCATAAACTTGATGACCGAGTCCTGCAAGCCCAAGTCATCGACGACAGGGCGCAGGTACTTCGCCAGGCTCAGGTTGAACCTGTCCCACTGCTCGGTGGGCATCGCCGCGCCTGCCTGCCCCGACTTCTCCAGGTCGATACATAGGCAATGGACAAGGCAGGCCTCCCCATGAGACGGCGAGAATCCGTCTGCCACATTGGGCTCAGTTGCGGGTGGTCCGTTGGTCATGGCCTGGATCATCCTCACGCGCGCATCGAGACAGACGCTGCGCGCAACATCCCGCGAATCAGCCACTCACGCCGGGACTTCAACATCCTGATGGCCGAAGCCTGCACGTGCGGGTGCGGAACGCGGCCCTGA
>CAZKUN010000107.1:0-28035 GCA_964555935.1 uncultured Armatimonadia bacterium | reverse complement strand
GACCATGAAGATCTGAGCGGAGTAGGTTGCGGCCTCGGCGCGGCCGGGATGGCCGATCATCCAGTTCGGAAGCTCCCACTCCACGCCCTCGCCGGTGAAGCTCGCGATCACGCGCTGCCAGGACGGGCCGGCGGCCTCCGGCGCCTGCGAGACGACGAGCACGGTGACGGGGCCGGGCTCGCCCCCGCCGCTATCGATGCGCAGGTTACCCGTCCCCTGACCGCGCACGACCGCCCGGCCGTTGAGGGCGTCTTCAACCCGCTGGACAGAGCCCGTGGCAATCCCTGGCCGCGCGACGTGTCCCGCCGGCGACTTGTCGCGCCAGGCCGTGACGGTGCCGTCAGGCTCCACGTCCAGCGTCGCTCGATCCTCGGCATCCAGCCATAGCGCCAGCCCGTCGACGATCATCGTTTGCTCCGTGACCGGTCCGCGGGGAGCGTACTGTAGGTTGCGCGTCGGAGCCGGCGAGGCGTCCGGGTCCTGCCAGTCGGCGCCGGCTACCCAGCGTTCTCCGCCGGATTCGAACGCCCCCAAGTCGGGGGCTTCGCCCTCGAAACCGTCCGTGATCCCTTCGACGATGACCCCGGTGTCGATGGCCCCCGAGCCGACAGTCGGGTAAGCGTTCGAGTCAACCGCGCCAGGGCCGTTGTGGTGCAGTTCAGGCCCCAGATCGCCCTGCACGAACTCCGATGGGTTGCCGGGATGCATGGCCTCGTTGACGAGGTTGTTGACGATCCGAGTGCCCTGCATGGTGGGCGTGTAGTTGGCGTAGCAATAGGTGCCGAAGGGCTCGCGGACCTGTTGGATCGTGTTGTTGTAGACCTGGTGCCCAATCGCGTCGCTGTTGAGTCGGATGCCGCTGCCCGTGCAGTTCCAGACCACGTTGTGGTGCACGGAGAAGCCGTTGCTGAAGTTGTCGAGGTAGATGCCGACAGTGCTATCGCCGAGGTTGTCGTGGACCCAGTTGTACGCGATGACACCGGCCTGGCTACGGTCGCCCCAGCAGTACAGGGCTCCCGAATCGGCGTTGAGCATGTTGGTGTGGTACACGTCGCAATACTCGATGCGAATGCGCTTGCTGCCGCCATGACGGACGGTATCGCGCCCGGCCCGGAAGAGGCTGCAGTGCGAGACCAACGCGCCTACGGAACCGGCGAGGTCCAACCCGCCGCGCCCGGTGCCCAGGTAGTTAGCGTCATGCACAATCGAGTTGACCAGGCGGTTGTCCTCGCCGCCGATCGCCAGAGCGCAGGTCGGCGCATAGGCGACCAGGCAGCGCCGCCACTCATTGTCGCTGCCGGAAATCACGTTGAGAGCCGGCGGGGACCTGTGCAGGTCGGTCTCTCGGTGGTGCTCGACGTAGCGCAAGCGGCAGTCGTCAAGGAGGCAGTGCTGCGCGTCCGCCATGCTGACCGCGGCGCCGATGACGTCCAACCCGCTGACCTCTATGTAGGCTAGCCCGCTCAGATCGCACGCGTGGTCGCGTTGTTTGACCTCCACCGCGCGCGTCTCAGGGGAGGCGCCATCCGCCGTCCACAGGTAGACCGTGCCGGTCGTCTCGTCGAGGTACCACTCGCCGGGGCTGTCGAGGCCGTCGAGGCTGCCCATCAGGAGGTAGGGGTTGCCGGCGCGCGGCAGGTAGGGATCGTTGGCGTGATACTGGTCTTTCCTCTCGGCCTCGAAGGTCCGGTCGAAACGTAGCGACTTGCCGGGTCCGTATTCGGTGATGTGGCGGGTGCCGCTAACCCAGCGCTGTCCAGGCCAGATCAGCACCACGCCGCCATTCCAGTCGCCCGGCGGCAGGTTCGGATCGGCCAGGATCTCGTAGCCCGTGCCCTCACCCGCCTCGGCGCGGTTGTATGTCATCACGTCGCCCGGCGGCGTGTTCGGCCAGCGCGCCTCGGGCATCATCTGGCCGTCCACGAAGAGCTGGATGAACCTGAGGTCGGTCCGCAGCTTGTATATGCTCCCTTGGTGGATCTCCCACGCGCCGGTCAGCTCTTCCGTGCCGCTGAGGGCGGGCCGCTGCCCCGGAACCGCGACGAAGCGAATCGGCTTCCCCGCTTCGCCGGATCGCGCGGGCCGAAGCGTCTCGCGATACGTCCCTGCCCCGAGATGGACCACATCGCCCGGCATGGCGAGGTCACATGCCTTGGCCAGCGTCCTGAGCGGCGCGGCCTCCGTGCCGGGATTGGCGTCGTCGGCGAGCTGGCTCTGGGGAGAGACGTAGTAGTCGGCCGCGCCAACCTGGTCGGCCGCCATCACCCAGCAAAGGAATCCGGTTGCGAGCAAATGCAGTCTCATCGCGCGCTCCAATGTCCAATGGGTCGAGATCACTCGCTGTAACACTTCATCAGCAGAGGCTCAGGAACCTGTACCGCGACCGCGAAAGCCGCGAGCACCGAGCGTTTGACACCTGCCCCGATTGGCGGGTTATATGGGGGACCAGCGCCTCAGTATCGTCCGCCTCGCGAGCACGGGGACTTCGGGAGACCACGAGATGACGGAACGCCAGTCAACGGCGCATCTGCACGCCACCATCCAGCAACGCCACGGCATGTCATTCGTGGACTTCATCCGCACCCATCATTGGGCCAGCTTCAACATCCTGCCGGTGGTGGCGGAGAAGTGCGGGATCACCCTCGACGAGATGCGTTGGCTGATGGACGAAGACGCGTGGGAACTTCAGGAGCCGCCGAGTCTGGCCCGACAGAACCTGTCGGTGGCGGACCTGGATGTTCTCAACGCCGCCAGTCTGCCCGAGAAGCGCGTTGACGCTTTCGTTCGGGACTTCAAGGGCACTCCGGCAGCTTGCGCCACCCACGCGACCTGCCGCGTCGAGGAGGACCACCTCCGACTTTGCATCACGTGCCTCGAGAGCCGCTCGCAGGACGTCTCCTTCATGTCTGAAGACCAGATCGACCCAGATGCGGAGGCGCTGTGGTCCGGCAACACGGAGGCGTTGCAGAAGACAGACGCCTGGGTGACCGGGCCGGATCGTTTCCGCGAGTGGCTTCAGGGAATCGGTGACCGGGCGCGGAGCATCTTCACCGACGACTGCGTGCTCCTCACGTTGACTGCCGTTGCGGCGGGCGACTGTCCGGCGCATCTCGCTCCCGTGCGGCATGTCGGGAATCCGCTGCCGATGGTGGCGGCGCCGCCCGCGAGATCGGGGGCGCCGCGCATCCACCTCGAGGGGAGCTACTACTACGTAGCCATCGCTCCGACTGGGCAGGTCGTGGGCGCGTTCTACGACCCATGGGATGACGGCGTGTACTGGCCATGTTGGGAGTCCGGCGCGAAGGTCGAGGTGACCCACGGCGGCGACGGGTGGGCCGTCGACCTGACCGTGCCGCTGGCGAACTTGGAGCCGCTCGCCGTTGATGGCAGCGTGTGGGGCGTCGACTTCTTCCGGCGGCGACCGGAGCGAGGAGGCGAGCCGGCCGAATGGACGCGGTCCGCCGAATCAGCGTTCTTCCGACAGACCGGCAACGAGTTGGGCGAGGGACGCTTCCTGTCGACGCCGGAGGAGTTCGATCATCCGGGTCCGAGGCACGCGTACATTGCATCTGAGTTGCCTCACATCGATCGCATCGTGCCGCGAGATACTCCGAGCCTGGCCGTCAGGCCGAGGCGGGACGGCGTCGACGATCTCTGCGATGACCTCTGGGCTGATTCGGAGACGGTCAGCGATTTCTGGATCGATCAGACAGGCGCCGAGCCGGCCTCGGAAACCGATGCGCGCGTCGCGTATGACCGGGAGTTCCTCTACGTCCAGTTCGCCTGTCATGACGATGACGCGGCAAATCTGCGCGTTGTCACCCGGGAACAGGAACTGGCCAAGTACGGTGAGGACAACCGCCGGGCCAACTATCTGGATCGCCGCGAGGCGTTCGGCCTCGACTGGGGCGACTACGTCGAGGTCATGCTTGCGCCAGGCATCGAGGGAGCGGACGTCAACCACGCGGGCTACTACACGATCCTGGTGAACTCGCGAGGCGATGTGCTGAGGCGCTACCACGATCCATACGGCGTCTCGGCCTTGTGTGAGAACGAAAGCTGGGACCCGGACCTTCGCGTCCGGGTTGAGATCAGCGCCCATCGTTGGCAGGCGTTTCTGGCGATCCCATTCGCCTCGCTCGGAGGGATGGACCATGCCACCGATACGTGGCGGTGCAACTTCAAACGAGCGCGCGGCGCGCAAGACGCCGAGAGCCCGACTTGCCAAGGCTCCGAGATCAGCGCGTGGTCGCCGGAGTATGGCCGATGCCGACTGCTGGAGCGATTGGGCTTCCTCCGGTTCGAAGGGCCGGTCCCGCAGGCTGAGACAGTGGACCCGGTTACGATTCCCGGCGAGACGGACGAGGGATTCGAGCGGGCACCCTCGCCGACCGCGGCGAGGGATGGCCTGCTGGGAGTGCACTTCGCCACCCCAGAGAAGGGCTGGGCCGTCGGCGGACTCGGGACGATTCGGCACACGAACGATAGCGGCGCGACTTGGTCCGCTCAACGATCCAACACAGACCACGTGTTGGAGAAGGTGGTCTTCCTCGACGAGCGCCGAGGGTTCGCTGTTGGCGGGCGCCCGCGCAGCCAGCGCGTGGCGATCTCCGGCAATGCCGGGATCATTCTGGCGACGGTCGACGGCGGGGAGAATTGGGCTCCCGTCTACTCAGGCCGGGGAGGCTACCTGTGCGACATCTGCTATGCCGATGACCGCGTGGGCTATGCCGTGGGCGAGTATGGGATCGTCCTGAAGACCACCGATAGCGGAGAATCGTGGAGGCATCTGGCGAACACCGGAACGGGGAACTGGCTGTCGGCAGTCCATTTCCTGGACGAGGTTCGCGGCTGGGCCGCGGGCGAGTATGGGGCCCTCATCGCCACATCCGACGGTGGCCGGACATGGCGTCGCCAGGACGCTCCAACGCAGGACGCGCCATTTGGTGTCGCGGCGACAATCCGGAGCATCCACTTCCGGAGCCACAGTGAGGGCTGGATCGCGGGCGACCGCGGCACGTTCATGCGCACCCGCGACGGAGGCCGAGCGTGGCAGTCAGTCGACCTGGGCCTATCTGACGACGCGGCCGATGCGATGCGCTTCAATGCCGTGCGGTTCCTCGACGAAAGACAAGGCCTCCTGGTGGGCGAGCCGGGGTCGATCGCATACCGCACCGAAGACGGCGGCCGCACGTGGACGCGCGAGGAGGGTCCCACGAGCGTCGCTCTGCGCGACGCGTGCTTCGACCCGGGAGGCGTGGCCTGGGCAGTGGGTGAGTTCGGCACCATCGCGCGCCGTGGCGAACGGAACTGGCAACTTGTGTCCGGAGAGAGCGGAGAACCACGGCTTCTTTACGGGACAGCTCACGGCCATCATGTCAACTCAACGTGCTGGGTTGCCATGGCTGACAGTTACGACATCTCTACCGTGTTCGGCGGACGCCCGGTGAATCTGTGGAGCCATTCCGCCGAGATGTGGCGCACCACCGACAACATTGGGTGCCTGGAAGCCGGCATGCGGGGGACCCGAAGCATGAACGACATGCCGAGCGGGCGACGGCGCGAGCCCCATCGCATCTGTCATCTCTATCAGAACTGGCAGGGAATTGAGCCCACTGAGCGAAGCTTGGTCGCGACCATCCGGTCGCTCAGGCCCAAGGTGGTGATCGCCGAGTGGCCCATTCTCCAGGAGGGCTATTGGGCCGCGGATGTCGGCATCTTCGCTCGGGCGCTGATCCGCGCTTTCGACTCGGCGGCGGACCCGGAGCGCTTCTCGGAACTGGCGCAGCTCGGTCTAGCCCCCTGGCGCGCGGACCGACTCCACGGTTGCCAACTGCATCCCTTCAGCGAGGCGTATCAGATTGGCGATCGCAGCGACTGGACGGTGAGCGCAAGAGAGAGCGATTTCGTTGAAGCAATCGGGATGCGGGTCGGCGAGGCGCGATACCGCGGGGCATGTGCCTGGGTTGGGCTGCTCGATCGTGCCCGCCCGCGCAAGCTCGCCAAGATCGGTGATTATCTCTACGAATCGTCCTTCCATCTCATCAAGGACCACCGGAAGTAAATGCATGAGAAGACAGAAGACGCGCCTGGCTCTGGCTCTCGCGTTGACGGCAGGCCTGATGGTCGTGCCGACCATGGACAGCGCTCTTGCCTACGAGCGTCCGATCTACGAGGACACGCCCGAGTACAACGACGATCACTACGTCGTCAGCCCGCACCGGGACCAAAGCAATCCGCACTTGAAGACCATCTATGAGGCGCCCTACGAGTCCAAAGGCCTGACGCCTGTGGAGCTGACGCTTGAGGAGGGCGGTTCCCCCTTGGTGCTGTTCGCCGACGGCGAGCCGCAGGTCGAGATCATCACGATCACATCGAACCCGTATTATCTGGAGTGCGCGACGCTGGTGAAAGAGCACCTGGACCTGGCGACGGGCGGAGCGTTCGAGATCGTCGCCGACGACAACACGACGGATCGGCCGGGCATCTACATCGGCCCGCTGATGAACGAGCACTCCATCGCCGCGGCTGACGAGGCGCAAGGCTACGAATACGATGGGTTCAATGTCGTCTCCTTCGACAACGGTATCGCCCTCTGCGGCAGAGACGCCGACCCGAAGTACGGCTTCAAGGAGAACCTGCACCCCGACCGCCAAACGATCAGTTGGGCGCGGTCTTCCTTCAGCCGCGGCACGGCGATGGCCTCGCTCGATTTCCTTGAGAGATTCGTCGGCATCCGCTGGTACTGCCCGGGACGTGTCGGCATCTTCATCCCCGACCTGAAAGAACGCGAGGTCGTCGTGCCGGCGGTCTCGTATAGCGACGCGCCAGTCTTCGGTTTCAGGAACTGGAACGACGAGATGTACCAGTCATTCGACAAGATGTATACCGCCCCATCAGTGAAATACCAGTGGCGGCACAACGCTCTGAGGCGCAGGAGCACGGCATCACTGAGTATTGGGATACATACCGACTGCTACTGGCACGAGTTCTATGCGGACAAGCCCGAGTACTTCGCCATGCGCGAAGACGGAACCCGGATGATGGGGGAACAGGGAGACCAATCCTCGCAGCGGTGCTACACCTCCGAGGCTGGCTTTCAACAGCACGTCCAAGACATCGACGATTGGTACCAATTCGGCGATCGCACGGGCGAGGAGTACCGCAAGTTCACCTACCGCCGATGCGTTCCCAACGAACGGTATATCTACTGGTTCCCGAACGACGGATTCCCCGGATGCTTCTGCGAGACGTGCACCGAGCTGAACGCCAAGTTCAGCCACCTGCACGCGAAATACGTTCAGGAGCTTCACTACCTGGGGAAGCTAGCCAGGTACGCGGCAGTGAAATGGCCTGGCAAGGTGGTGGTCTACAACCTGTATGGCGCAAATGAAATCCCCGACGGCTTCGACCTGCCCGACAACATCATGCTCTCGAAGGTGTTCCACAACGTCCCTGAGGTGTATTGGAAGGAGCCCAAGTACCTCGAGTTCGCGGAAGACCTGGTCGACGATCTCTACAACAGGTCGGTCGGCGGTGTAGTCATGTACCACCACTACCCGCAGCACATCCGGATCGAGAATCTGGAGATGCCGTACCTCGCGCCTCACGTACTGAGTGATTTCTATCGCAAAAACCGCGAAAAACTGGGCGGCCTGGTTCTGGATCAATGGCACATGTTGCTGGCACACGACGTCACGATGCTATACCTGTTTCAGTCCATCGCATGGAACCCCGATGTCGACCCCGACGGCGTGATCGATGAGTACTCGGCCCTGATGTTCGGCCCCGCCGCCGGCGAGATGAAGGCATATCACGACCTCCTCATCGACCGGTGGGAGAACGTCAAGTGGTCGTATGCGCCGGACGTGCAACTCCGGTACGGCACCGGCCCCGTGAGGTCGATGCCTAAGAGCGTCTACTGGACCGAGAACTACCCCACCGACGTCCGGGGTGAACTGCAATCCCTGCTGCAAGCCGCCCTCGGGAAGACGACCGAGGGATCCATCTACCACGACAGGATGGTCTGGTACAACGAGGCGACGAAGAAGTTCTTTACCCAAGGCAAGCACTTCGACGAGAACGTCGCCCAAGTTGCCGACTGCGAGCGCGCGGGGGACCCCATCACCATCGACGGTTCGCTGGATGACTGGACCGGCTACGCCTCGGTCAGTCTGAAGGAGAGCATGACCGGCAAGGACGCGACAGTTCGCACCGAGGTCATGACCGCCTACGATGACGAGCACATCTACATTGCGGGGCGGGTCTTCGAGCCCGAGACAATGGTCCTCCCCCCCGAGCCGCTGAAGCGCGACGATCAGGTCTGCGACTATGACTCCATCGAGATATTCATGTGCCCGAACAGAGCCGGCGACGACGAGGCCCAACTGGACCAGCGCGGGCGCTTCTACCAGATCATGCTCAACGCCCGAGGCGAGGTACTCGACAGCCACATGCCGCTTCACGCTCGCGACCTGGACAAGGCGTTCGACATGGATTTCGAGCACGAGGAGACGCCCCTCGGCAACGGATTTCAGTTCGAGATCAGGCTCCCGTTCGCATCGATGGGCGCGATAGCGCCGAAGCCCGGCGATAGTTGGGCCGTCAACTTCTACCGCAACCGCGATCGCGATGACGGCTCGGAGCGCTACTACGGCTGGTCGCCCACAATGGGCCAACCGTTCTTCAAGACGGAGACCTTCGGCGTCCTGGCGTTCCCGCGCGAGCCTCTGCTCGACTTCGAACTGAGCAACCCCTCGCTCTGGTCCGAGCACGTCCCCGAAGCCGATGTGAACGTGTCATCCGAAGGCGGGGTGACCACCTTCACGGTCACGTTCCCGGCGGATGCCGAGGGCCCGGCGACGCTGGGGTTCTACGCGAATGGGACTGGCGCGACGATCGAGAACCCAATCACCGTCAAGTGGCCCGTCCGCTTCAACGGGAAGGGCGTGGAGTCGGCGCAGGCGTGGGTGCGGTCGAAAGACTGGGAGAAGCTGCAAGTCGACTACAACCCATCAGCCAACCCGACGACGGCCGTGGAGACACAGGATTGGACCGTCCTGAACCTCAGGCAAACTAAGGACAGGGACGGCACCCAAATCGAGAAGATATCGGATTTCTACGGTCTCGGTATCACCGTCATCATAGTGCCGGGCGCGGAGTTCACGCTTGAGGCCAAGAGCATCAAGCTCTACGAAGACTGACGCGCCGCTACGTGGTAGTCACCATCTGCGCCGTGGCGACCGCTTCGCGGCGCATTCGCGCGACGTCGAGGGGTGGTTCCTGGGCAAACCTCCGACACTCAGCGGCCAGATAGATCGTCTCGGCGGCGAGGACCACGCGTAACCGCAGGCGATGGACCGAACCGGTCGTTACGGGTACGCGCCATTCGAACACCACGCGATTGCTCTCTGGGCGCGCGAGTCGCGCCTTGGTTCCGGGGTGCGCCATGATCACGGCGCGCAAGTTCCGCTGCCGCACGGCGACCCCAGGCCCCTCGGGCGCCTCCTCCACTGCCGCATCACGAGCGAGGGCGCTATCGCAGCGGATGACCAGCTCGTCCTCCCCCTCGACAAGCAGCGCTTGCACTTGGATATCGAGGTCCAAGGTCTGGTCATCGGAGAGCGAGTACGCCGCCGAGATCAGCGCGGGCACATCCCGCCCGGATTCCCCGCACAGCTCCTTCGTGTTCTCCAGCAACAGCGTCCGAGGCGAAAGCAGCTCGAAGGTGCAGTTCGGGGTGATGTCCGCGAGCGGCTCGATGACCAGCCCTCCGAGCCCGGCCTCGAACAGATTGCCCGGCGCGGCTGCGAGACTCAGTGACTGAATCCCCGCGCGGTCCCACACGCCGTCGGCCGCCCCACCATGGGGGTAGCGGTCACCCACAACACACGCGCATCGAGGCGTCCCGAGTTGGTACGCGTGGCGGTCGAATCGCCAGCGGATCTTGGGATTCGGGTCGAGATACGTGCCGCCGCCGGGGTCCGGATCGACCAGATCCTCTCGTCCCTGGTCGACGGCATCCAAACGCAGCAGCGCGAGAGGCAGGCGTTGTCCCAACCGGCACAGGGATGAGTCCGGCCAATCGAAGAAGTGCCCCTGATCCCCGGTGAATCTCGCCACGCTCGTCTCGGCGACCGCGTGAGCCAAGTCGAGCCAGCGTCTGTCCTCGTCGGCGTCGCTTAGCTCGAGCAGAGCCTGCAGGATGTAGGCGCTTCCCTCACTCCCCTGGAGGGCGAAGTCGAAGTCATCATCGAAGCCGAGATGCTGGAGCAAGCGGTCGATCGTGGGGCGCAGCGCCGTCTCGCCAGTGAGCCGCCAGGCCAACGCGTAGCTATACAGAAGCCCTGGCAATCCGGGATTTCGCGTGTCGTTGGTGCCTCTTGCCCCGTACCCCGAGAGGTCCAAGGGTTTCCGGCCCACGCGGTCTATCCGAGACCCATCGCCCAGCCAGCGCCGCATGAAGAAGCCGTTGTCTTCCTCGTCGTAGCCGTGCCGCCCGAAGGCGAGCAGGTCGTTGAGCGCCGTGCGGATGAAGAACTCGCCTTCCTCGCCGATCCGTTCTCCCAGCCGGAGGCCGATACTCGCGCACTTCGTGTAGCGGCTGAGGCAGTGCCGCTCGAGGACCGCCGGGCGGCTCCCTCGCGTAAACGACGTGGCGCCCAGGCCGGTCGCGGGATCGCGACTTTCCTCGAAGTTCGCAATCATGCCGAGGGCGCGGTCCAACCACCCGCGCCGCCCCGTCTTCTCCCACATCAGCGCCGCACACGTTGCCAAGTCGAGGGCCGACGTCATGAACTGGCAACCGTCGTTTCCACGCACGAGGTGCTCCCAGAACCAGCCCGACATCGCGCCGGCCAAGTCGCCGTGACGGCTGAACATGTACGACCCGTCGTCGCGAACGTGCTCGCGCCAGAAGCCCTCGATGAATCGCCTGGTCCCCGCGGCGTCGACATCCCACATCATCCCAAACGGCGGCTGGTGCGCCTTGAGTTCGTGCTGCGCCCACATGCCCGGGCAGTCCATCCCCGATGCCAGGCCGGTCGTGAGGTCTAGCGCCACGTGCCCTCCCCACGGGAGTAGCCCCGTCTGCGGGAACTGGTAGCGCGTGATCAGGAACCGCAACGATTCGTCCGCCGCCCGCCGGTACCGCGTCTCACCGGTCAGGCGAGAAAGGCTCGCCAGCCCACGCAGCAGGGGGCCCTGGATCGCCATGTTGGAGTAGACCTCGCCGGTGTACTCGGCGAAGGGCGGCGGCCATTCGGCGCCATCGACAGATAGCGCGTTCGGGAACAGTGGCGTGTCCGTCGTCAGGCTTCTATCGTCGATATGGGGACTGCGGTCGAGGATCCCGTCGTAGAACTGCCGGACGGCTCCCACGTACTTGCCGCTCATAGCTGTGGTCGTCTGTCTTCGTTCATGTCATTGGCGAGAACCAGCAGATGCTCGCGCAGGTCCTCGAGCCGGCAGCGACATAGCGTGGCCGCGTAGGGGAACTCGCCCGTCTCACGGAAGCGCCGAGCGTTCTCCCCGTGGAACCCGCCGCGCCGATCCACAAACTGCCCCCACCACCCAAAGTGATTCCCCGGGCCGCTGGATTCAGCAGAACCGGCCCAAGCCCGCGGGAACAGCCTCGCGAACGGCGGGAAACTGTTCAGCCACGTGCCGCACTGCACCCACGCCACGTCGGGGCGATCGCGCTCTGTCGCGGAAACCGCGCCCTGCAGACTCTCGATCATCTCGGGGACATGGTGGAACGGCGAGTCGGGCTGGTGCGCGTTTCGCACGTGGAGCGTGAGGTGATCGGCGGAGTCGGGCTCGTGGTAGAAGGGCCTGTACTCGCGGGCGAAGCATCCGGATAACTCCGCCACGCTCCGCGCGGCCTCGGCGGCGTCGCGCGCGATGCGAGGCTCAAGCGAAGGCCAGAGCAGCGCCACACCTTCAGCCTCGATCTCGCCACTCGTCGCGTCGGCATCATGCCGCGCATAGACCGCCGCCAGTTCGTCCAGCACGCGCTGCCAGCCCTCGGCATCCAGCGGCTCCCGGCTCTCAGTGCCCTCAATGAACGTGCTCATCCGACACAGGTCCACGCGCTCCGTGAGGGCCGTCCTAAGATCAATGCCATCCTTGTGAAGCCGCCACACGTGCCACAGCTTCAGCGCGACCAGTCGTCGGACGTAATCGCGCCGGATCGCGGCAGCGTCGGAACTCGCCATGTCGGCTCCCTTGGGTAGTCGCCGGCCTACCGTGGCACAATTCTGATCTCGTCCAACTCGATCACAACATCCGCCCCGGGAATCATGTTGAGTCCGATGCCGATGCTGTTGATGTCGCCCGGATACTCCGGGAACACCTGCACACCGTCATCATAGCGGTAGACCTTGTCCCCCACGGCCGTTTGCCACTCCGTGACTTCCACCTCTTCATCCGGCGAGTGACGCGGCATGTACTTCACGTTCTGCTGCGTCCAGTCTTTCGACCTGAGATGGAATGTCAGCGCCTCAACACCGCGTCCACTGTAGCGGAATCGGTAGTGACTCAGAATCGGCGCGTCCACCGTTGGCGCGCCCGGAGAGATCGAGAACGCGACCTGCCCCGATTTCTCCGCCGTCTCGGGGTAGGTGACTCTCAGGTGAGCGATGCCATCCCTGATTTCGTGCGTGCAGACGGCCTCAGGTGATGGCTCTTTCCACACGCCGAATTCCGGAATCGTGGTCTCGAAGTCGTACAGAAGCAGTGGGGACTTGGGGAAGTTCATGATCGCGAATCTGGATGTCTCGGCGAAGGCAGACCGCGTGGGCGCCAGCGCGTGGTGTCGGGGCGAGCCGTCATCTCTGGGGCGATTCCGATAGAAATTGACGTACCAGAAATCCCCCGGCTCGGGAGTGAGAGCGTGGATCGCCTCAAACGGGAAGCCCATCTCGAACTGAAACCCATTCCCCATGGGCCTGACCGCGTGCTCGACGTCGAGCGTCACGTCCGCGTCGGTCGTCCGGACCGACGTGTCCTTGTAGCCGTCGTACAGGCTCCCTCGCGAGTTGATGACGACTTGATGGTGCTGATCCATCTTCGCCACCCCGGCTTCGTCAAAGCCCTCCTGGTCGGAGCAGAGGTAGATCTCTATCGAGTCGTAGCTGTAGAGTTCGCCGTCCCTTGGCAGCTTCTCCGGAGCGAGCACCGGCTCGCCGGGCTCATGCACCTTGCCCGCGACATAGAAAGCGCGCTGGTCGTAAGCCGTATAGACCTCCGTCTTCACCTCCACGTCGTCGCCGGTGGCATTGTCCTTCATCAGCAGCGGCTTCGCGTCTTCCCACTCCGCCAGATCGCCGTCGATCTCGATGGTCTCCGTCGTCTTCGCGCAGTCAAACACGGCCCTCGTGGAGCTGTCCTTGAGGTCGCCCAGCTCAAAGAAGGGCCCGTGCGCGTCCTTGTAGTACGCCACCTTGACCCGATACATGCTGTCTTCTTCGGTATCGGCCAGAGCGCGCCCAAGGATCGCTCGCATCTCGGCTCTCACCTCGGGCGGATAGGTCTCCTTCCAGTACAGCTCCCGGGGAAGGCGCGTCACATGCTTGTAAAGCCCGGCGGGCAGGTAGGACCACTTGGTCTTCTCCCAGCGATCGATCCCGAGGGTGAAGAACGCCTTCATCTCCTCGGCGGCCGGGCCGAACTGCAGCCGGCAGAACTCACCCAGCTCCGCGTCCACGTCAAAATCCGGGTTCCACAGCAGCTTGTAGTAGAGGTAGAGAGCCTGCCCGTTCTGGGCGACGGACAGGTAGCCACCGTTCAGCACCACGCCTCCGATCTTCTCGCGGTTCTCGCTGTATATCCGCTTCAGAACGTGCGGCGCGTTGAAGGGCATCGGCTCGAAAGTGATCTGGTAAGGCTTGATCGGATAGTGACTCCAGACCAGCATCCGCTCCTTCGAGTACTGGTTGATCAGATCGATCTCGCCGATGTTCTGATCCCAGTACCGGTCCTCTTTCATGAAGGGCTCGATGACACCCGTCCATACCTTGCACAGAAGCAGGTTCTCAGGCAGCGCTCTGTCCGTGGGGATCTTGTTCCATCCGCCATACAGAAGCGTTGAGACGGTCTTGTCGGGCCATCTCTTCTTGACTTCCGCGCAGAGACGATCGATGTAACCCCAGATCAACCTCATCTGCTGCTCGCCGACTGGCGCGTCCCAGTCCATCAATGCGCTACACGGCTCGCAATGACATCCGGGGAATCCGTCATTGGGCAACCAGAGGACGTACTTCTCATTGGGCGACATCTGCGCTCGACCGAACAGCCTCGGATCTTCTTGATTCTCATACCAGGCGTCGATCGCCTTGATGTGCTCCTGGAAACCCTCCTCATCGGTGTAGCATCTCTGCGAGGAGTGCGGGCCTTCGTTGCCCATCATTCGAGTGCCGTCTTCCCTCAAGGCGAACATGTTGGGCCTGTCGGGGAAGACCTCGTGCCAACGGGTGTCGGTGTGGTTCGCCACGCACATGCGCACCGAGGATGCCCTCATCAGCGCGGATCGCCAGAGCACCCTCGCCGACCGCTCGACTCGATACTCCTCGGGCATGTGCTCCGCGTCTTGCCCATACTGGGTGGGCAGGTTGCCGTAGGTGCTTCGGCGGTGATAGAACACGGGCGCGTCCTGATACGTTACGGGCGGGATTCGCAAGGGTGTCGCGGTGAAGTCCGGCGCGCATTCGCCCAGCACGCCCCAATGGTACCAGCGCATGCCGACGAATCGCTCGAGCACGTCGACAACCGCGAAGAGAGTGCCTCTGCTCGTGTCCTGAGTGCTGAGTCTCAGAGGCTCTGGTGGCTTGTTAGCATACGGTGAAATGCAGTCCCTGCCGGCGAGGATGATCCCCTTCCCGAAGCTGACCACCTGAAATCCGTCCAGCTCGAGCTCCTGAGACTGAGCGAAGACCGTCTGTACGGTCGGCTCATCCACCGGCCCGATGAAGATGTGCTTGCCCGGCGGAACTGAGTCCGTAACGACCTCGAAATCCGCGCCGGTGCACTTGTCGAGGTACGTCTTCAGCAGTGCGGCGATCTCCGGGTAGTACCAATCCGCCGTGTCCACCGTGACGATCTTGACCTGCGCCGTGCCGTCACTCGCAACGACCAAGTCGCCCAGCTCCTCCGTGAGCGAGAGGGACACGGGTGTCAGACCTTCCGACGTCCATGGCGTGGCCATCGCCGGGTACAGGACGTCGCCGAGAGGTCCCGCGGCCGGCTGGGCGCATGAAGGGGGCACAGAGCTCAAGGCGCCGAGCACGAGTGCCAGGCCCAACAACGCAGGGGGTCTCACGTTCACGTCGCGCATGCGTGCTTCTCCTGTGTGAGGTGTCAGGTCGTTTCCCTCGACAGCCCGAGGCCCCCTGCCGGCGAGCGCAGGCTGATCCCGGGGCGAAATTAATTAGTGTCAGACACTAGTTTTTATAGGGCACTATTCCGCTCTAAGGACCTTAGAACCGCCGTTAAACTAGTGTCTGACACCGATTAACTAGTCGCCCAGTCGGTAGACGCCGACATCGTCGTAGTAGATCTTCTCCTCCGGCGCCATTCTCTCGATCACCACCCCCAACTGGATTCCCGTGACCGTCGCGGAGCCGATCTTCGCGGGCACGACGAACGGGCGGGTGATCGTCCGCCACGGCCCCGGGATGAGCTGGACGACCGTCACGTCCGAGTGCCGGTCGAAGCTGAGATTCCGCCCCTTCTCATCCTTCAGAATCACCGACATCTCCACTCCCTGTCCCTGCCGATCCGAGGGCCATCGGTACGAGGCCACCAGGACGTATCTTCCGGGCCGAGCCGGGATCTGCTGCACGGGGCCCCCTCGCCGGAGCCCTTCCACCACCAGACACCGCTGGCCGGTCAGGGCGTCCGGGCTCTCGATCCACTGGATTGTCCCGTAGGGGGGATCCCCCACGGGTTTCACCCAGAGAGTCCATCGATCCGGCTGGTCCTCACTGCCGTCCTCGAACGACGGATTCTGCGAAATCACCGGCGTCTGCCCCAGGAGCATGGCCCGTAACTCCTCGGCCTTCTGTTTCTGCGGAGCCGGAGGATCGCCCGCCAGGAATCCCGACAGCACGTCCTCAGGGGCACCCTCGCCCATGTTCGTCAGGTAGTGTAACGCCGCGTCTTCGTAGCCCTCAAACGCGGTCAGGAGTCTGCCGACGCGCGCGCGCTGCGGGGCGGTCTCTGTCTTCGCCAAGGCCGATTCCAGCCACTCGCGGCATTGGGCCATCTCGCGAAGCGTCACGCTCCCGAGATACCCTTGGGTCCTGAAGTTCAGGATCTCGCCGCGGCCAAACCAGGGCGAATCCAGGACACGCCGCGTCCAGAAATCCTCCCAGTGCTCGTAGTAACGCGCCAGGTCCGCCGCCGCATTCTCGCCCGCGCAACTCACGTACCAGTCGCGCAAGAGCCCGTCAACATCCGCATCGGGATTCCAGAGCAACCTGGCCATCACGTAGAGCTTGGGCCCCTCTCCCCAGTTGGGATAGGCCTCGGCATAGAAAGCCTGAACGCCGTGCCGATGGGCATAGCGGAGGTTCTCGGCCATCCTATGCGGATACACGCGGGGCAGCGAGTAGAACCGCCCGTACAGGTAGTCATACCAGCCCAGACTCGGGCAGGCCCTCTGCCACCGTCGGTGGAGGCGCTGCCCTTCCTTCCGCAGTCTCGAATCTGCCCACTGCATCCGATCCAGCGTGACGTAGGGAATCAACCGGGGATGGATGGCAACCTGCGACGGCGGAGCGAACACGTTGTTGTAAGCCAGGCAGCCGAACCACTTGTCGGGATACGTCGTCAGAACTCCCTCAATCACGCGGTTGCACCACGCGTAGTAGACATCGGAATAGTCGGCGACTCCCAGGGAGTTCACCTTACCGCTGTGTTGCGCGCTGCATTCCTCGCACTGGCACCAGCCGTCCGTGCCGGTGTCGTTGATCCCCAACGAATACGACGTGGCCGCCGGGTTCTGCTCGAAGTACTGGCCGATGTTCCGCACCGCCTCCTCCACGATGCCAGAGGCGGTGAAGCATGGCTGCCACGATCGGTTGGGCTTTGGCAGGCGGCGCTCGCCGTCGATCCACGGGAAGAACTCGGGATGACTCGTGGCGTATGTCTCGGCTGGGAAGAGCCGCAGTAGATGGTGATGGAACCCTATCCGCGGGTGCATCCGGGCTGCGTGAAGCCACGCCAGGTCCGCGGAGTCGCCGAAGTTGAAACCACTGAAGCTCCGCGAGAAGAACGCCGGCTCATCTCGGACATCGACCTCCGGGACCTCAATCGTGCGGCGGGAGGGGATGTGCGTGCCCTCCTCACCGGGCAGGAGCCAGCGGACCCCGACATAACGTTCCAGGAAGTCGCCCACGCCGAAAGCCGTGCCGGTGTCGGTAGGACCGGCGACGAGGATGTGGGTCTTCTGGAGCGTGCGGATCAAGAAGCCATCGGCATCCAACTCCCCGACGTCGCCGATGAGCGGCCGAGAATACGAGGTCGGCCCCACGTGGATCGAAACGGTGCCGCTGGGGTATTTATTGACGTCCCACACGTCGTCGGCCACGACGGGCAGCTTCGCTCCGGAAGAGGTCGCCACACACTCAACCAGCCGCGACGCCGCATCCTGGAGGGTCGGTTCGCAGTCGGCTGGCACCACGACCACCGCCTTCGCCTGGCCGTTCTCAACGATCGTGAGGCCCTCGGCGGCAGCGGACAGCTGGCCCACCATCCCAACCAGCACCCAGACCACCAGGCCCCAAGCCCGCCCCACCGTTCGTTCCCTCATCGTCTGACTACCTCCGTAGGTCGGATCTCCAGATCCGTCGCCGTCGTAGGACAGGCGTCTCGCCTGTCGCCGTCGCCTTTGCCTCCGTAGGTCAGAGCTCTAGCTTCGACGCCGTTTCCGTCGCCGTCGTGGGACAGGCGTCTCGCCTGTCGCCGTCGCCTTTGCCTCCGTAGGTCAGAGCTCTAGCTTCGACGCCGTTTCCGTCGCCGTCGTGGGACAGGCGTCTCGCCTGTCGCCGTCGCCTTTGCCTCCGTAAGTCGGATCTCCAGGGAAACTCGTCGTCTGAGTTTCCACGACATGCCGAAGCTGTTGGGGTCTTGAGACCATTCCTACACCAACCGGACCACCGCGCCGGATGCCGTGGCAGCCGTCACCATTCCGTCCGGTCCGCCAAGCAGATGGCTGGCCGGAGCATCCAGCCGAACGCTCCGTTCAATCTCCCCCGCGCCGTCGACCCAAACGACATCTCCGGCTTCCGTTGCCACTGCCACTCCCCCACCCACCTCGCACAGAGCCGTGCACGGACTCCCCAGCGCAAGCCTCCAGACGGCGCTGCCGTTGCCGTCGATGCAGTGCAGATCTCCGGTCTCTGACGCCGCGACCACTCCTGACGGCAAGAGCACCAGCCCGGCCGGGTCGTCTCCGATGCTGTAAGTCCACTTCTTCTCTCCGCAGTGGCTGACGCAGTGGACCAACGTGTCACTCCCCGCCCCGATCACCTCGATGTCGCCGTCGCCGTCCACGTCGCCCGTGGCCAGGTACGGGAAATTCGGCCCAGCCGACCAGTAGTCGTTATAGTCCTCGTCCGCCCATAGCCGCTCTCCGTCCGAGGTGATGGCGGGGATGCAGAAGTACACTGTCCCCACGGCGATGTCGTCGCGCCCGTCGCCGCTGAGGTCGGCCGCTGAGATACAGGTCACCGAGTGGGCCGCCGTATCGAAGGTCCACCTCATCTCGCCATCCGGAGTCACGGCATGCACGCGCCAGGCCGCCGTGCCGACCATGGGCCATAGCCTCCCGTCTCCATCCAGGTCCGCGAGACAGAGCGCGCGCCCCCACGCCGGCATGTGGGAGTTGCGAGGGAGTTCGATGTTCTGCCTGAGGTCGCCCTTGGGGGTGAGGAGGCGCAGGCGGCTGTCCCAGCCAGTCGCCAGGTAAGTCACCTCTTCCTCGCCGTAGAGTCGCCCCGCCAGAACCGCACCTACGCGACCCTCCGTCTGGGCCAACTCCCGGATCGCGCCTTCGTCTCCCAGTTCGAGGACTTGGCCGTCTTCGCAGCCCACGAGAATCCGGTCGCCATCGGCCCGAGCCAGGCACGTGGCCGGCGCGGGCAGCGAAGCCGTCCACTGCTGCGTTGCTTCCATCGGAGGGAGAATTGCCGGACGCGGCGCCAGAGCGGGTACTGGCGATTCCAGCGCCGTCAACCTTTGGTCTGAGGGGAAGGCCTGCAGTTCGCCATCGCCGACCTGGAACCCGTCGGGCGTGACGCGCAGGAGGGGGCCGTCGCCGCCGGTCTCGATCCGCCCGTTCCCCTCCCAGCGAATGCAGCGCCGGGGGGCTTCCGCGCCGCCGTTGGGCAGCAGCAGGTTGACGAACACCGCTTCATCCCCCGCTTCCAGCCGCACGGCTCGAGTTTCGCGCAGGACCTTCGGGCGCGCGTCCCCGAAGTTGTATTCGGGGTAGGCCGTGGCGCTCAGCGGCAGCTCCTCTATCGAGAGACGACGCTCCGAATCGGTCAACTCGATAACTCGGAAACGCTCCCCGTCATGGTCGGCAAGCAGGCCGTCGTCGGTGAGTTCTGCGTCCCCCAGCGTTCGCCAGTAGCAACGCAGTTCGTAGTCCCCCGCCTCCCGCGCCGTCAGGGAATCGATCACCACCGCGCAGTCCGCGCTCAGCCACAGAAGCGTCCGCTGCCAGTCGCACCCGTTGTAGTCCACAAGGGTCGTCTGGGTGATAGCGCCACCGGGGAATTCTTGGGCCGCGTCCAGACGAGCCGTCACCGGGATCGGCGCGTGCTGCCCGTCCTTGATGACCATCACCATGTTGTGCTGCTTCGGCATGCGGCGAATGTAGTCGTTGTCGGCCAGTAGCAACCGGCCACGCACCTGATACTGGCTGATGGCATTGCTGTCGGGATGGCCGTGCTGACCGTCCCCGAAGCCCTGCAACAGCAAGTAATCATCGTCCTCGCCCCACCCTCCCCGGAGCGAGATCTTGTCGAATGTCTCCCCCACCGGCACGTTCACGCCACGGGGTGGCGGCGGGTAATTGGGGAAGCGCGGGAGGTCGATCCAGCGGTAGACCACGGGATCGAGGGGTAGGACGAAGAGGCCGAGGTGCTTCTCGGGGGGCTCGCTCGGCAGGTCGCGGGTGAGGATGTTGGCCGCAACGACCTCCGGCGCCGCCTGCTCGGCCACCCACTTGTAGCCCGGCTCGTCGTGCCACTCGGCGGCCCGCAGTAAGACCGTAGCCGCGCCCCCGCCCCGGACATGGTAGCTCCCGCAATCCCCGAAGGGAACCATCTCAAACCGATTGTTCTGAATCACCACCGCAAGATCGGCGTACTGGATCATCTTCGGGCTGCGGATATAGTCGGTATCCGCCTGCGCCAAGGCAATCTCCAATATGTGATTGCCCACAATCCAACTGTAGCCTGCGCCCCCCTCGTCAAACGACCGTCCCGACTCCGATGCCCGGTCAAACACGCGCTTTGCCTTGTTCAGCCACGCGTCCAGGTCGGCGATCTCGTACCCGTGGCGGCGCAGATACGCGCACCCCCAGAAAAGCCCGGTGGCGGGGTACGTGTGGTGGTTGAAGATCTGCAACTCCTCGTCCGTCACCCGCCACTTCTGGTACGTCGCGGAGTCGTGGCAGTACTCGGTGCACGAGGCGATGAAGTTGGCGACCAGGAGCCGCTCGTCGTCGGTGAAGTACGAAAAGGCCTCGGCTCGCTCCCAGCCCACCACCAGCCGGTCTGTCCAGAAATCCACCGCCGACATGAGCCAGAACGACAGCGGAATCTCTCCCGTCGCGTACGGAGCGATCAGCTCCACGAACGCTCGCGCCCAACGCTTCTCCCCGCCCGCGTTGAGGTGGTCGAGCGCGGTGAGGAATCCACGCGGCCAGCCCGTCAACGAAGCCGCGTCGCGCTGAGAGGAGTCCTGCAGGAGTTCTTCGGGATCCGGCGTCTCAGGGCGGGGCTCGACCTCAAACACTCGCCCATCCACCAACCATCGCCCATCTTCCTCGGCGACCCGATCCACGATCCTCGCCACGCTGCGTTCCGCCACATCGGGCGTGGCCCCCAGCGCGACCAGGACGCTGTGCCCATCCCCGAATGGGTCGTGTATCGACAGCGCCCGGTGGCCGTCCGTGGGGTAGTCGGCGTCGGAGAGCCGGCGCCGGTAGTGCAGCGCGCGCAGAAGCTGGTTGCAGGCCGCTGACCCCACGGCGATTACGTTGCCAGGCAACTCTTGCGCTCCATCGAAACTCGCCTCGTCAAGGAGCGGCAACTCAACTCCCACTCGCGCGGCCAGCTCCGCCTGACCCCGCTCGGCGACACTCCGGAACTCCCCTTCGCTCGGAGCCACGATAGCGGCGCTCGGACCTTCCTCGGCGATGATCGTCTGCAAGTGGAGCGGCGCGAGTTGCTTGATGCGGCCCGTGTCAATGCGGACCTCGATCATGATGCCTTTGTCGCTGGACGCGTTCGATTGGCTCACGTTGTAGTGTCCCTTCGCCTGGATGGAAGTCGCGGGCCGGCACGGGCGGCCTTCACGGTTGGTCCCAGATCTTCAGATCATCGATGATGGCCTCCGCCTGTCCCGGGAGGATCAGGCGGCAGTGGGCCAGCCCGTTGTCCAGCTCGGCCATCTGCCATGGCTCGACGCGGTATTCGGCGACCTTCTGGTCGTCGAGGAACATCAGCATCAGGCCGCGGCTGGTGTCCCAGGTAACCACGACCTCGTGCCACGTCCCCGCCGGAACAGTCCGGATCATGTGCTGCGGATAGTGCTGTTCGTCCGCCGCATCAAACATGTTCATGAGTAGCCGGCCATCGGCCAGCTTGCCCAAATAGACGAACCCCGTCTTGGGGCGCACGGTGAGCAGGTAGTGCGTCTGGTCGTCCGCGCCTTCCCAGGTCGGTTTGAAGCGCATCGCCACCCGACCGCGCTCCAGATCAATGTTGCCCGCGGGCAGGTAACTCAGCTCCACCCCTTCGGTGAGGCGGATGCCTTGGCCGCCCGGCGTGTCCTCATAGGTCGGCGTACCCGTCACCTCGACCTGACTCTCACCTGCGGCGATTGTCGGGTCGGTCGTGCCCTCAAAGCCCAAGTGGAAGAGCAGTTGTGGCTCGCCCGCCGCGGCCCGGGCCCCGCTATGCGGCTGCGTGCTCTGCGTGTCGAGGTCGGCGACATTGGGTTGCAGGTTGATGCGGTATTCGTAGACCAAGTCCTCACCCACCGCCAGGATCGCGGGCCGATACATCCACTCCACGGTACTACTCCCGGCCACGCCCGGCTTGCGACCCCAGCGGAGCAGTTGCAGTAGCTCCTCCGGCTTCGAGGGCGTGAACTTCAGCAGCAACTCGCGCGAGGGCAGGTAGTCTCCGAAACTCACCGGGCGCAGCGGCTCAGTGACCTCGCACTGGGTGAAAACGCTGTCGGCATCGGTGTCGCTCAGCCCCGTGTTGGGTATCGAATAGTGCGTCTCGACCGAGTCCCATTGCCGAACCGCCGCGCCATCGTTGGTCCACAGGATGCTCGCCGCCGCGTCGTGCTTCACGTAATGGTGGACGCGGTAGCTGCCCGTCAGCTTCGTGGCCTCGGGCGCGACGGACGTGTTGGCAATGCGCACCCGGACGCTCACCTCGCCAGGGCTGTCGGCGAAGTCCAGCTCCTTCACGACCCGGAAGCTCGCGCCGCCTCCCACGGTTGCCAGGGGCACGTCCTTGCTGAAGGTCAGGCTGATCCCATCGTCCCGGATCTCCTTGTCCTCCAGGCGCATCACCATATCCATGCCGCGGTTCTCTCGCTCGCCCAGCGGCAGCCACAGCATGTCCCGGCCCAGCCCCAGCTCCCCGCCCTCAAGCGTCTGATCACCCACCTGCCACCGCAGAATCGTGCCGTTCTGAGTGACCCAGACCTTCTGCTCCTCTGACTGCACCAAGTACTCGAACGTGCCGTCGCCGTCAACATCGTCGAAGCCCAGCTCCTGGTCGCCCGCGCCCGCGGTCGCTCCGGAGCCGCCGGTTGGCTCGGCATAGGCCATCGCCGCTAGCTCGACGGGAGCCAGGTCTGTGGACTCATACTCCTTCACGGCCGCCAGGGCCGCCGGAGTCGCTCGCGTCACGCGCAGGCCGCGGTAGTCGAAGGGCGGGCAGTGCACGAAGACGCCCTCCTTGAGGCGACCAGCGTTGAGCTTCGGCTTGCCGCCTCGCGTGAAGAGCAAGCGATTCTCATCATCCGCCAGCAGCCAGGTCCCTCCCGGCAGGTCCAGCGTCAACTTGCCGTAGGCCGGCTCCTTGGCGTGCCAGTTGGCGATGACGGTCACGAACTCGCTGTCGTCCGTGGCGGCGTACGAGCGGACGATGGCCTCGCGCTCCCAGTCCGGGTACCTGTTGCGCAGCTCGCGACCATCGCCCAGCGTGACTGTCTGTTCTTCCTTGGGCAGTAGCTCGAGGCCCACTTGTGTCGGGTCGCGGCGGCCGGTGAAGATCAGCTCCTCGTGGCGTCCCATGAACTCGGTGACCCGTGCCCAGGCGACGAAGTTCTCGGCGTCCATGGTCGGGCCGGGGTAGACGCTCGTGCCCTGCAGACCGATGAGGGCCGCGCTGAGGGTTTGCATCATGATCGTCCGCGCCGGGATGAAGACGTTGTGGTAGGAGCTGAGGGCCACGTTCTGACAGCCGGTGAAGCCCGCCCTCGGCGCGGCCACTTGCCACTGCCGCACCACCTGCAGGGCCTGCATCCCCGTGAAATTCATCGGGTCGCAGAAGGTGACGTAGTCTTGGTACTTGCCGTAGTCCACTTGGCCTGGCGGATCGAAGGTCAGCACGCCGCCCTCGGTCAGGATCGTCTCGATGTCGGGGTTCACCGACCGGCAGTAGTCGGCCCAGTGCTTGATGCATGTGGCCAGCTGCGTCTGCCGGAATTCGATGTACTCGCGCAGATACTTGGCTCGGATGGTCTCTTCGGTCAGCAGTTCGTCGGCGGGCAACCCCTGGTCCTGGCGGAACTCGGCGATCAGCCAGTCATCGAGGCCCGTTGGCAGGGGGCTCGGCTCATAGTCCCAGAGGGCGGCGTCACTGTACGGGAGGTACGTGGTCATCGTCCCATCGTCGGATTGCTCGAACCACGCGGGACCTTGCTCCAGGCAGGCGCGCATGTTGTCCTTGTAAAGCGCGCTGTAGCTGCCGCTACGCTGGGCGATGATGTAGAAGCCGCGCTCGCGCATCTCCTGGGTGTATTCCAGCGCGCCAGGTCCGCCTGCCGTAACCTGGATTCCGTTGATCCCCGCCAGCTTGAGATAGTGCGCCAGTTCGTCCCAATGCCCCGGACGGTTGTGCGGGCCATAGTGCAGCCAGAGCCGGAAGTGCTCGGGCGAGACGCGTGGTCCGGGCTCGATCGCTTCGTAGACCCTCAGTCGGGCGCTGTCTACGAAACACTCCTCGTCCAAGTAGAGCAGCGTGACCTGCACGGGCTGCGGCTCGGTCGGCACCTCGGCTCCCGCCTTCACGCGGTACCACACTGGCCCTGCGTCATACACGCCCCAGTCACCGACGAAGCAGCGGGCCTTAACCTGAACCGGGTCCACCTCCCACGTGACCCGCAGGTAGGGCCGGCCCTCATGCTGGATGGGCGTGACGGTCTGGCCCCGCTCTGCCTGGTCGAGGACTTCCAGGTAGTCCGGCAGCAGCAGCGACACGCTGAAGCCTTCGGGAGTGTACCGGCCCTCGGCGTTGTCCACCGGAGGCATGTAGAGATTCAGGAAGTTGTCTTGGCCGCGCAGGGCCGAGAGCATGCCGCTCTTGTTGATGTTGGCGTGGGTGAAGTATAGCCGGGGCGGGTCGAAGCGGACGCCGTAGACATCCGCGGCCGGGGCGGGCCCAGCCGGCAACGCGCAGACCAGTGTCGCGGCCAACACGGACAAACCAGACAGGCGGCGTCTCATGGGTTATCTCTCCTTGGCCAGGCGAGTGCCCGGTGATGCGCGAGGGGTTCGGCGTGGCGTGCGCCCCATCCTGCGGCGCGACGTCAGTTGTCGCGCCGTGGTCCGCGCTGAAGGCGAGGCTCTCGCCGGAGACGAAGATGCGCGCGAGGGCTCTCGCGTCGGGATATCACGACCGATGTCGCGGGTCCCCGAGGAGGACAGCGCTCATGAGACAATGCGTTGAGCACGATAAAGCGCTGCGGGGTTGGGCCTCGCGCTGCGCGATCCTGTTGCTGTCGATGGGGGTGGCACAATCCACGATGGCTCAGAACGATCAGCCGCCGCTCGGGGGGGAAGGCATTGAAATCCAGGCCCTTGAGACCGGTGAGTACGTCTGCAAGACGGAAGCTTACGAGGCGCTCATCGGCCCCGACGGAAACCTGCGCGCGCTGAGCAGCGACGGGACGCCGTTCCTCGCCCAGGCAGCCGGCAACGGGCCCGCGGCCGGGCTGATTCATGATGGGCAGTTCGTGTCCCTCACGACGCTCAAACTGACGGCGTCCGACACGCTCGTGGCGGAGGGAGATCCAAAAGACCCCGCTGAATCTGTCGCAGGCTCCCCGTGTCCGCTGAACGCGCGGCTGACGTACCGGTTCCTGTCGGACAGAATCGAGCTAACGCTCGAGCAGAGCATGGACCAATACGCGCAGTTTGCGTGGGTCCCATCCGACTCCGTGCTCGCCTCACGCGATGCGCTGACCGACTGCCCAACCCCGCCCGCCGGCCCCGCCCTCTACGGCCAAACCGACCCGCGCTGGACGACGAAGGACGGCCCCGTCTTGCGGTTTGACTTCGGCGTCTGGCAACGCGGCTTCGCCAACGCCAACTGGGGCAACTTGGACCTGGACGGCCAGCGCGTCCGCTACCTGCACAACACCGTGCCGGCCGCGAGACCCTTGCAGGTGACCACCTACCCAATGGCTCACCCCGGCCCGGGGGACGCGCTGACCTTCGACATCTCCGCCGCGCAACCGGACTTCCTGCTGCCGGGCGGACAGCCGGTGCGCTTCGACATCAATGCCACCAACGCCGGCTCCGAGCCGTTGGAGGCATCCGTGCGCTTTGAGGTGCGTGACTACCTCACCCAAGAGCCCGTCGCCGGCAAGTCGACTGACCTGCAACTGGCCGCCGGGGACGCGGGCGCTATCGCGACCGATCTGACGCTCGAGCGACCCGGACCATACCGCGCGGCAATCGTGGTCGAGGGAGCAGGAGAGCCGGTGCGGAGCTTCTGGTGGATCTTCACCTACGACTTCGAGCATTACGATCCCGCCACGACTCGCGCTCCGGATTTCGAGGAGTTCTGGCAACAGGCGCTGGCCGAGTCAGCCGCAACGCCCCTCGACATCCGGATGCAGGCGTCGCCGGAGAAGAGCACGGCGACTGTCGATGCGTTCAGAGTCAGCTTCGCCACGCTGGGAGGGCGACGCATTCACGGGTGGTATTCTCGGCCCAAAGCGCCGGGGAAGTACCCGGCGCACGTGCGCTTCCCATCCTCGGGGATCTATCCCCTGGCAGGGCCCGAAATAAGCGCCGACCGCTGCAGCCTCTGGATAGTCATCCACGGCTTCGACGTGGACCTCTCGAACATCCCCGATGGCGACGATCCCGGCAAAAACTACTGGACAGCCGGGATTGAGAGCCCGAAGACCTCCATGTGGCGCACCATCTATGTCTCGCTGGTGCGCGCGGTCGACCTCATGCTTGCGCAGCCCGAGGTGGACGCCTCGCGGGTCGCCGTATTGGGCGGTAGCCAGGGAGGCGGGTTGGCCATGGTTGCTGCCGCTCTGGACCACCGCGTGGGGCTGTCCATGCCGTCCCACAGCGGCCTGCCTCGGCTGGACTGGACGGTCAAGCACGAGCCCGGATACTGGCCGTTTGGCATGAGCGCCAAGCCGGCGGACCAGACCGAGGAGGAGTTCCTACAGACCCTCTCTTACTTCGACCCGGCCAACTTCACCCAAGACATCCAATGTCCCGTGGTGGCGGACATCGGCCTGATGGACACGGTGACGGCCGCCGGGAACCAGATCTGCGCGCTGGCCCACGTGCCCCGCGGGTCGCTCTACATGGTCTGCTCCCCCTGGGCCATGCACGGAGGAGGCTCGCGGGCGCCCAACCTGGCGCCAGCGTGCTACGACCGCTTCCGCAAAGGCAAAGAACCGATTCTCACGCCAAGCCGTCCCTGAATGCCGACATGAATCCACCAGATCCTCGTGCCCAACAGAGGGGAGAGCGACATGCGTAACGCTATCGGATTCGCGCTCGTATTCTCGGCGGCCGTCGGGGCGCAAGACAGCCCGGCGGTTCTGTTCGCTGGGGCGGGTCACCATCGCTGCAGTTTTGGCGCAGCAACGAGGCTGAACGACGCGGGTTACGCGGTGAACCAGGTCGACCGCCCGGGGCTCGACGACCAGCCGCTGACGTGGGACGAAGCCAAGCAGCACAACGTCATCGTGGTGACTCGCATCGGCATGGCCAACGCCGACCTGACGCTCCCCGACCACGTCCAAGAGAGCATCGCGACGCTGCAGCGCTTCCTGGAAGAGGGTGGCGGGATTCTCTGGAGGGGACCTTCGGCCAGAACGCGACGCGCAAGCCCCCCCCCAGGACGCGTTCCTGAACCCTCTCGGCCTGACGCCGCTGTTCGCCGAGATGCCGTCCGACCCCGAGACGGAGGCGGTCGGCACGGCATGGAAGATCGCCTTCGCGCGCGCGGGCCAGATCGCCGATTCACCGATTACCGAGGGCGTGACGTCGCTCTGGTACCCCGTCCCGAAGAAACGAATCGGCGCGCAGAACCACACCATCTCGTTCACGGCGGATGAGTCCTGGGATGTGCTCATCCGTGGCTCGCGGTCATCGTTCACGAGGGCGGGCGCGTTGCAGCAGAACTCGCCGACGGAGCCAGGGACGCATGCCGGCGACGTGCCGATCGTGGCCGCCCGCGAGGTCGGCAAGGGGCGCATCATCTACCTCGGGATCACGCCGGAGTACGTCACCGGCCCCCATGC
>CAZKUN010000106.1:22968-28981 GCA_964555935.1 uncultured Armatimonadia bacterium | reverse complement strand
GATAGATCGAGATCGCCCGCCGGCTCAAGCCCGTCGTGGCATGACACGCAGTTGCGGTCGAGGATCGGCTGGACGTCGCGGAGGAAGCTGACGGCTTTGTCGCCCCATGGGGCGGGGATGTACTCGGATGGCCCGCGCTGAAGCGCGGTGGTTGTGCCGGGATTGACGGGCGCCTCGCCACGGGTCTCGTGACAGCCCGAGCACGAGCGCATCTCGCCCTTCTGGAAGTTGATGAACGACCTCATGCGCTGGAGTTCCATGCGGTTCTCGTCGAGCGCCTGGAAGTAGACGGGGATGTCGGTCGGCACGCGGAAGTAGGCGCTGCCGTCTTCCTCTACCGGGACGTCGCCGAGAATCGCGACGGGCGTCCAGTTGACCTGGACCTGTTTGATGTCGGGCTCGTAGCGTAAGCCGCCGCGCTCGTTGTCATACGGCCAGGGCAATCGGTGGGCGATGCGGAGGTATTTGATGTCGCCGCGCTCGATCCCCTCGACGCCCTGGTAGATGTCCGTGACGATGCAGGTGGCGTCCTCGGCGCCGGGCTCGCGGATGCTGGCGACTTGCATCGGTTTCCTTCGCGGTGCGAGGGGGATGGGAATGCTGCAGGATATATCGGGGTCGTTGTAGACGAGTTCGCGCGTCCCGTGGACGTCGATGAGGTAGAGGGCGTATCCGTTCTCGTCGGTCTCGGGGCCATAGGTGTAGGACGTCAGGAAATGCTTCTCCGTGAGCGGCCATGGCGACATGTACTGGCCGCCGACGCCCTGGACGCCGCCCTCGGGCACGGCGAGCCCGGTCATGCCGCCTTCGGGAGGCAACGAACCCGGAGTCACAATGCCAAGTCCGGCCGGGTCGTTCATCCCGACGTGGTGGTCGATGATGACGACAGGACCGGCGGGCAGCGTGTGATGGCCGGTGGCAACGGCTGAGATCTTGTGGGAATCGGGGATGGAGCGCATCTCCTCGAGCGCCCACGGGTCGTTCATGTGCTGCTTGTAGAGCGCGTCAGCGCCGGTGCCGTCGGGGGCGACGATCCAGACGGACTGGATGTGGGCGAAGCTGCGCTCCTGGTACTCCCAGCGCGTGTAGGCCAGCATCCCGTTGTCGAGCATGTGGGGGATGTAATCGCCGTCCTTGCTGACTGTCAGGCGGCGCACGTCGCCACTACCGGGGGTGACCGCGTAGAGGTTGGTGGAGGTTTCGTCTTTGTCGTTCTCGTTGCACTGCAGCGAATAGCCACAGCGCTCCGAGACGAATGCGACGTCGCCATCGGGCATGTAGGCCGGATCGAGGTCGCTCCACTCGCCATCGGTGAGCTGGCGGAGGTCGGATCCGTCCGAGTTCATCTCAAAGAGGTGAATGGGCTCTTCACGGTTGCGGAGCACGTACGCCAGGTTGCGCACGAGCCAGTCCTGGACGGGTTCATTGGTCTCGGTTTGGGCGAACGCGAAGACGATCCGCCGGCCATCGGGGCTGAGATCCATCCCATGCACGTGGCCCGGTCCGAGTCGGCCCTGGATGAGCGGCGTTACGGTGCCGTCGGGCGCGATGGGGGAGAGGATGCAGATATCGCCGCCGGGCCTGGATACCCATGGCATGTGGTTAAGGCAGACGTCGGGATATGTTTGCTGGGTGTGGCGCTTGACGAAGAGCAACCCGCGGTCGCCGAGGGCGGGGTTGCTGAGGGCCAAGTCGCGCACCATCCAACGCGCCTCGAGGTGGAGCTTCGCTCGCTGATCGGGCTGCGGGCCGTCGCGCGTCTCGGTGTCCTCCAGGTCGGTGACCCGCTGGCGAAGCTCTCGGAAGCTGCTCGTCGAGCGCGCGCTGAGGTCGCGGTGGAGCGCCTGGCCCCTGAGGATCGTCTCGCGGACGGGCGGGACGTAGAACACGCGCCCGCTCTTGTACTCGCTGGCGCCCTGGCGCATGGTGATGATGGCCGCCGCGGGGCCCTCGCTCGCCACGGTGAACGTGACGGAGGCTTTCCCCGGTTGGCTCAGCACGGTGCCTCCGGCCGCGCCCCGCTCCAGGGCGGTCGGCGTTAGCACGATGGTCTCAACAGAGACGTCGAGCGGGGCGTCGAAGCCAGCAGGCGCGGTGACCTCAAACTCGAGCGTGTTTGCGCCATAGCCGAACGTCGGGTTCTCGGGCCACACGACCTCCCACCGACCGCCGACTCGCACGGGCGCGCGGACGTTGCCGGCCAGGAAGACCTCGCCCGCGGCGAGGTGTCCGATGTCTTGCAAGCGCAAGGCCCACTCGACCGTCATCGCGTCATCCGTGCGGGCGACGCCGGAGTAGCCGACGGGACGGTCATGCAAGGTCACGCGCGGTGGATCGGTGGCGGTGATGCCCATCCGAGCGCCGGCGACGTTCATGTGAGACGCGCCCAGCGCGCCGCCTCGGGACCACTGGCTGAGGCTGCTCTGGGTCGCGGGCCTCTTCAGCGCGATGTTCTTCTCGGGATCATCGGCGGAGTAGATCTCAACCTCGTCGAGGTGGTAGAGGATGGGGTGATCGACCCCGACCTGCAGTCGGATGAAACGCGCATGGAGGTCGTCGAAGGCGACCTCAAGCGGCGGGGGGCCGCTCGTGCCGCCGAAGTGCTTGCGGTTCTCGTGGACTTGCGTCCAGTTCTCCCCATCATCAGAGGCGAGGAACAGGAGGTGATCGGCGTTGTGGAGTCCGGGCGCGTAGTCGCGTCGATTGTAGACGACGATGCGGCCGATGCTCTGCTTGGCGCCGAGGTCGACCTGCCACCAAGGGTGCTTGTCGCCGCCGGTGTGGAAGGCGTAGAGCCCGTTCTTGACGCCATCGACCGCGCCACCGGCGTCGGCGGCGGTCAGCGGGCCGCGGAAGCGCCACTCCAAGGCCTTCGGAATGCTCGCGGCGACGTAGAGCAGAGCGCCATCGTGGCACATCCAGTAGGTGGGATCGCCGCGCGTCGGGGGATCGAGCTTGATGGCCTCCTGCCAGCAAGCGTCATCGAGATTCCCGTCGAGCGTGGGCGCATCGGTCTCGGGCACAGCGGGGTCGCCTTGCGTGGCGAGGCCCGGCCATTCGATGACGCCGCTGGGGAGCCGTAGCGTGCTTGGTTGCTGAAGCTGCTGCATCCGACTGGCGTCGTGTCGAGCCCAATCGGCCTCGACCTCGGCGCGCCAGTCAGGGGTGTCGGCGCTCAATGCGATTGAAGTCAGGGCGGCGGCGAAGATGAGTGCAATGCGGATGCAGGCTCGCATGCGGACCTCCGGTGGATTGTGGCGTGAGTGTCGGATCTGGAGATCCGACCTACGACGGATACGGCACCAAGCTGGCGCTTGGCGGCACGACGACACGTCGCTACGCCGACGGCTAGTTGCTTCAACATCACTGCCAGTCGAAGATGACTCCGTAGAGCGCTCTCGGATCGTCACGCATTGTAGCATAGATTGCGGGCGCCTCAGTGACTGGCACGCGGTGCGATATGATCGGGTCGATCTCGATGACGCCGCTCTGCAGGAACTGCAAGAGGTACGCCAGCTCAGATTCGCTAAAGTGACATGATACCTCGATCGAGGCCTCCGTGCCATGCAGCATTGACCACGGGAACGTCGCCTCGCCTCGGACGGCGATAGCGCCGATGCGACCGCCGTGGGCGAGCAGACCGCGCTCGAAGATCTCAAAGAACAGGCGCTCGTGGCCGGAGCACTCGATGATCGCATCATAGGGCCCGCCGGCCCGCAGTCGGTCCCAGGCGTCGTCGTCGGCCATGTTGATGGCCTCGTGGGCGCCCGTCTCGCGGGCTGCGTGGAGGCGGTTCTCGACGAACTCGGTGACTGTCACCCGCGCCCCACACGCCCTCGCGCACTGGGCGCCGAAGATGCCGATTGGGCCCACGCCGACCGACCAGACGTTCTGCCCGGAGCCAATCCGCAAGCGCCTCACCGCGCGCAAGGCGACGCCGGCAACACCGAGCAGGGCACACGCGCCGTGGTCGACATCATCGGGCAGCCTGATCCCGAGCGGGAGCGTCGGCACGGCGGGCACCACGTGCCAGCCCCGATGTCCGACATACATGCCCACGAACACGACATCGTCGACCGCCACCGACTCGACGCCTTCGCCGATGGCCGCGACGCGACAGACGTGCTGGTAGCCGTGTCGGCTGGGGAAGTTGCCGCCGCCGTAGCCATGGTCGACCATCAACGCGTGGCGTTCGGTGCCGTTGGTGACGCCCGAGTAGAGCGTCTCGAGCAAGGCGTGCCCCGGTCCGGGCTCGGGCGGCTCGCCAAGGTCGTAGAATCCCATCTGCTCTTGGGCGGGATACTCAATGCCCACGTTTCGCAAGCCGCAACCCTCCAGGCGTGCTGCTGAACAGCATATCAGAGGGAAGGTTCTCGCCGCGTGGCCGGGGACCTGCCCTCGGGAGAACGTATAACGGCGATGGTGTTGTGTTCTAGCGGCAGCACGGACCCCCAGATTGGGTCCGAAACTCCGAGAATGGCCTGCCGCAAGGTAGGCGTAAGGTGAGTTAGCGATGGGCTCGAAAGACAAGAAGGATAAGAGCAAGGGCGACAAGTACAGGTGTCGCAAATGCGGAGAGACGCACAAGAAGCAATGCAAGCTCTGCAAGCCTGAGAAGAACGATAAGTAGTGGCATGACGGCGCGGCATCCCGGGTGGCGGCAGGAGTCACGCGTCGCCTGGGGAGCCGCGCCCGCTTCTTGTACCCCCGTCCCCCCCCATGCTATAATCCGGGCGTGTTGTGTCAGGAGGCTTGATGAGCCCGAAAACCTACGAATTGACCGTCCACCGGACTTTCTCGGCGGCGCACCAGTTGCGCTGCTATGATGGCCCGTGCGCGCGCGTCCATGGGCACAACTACCAGGTCGAAGTCGCGGTAGCCAGCAGCGAGTTGGATGAGCTGGGTATGGTGATGGACTTCGGCGACCTGAAGAGCGTGTGTGATGAGGTCATCGAGGCCCTCGATCACCAGATGCTGAACGAATTGCCGGCCTTCAGCGAGCAGAACGCGACCAGCGAACGGCTCTCGGAACACATCTACGCCGGGATCGCGCGGCGGATGGCTGATTCAACGGTGACGTTGCGGTTTGTGAGGGTGTGGGAGACGCCGACGTCGTCGGCGATGTATCGTGAGAAGTAGAGGCGACGGCATGTGCCGGCTGAAAGCCGGCGGTCCAGTTAGGCTACCGTGGGCGCGAGGAGAGGCTTGGGTGGAGTGTGAGAGGAGTTGGCGAGGCGGCTCAGGCGACCCGCGGGCACGGACGGGAAACAGCATGCGAGCTGGAAGCTCGCGGTCCAAGACGTCGAAGGCGTCGGATCTGGAGATCCGACCTACGACGGCGGACGTGACTACGGCGGTTGGAATCTGATCTGAAAGCTCCAGTAGCCGAGATATTCTCCTCGATTCAGGGCGAAGGGCCGTACGTCGGCGTGCGGCAAGTCTTCGCACGCACGTATGGCTGCGACCTGTGCTGCCGGTATTGCGACACGCCGGCGGCCAAGGCCGAAACGGGTCCGTGCGTGGTGGAGAAGCCGGCCGGCTCGGGGAATCGCGCGGCGCTTCGAAATCCGTTGACGGCGGCGGAAGTTCTCGAGCAGATCATCGAGGTCGCCGTGCCCATTGAAGCGCATCATTCGGTATCGTTCACCGGAGGCGAGCCCTTGCTGCACGCGTCGTTCGTGGGCGAGCTAGCCGCCATGTGCCGAGAGGCCGGGCTGAAGACTTACCTCGAAACGAACGGCCAGCGCATCGCGGAGCTTAAGACTGTGGTTGAGAGTATCGACATCGTCGCGATGGACGTGAAACTCTCATCGAGCCTCGGCGTCGACTGCGGCGTCGAGTGGGAAGCGATGCTGACGCGCGGAATGGCGTTCCTGCGCGCGGCCCGCGAGGTTGAGGTCTTCGTGAAACTCATCTGCACGTCCGAGACTCCCGTCGCCGAAGTCGCGCGCGTCGCGGAGGCGGTCGCCGGCGAGAAAGACGATTGCCTGATGGTCCTCCAGCCGGTCACCCC
>CAZKUN010000106.1:0-22958 GCA_964555935.1 uncultured Armatimonadia bacterium | reverse complement strand
GTTCCTCCCGGATGTGCGGGTGATCCCGCAATGCCACCTGGCGATGGGGATGCTCTGATGGCGATCGTGGGGATGACGACGACCATTCCTGTTGAGGTGCTGCTGGCGGCGGGACACGTGCCGATGGACCTCAACAACGCGTTCATTACGGCGGCGGACCCGACGGCGTCCGTGGCCCACGCCGAACGCGATGGGTACCCGGCGAACGTCTGCGGGTGGATCAAGGGCATCTACGCGGCGGTGCTCGAACGTGATGTGAAGCAACTCGTCGCGGTTACGCAGGGCGATTGCAGCCAGACCCACGCCATGGCCGAGACGCTCCAGGTCCAAGGCGTTGAGATCATTCCCTTCGCCTACCCGTTCGACCGCGACCGCGAATTGCTCGGCCACCAGTTCGATCGGCTGATGAAGCGGTTCGATGTGGGGTGGGATGAGGTCAACCGCCAATACGAGGATCTGCACGAAGTCCGAAGGACTGTGGCCGGGATTGACGAACTTAACTGGCAAGGGGGCCGAGTCACCGGCGAGGAGTCTCACATCTGGCAGGTGAGTTGCAGCGATTTCAACGGTGATCCGGTCGTCTTCGCGGAGGAAGCTCGCGCTTTCTCAGGTGAGGCCGCCGAGAGGGAGCCTATCTCCGGCAGGCCGGTTCGGATCGGGTTGGCGGGCGTTCCGCCGATCTACTCGGATTTCTTCGAGGTCATAGAGAACGACCTCGGCGCGCGGATCGTCTACAACGAGGTGCCGCGGCAGTTCGCGATGCCGCGCGCGCCTGAAGTTGATATCGTGACGTGCTATCAGCAGTACACGTATCCGTACGATATCTTCGGGCGTATTGCGGATATGAAGGCTGAGATCGAGCGGCGAGAGATCGAAGGGCTGATTCACTATGCCCAATCGTTCTGCTTCCGCCAAATCGAGGACTTGCTGATTAAGAAGGACATCAACGTGCCGGTGCTGACGCTCGAGGGCGATCGCCCCGGCCCAGTCGATGCGCGGACGCAAGTGCGGCTCGAGGCGTTTGTCGAGTCGCTGGAGGCGAGACGAGGGTAGTAGCCGGGCGTCGCAGCGAAAAATCAGGGACAGGAACCATGCGAACTCAGACGGCGAGTTCGCTGGCGAAAATGGATCCAGTCCCGGAGTTTTTCGAGTGGCCTGGTGGATGCGAGGCGAGACGCGAGACGTGCTAACGGCAGTAAAGACGTGCCGCATCAATCGCAGAATGCTGATCAGTGAGGGTGACCCAAATGAAGAAGGCGGCCGTTATCACGATAGCTTTGCTGACGCTGTTTGCTGTTGCCGCAGTTGCGCAGGATGTGCCGGCCGAGTTGACTGGCAAGATCTATCTGCGCGGCGGCGAGACGCATGAGGGCGTTGTTCAAGTTGCCGAGTTCGGTGTCGTCGAGGGTGCGGGAATCGGTAACGACCGCTCGCCGAGCAGCGAGTATATCTCCCTGCAGGTGGACGGGCAGGAAGTTCAGACCGCGGTGGCCGACATTGCGGTCATCGACGCGGACTGGCAGCAGACGGGCCCCGATGGCGCGAAGAAATGGCAGATTCAGTCGCTGACGATCACGCGCGTCGACGGCGAGACCGTGACTGGCACGCTGCGCTGGTTGCTGCACGAAACCACGGTTAGGATCAAGGCGGCCGACGGGACGATTGCCCGCTTCCACGCTTTCCCGGTCGCGAGCCCGGACTTCGATCCGTCGAACTTGCTGATCAAGATCGAGCTTGGTGACGCCGTGACGGCCGGCCCGATCCCGGCGGAGACGACGCCTGCGGAGACCACGCCTACCGAGACGACACCGGCGGAGACGACGCCTGCCGAGACGACGCCCGCGGAGACGACTCCGGCCGAGACCACGCCGGCTGAGACAACTCCCGCCGAGACGACGCCTGCAGAGACGACTCCGGCAGAGACAGTGCCAGTTGAGGCAGTGCCGGTAGCGATCGTACCGGTCATCGGCGCGCCGCAGACACTCATTCTCACCGTGGTTACGCCGTCGGGTGAGAAGGTGAAGATTACGATTCAGGTGACCGCCGAACTCGCGGAGTAAGGGACGATATGTCGGGATTACAGGACGACAGCGCCGGGCGAAGCAGCCCGTCGATTGACGAGCAGATTGAGCTGTTCCTTGATGGGACGATACAGTGCGAGTCGTTGCCTGAACTCCGGGCCAAGCTCGAGACCGGCCGCCCGCTCCGCATCAAACTGGGCTGCGATCCGAGTTCGCCGGACTTGCACGTCGGGCACGGCACGGTGCTGAGGCGGTTGCGAAGGCTTCAGGACATCGGGCATGGAATCGTCTTTATCGTCGGCGATTTCACCGCGCGGATCGGCGATCCGTCCGGCAAGTCGAAGACTCGCCCGATGCTGACTGAGGACGAAGTCAGACGTAACGCGGAGACCTACGTCGATCAGGTCGGTCTGATCCTCGATACGAACAAGTGCGAGCTGCACTACAACAGCACGTGGTTCAACGAAATCGGAGCGGGCGGGCTGATGGAGCTGGCGAGTCATTACACGCTGGCTCGGATGCTTGAGCGCGACGACTTCAGCAAGCGCATGGCGGCCAACGCGCCGCTGTCGATCCGGGAGCTGCTGTATCCGCTCGTGCAGGGCTACGATTCGGTCGCCATCCAGTCAGACGTCGAAGTGGGCGGCACCGACCAGACGTTCAACCTGCTCGTTGGCCGCGATATCCAGCGCTCGTATGGCATGGAGCCGCAGGTCGTGCTCACGTACTCGCTGCTGGTGGGACTCGACGGCAAAGAGAAGATGAGCAAGTCGCTGGGGAATGCGATCGGGATCACCGACGAGCCGCACGACATGTTCGGCAAGGTGATGAGCATCCCCGACGGCGTTGCGGACGATGACGGCAATCTCGAGCACCGCTTCGGGACGATCTGCCACTACATCCAGTCGGTGCTAGACTGGCCGGAGGCGGAGGTCGCGGAGCACGAGCGAAAAATGGAAGCGGGCGAGATTCACCCGCGCGTGGCGAAAGCCGACCTGGCGGCCGCCGTTGTGGCGATGCATCACTCCGCTGAAGCCGCCACCGAGGCGCGCGCGGAGTTCGACCGCGTTTTCGCGGAGCGGGAACTGCCGTCTGACATGCCCGAGGTTTGCGTGTTGCCGGAGATGGCTGAAGAAGGTGCGGTGGAGCCGATTCAACTGGTGCGTCACTGCGGCTTCGCCAACACGAACGGCGAGGCGCGTCGTCTGATACAGCAGGGCGGCGTCCGGATCAACGATGAACCGATCAAAGATTTCGGCGCGAAGGTCGCGCTGAGTGATGGCGACATCCTGCGCGTCGGGAAACGTCGCTTCGCGAAGCTGCGGCTTGGGGAATGAGACGCCGGCGCGGCGTGTTGAGGTGTATGCACGACGAGTCTTCTAGCCGTTTGAATTGCGTGGAGGTGCTGAGAAATGGCGGATTACGATAAGGTGGATGGCCGTTGCAGTGGAGAGCTTGGCCGCCTGTTTGCGGCGGCGCTTATCGGCGGCGTGATTGGCGCTGCGGTGGGGCTCATCTTGGCGCCCAAGGCTGGCGCTGAGCTGCGAGTCGAGCTGAAGGACAAAGCCAGCGTGGCCGTCGAGAAGGCGCACGGCGTCCAGGCGAAGGCCAAGGATCTGGTGCAGGCCGCCAAAGAGAAGATCGAGGCGCGCCGAACGGAGACGGAGGAGATCGCCGATGAGGCGGTCGACGCCGCCCCCGAAGCCGAGAACTGAACTCATGAGTCCTAGTCAGGGCCCGGTGGGCGGCAGTGGATATGCCGGCCTCCATATTGACGCGAACGGCGGGCGGCTGGATTGTCCGCCGTTCGTCGTGAGTGGGTGGTCGGACGGCGACGGCGTCGGGGCTAAAGCCCCTCTTACAGGGGTTGGGAGCAGGGAGAGGCGTTGGCGGGCTGGGATGGGGCTTGGCGTGCGGCTCAGGCGAGCCGCAGGCACGGACGGCCAAGGCTACGCTGGCACTTCAAGGCAGGGGAATGATTGATGAGAGTTCTCGTGACGGGCGGATCCGGGTATGTCGGTGGGACGGTTGTGGCGCGCCTGGCGAGGGAGCATGATGTTTTGGTTTACGATCGGGCGGCTCCGCAGGCTGATGCTGAGTTCATCGAGGGCGACATTCTCGATCCGGATGCGCTGAAGGCGGCGATGGTAGGCGTGGAGGGAGTCGTGCATCTGGCGGCGATCCCCGTCCCGTTCCGAGATCCTGACGATGACGTGATGATGGTCAACGTGATGGGCTGCGAGCGGGTCGTCGCCGCGGCCTCGGCGATGGGCGTGAGACGCCTCATCGCCGCGAGTTCGGACTCGAGCTACGGCTTCGTCTTCAGCGACGGGGCGATCGTCCCCGAGTACCTCCCCGTGGACGAAGAGCACCCGCAGAGGCCCGCCGACGCGTACGGCCTGAGCAAGCTCATTGACGAGGAGATCTGTCGTCGGTATACTCGCCTGAGCGCCATCGAGACGATCTGCCTGCGCTATTGCTGGGTCTGGAGTCAGCGCGAGTACGATCTCATCGAGGGGCTTCAGTTGCAGCCGGAGACGTTTGTCGGTCAGCTCTGGGGCTACATCGACGTTCGGGATGTCGCCCAAGGCTGCTCGAAGGCGCTTGCCGCACCAGATATCACGCACGAGACGCTTCTCTTGTCAGCGCGACGCACGTTCATGAACCGCCCGAGCGTCGAGTTGATCGACGAGTTCCTGCCGACCGCAGTTGAGGTGAAATCGGCCTGGCTGGCCGACGAGCCCCAGCGCTGTCTGGCCGACTGCTCGCGGGCGGGTGAGACGATTGGATTCGAGCCGGAATACGATTGGGAAGATTGCGTCTGAGCGCACAACGGCGCGGGCCGGACCCGTCGATCACACGACGATCTCGTATTCCGCCGCTCCGATGGCAGGCGACAGGCGAGAACGCCTGTCCTACGACGGCAAGGCTTACAAGGACCCAGTGCGGCACTCGACGAAGGGCCCCTTCCCGGCGCTGAGACGCGCCTTGGACCGCCAGATAACCGACTATTGGGAGGCAGTTTCCGATGTCCGTACAGATGCCATTGCCCGCACCGAATATCGCCCCGCCGTTAGATGACGCGTTCCGTCCCGCCTCGCTCGCGAATCGCGAGTTATTGGCGAATGTGGAAGCATCGGGAAGAGCCGTCCCGCTTGTGATCGGTCTGGAGCGCGGAGGGGGCCTCATCTCGCGCTATGAGACGCAGATTCTCGATCCGGAAGCCCCCGGCGCCGAAGCTAATCTGCCGTACGTCGAGCGCCTCGTGAAGACGCTGCTATGGGCGCGCGGCGGGTGGAAGGTCATGGTCGGAGGTCCTGCGCAGGTCGGCGAGCACATCAAGCAGGCTTACTCGCCCGACGGGACGCGCCGGTTTGATGAAGACTTCATGGGCAGCGTGTACGAGGAGAAATTCACGGTCGAGGCCATGGACGCCGATGCTGTTCCGGACGCCAACGAGCAGGCTGTCGCGGTCGGTCGCCACTTGGAGGGTTGTCGCATCGGCTTTGATGCCGGCGCGAGTGACCGGAAAGTGTCTGCGGTGATCGAGGGCAAATCCGTGTTCGAGGAAGAGGTCGTCTGGCATCCGAAGCTTCACGACGACCCGACGTACCACTACCACCAGATCCTCTCAGCGATGCACACCGCGGCGTCGTTCATGCCCCGCGTCGACGCGATCGGCGTGAGTTCGGCGGGCATCTACATCGACAACCGCGTGATGGTCGCGAGTCTCTTCCGCGGGGTGGCTAAGGACCGGTTCAACGCGGAGGTCAAGGACATGTTCCTCCGCATTCAGAAGGACTGGGGCGGCCTGCCGCTGGAGGTCGCGAACGACGGTGATGTCACCGCTCTCGCGGGCTCGATGAACCTGAAGGCCAACGGCGTTCTCGGCGTCGCACTCGGATCGAGCGAGGCCGCCGGTTACGTCACGACCGACGGCAACATCACGGGCTGGCTGAACGAGCTGGCGTTCGTTCCCGTCGACTACGCGCCGAACGCGCCCGTCGATGAGTGGTCCGGCGACATCGGCTGTGGCGTGCAGTACTTCTGCCAGGAGGGCGTTATCCGCCTCGCGCCGGCCGCCGGGATCGAGCTGGATCCGGATCTGTCGCCCGCTGACAAGCTCAAGGTCGTGCAGGGCCATCACGATGAGGGCCACGAGGGCGCGCGCAACGTGTTCGTGACGATTGGGGTCTGCCTCGGGTACGCGATCGCGCATTACGCCGACTTCTACGACATCAACGAAATGCTTATCCTCGGTCGGTGCACGAGCGGCGAGGGTGGCCCCGCGATCCTCGAGAACGCGGTGAAGGTATTGAAGGCGGAGTTCCCGGAAATCGCGGAGAAGATGAATCTCAGCCTGCCAGACGAGATGGCTCGTCGCGTTGGCCAGGCCATTGCCGCCGCGAGTTTGCCGGCGATTGGGTAGGGACGATTCCGACGGGCTGGAAGCCCGTCGCTACGCGGCAACGTGACAGGCGAGACGCCTGTCCTACGACGACGGTCGACGGGAGATGCGTTGATATGGAACTTAGCCAGCCGGGAGCCGGGATTTACGTCCCGGACGGGACGGATGTTGCCGACGCGCTCAGCCGGACGACTCACCTGGGCATCGGCGCGCATCAGGATGACCTGGAGATCATGGCGTACCACGGCATCGTGCAATGCTTCGGCGTGGACGACAAGTGGTTTACGGGCATTACCTGCACGAACGGTGGCGGGGCGCCGCGCGACGCGCTGTATGCCGACTACACGGATGAGATGATGCAGGTGGTCCGTCGCAAGGAACAGGACAAGGCGGCCAATCTTGGCGAGTTCAGCGCGCAGGTCGCGCTCGACTACCCAAGTTCAGGCATCAAGAACGCGGCGGAGACGGACGTCGTCGAGGACCTGAAGAATCTCATCAGCGCGACGACGCCGCAAGTCATCTACACGCACAACCTCGCCGACAAGCACGACACTCATGTCGGCGTGGTGCTGAGAGTCATCACGGCGCTACGAGAGCTTCCCGGGGGCGCGCGGCCCGAACAACTCATCGCGTGTGAGGTGTGGCGAGATCTCGACTGGCTGCGTGACGAAGACAAGGTGACGATGGATGTCGCCGCTCACGACAACCTGGCCTCGGCGCTGATGGCGCTGTATGATTCGCAGGTCTGCGGCGGTAAGCGCTACGACTTGGCCGCCATGGGACGCCGGCGGGCGAATGCCACGTTCTTCGCCAGCCACGGCGTCGACGACACAGAAGCAATGATCTACGGCATGGACCTGATGCCACTGCTGGCCGACGCGTCGAAGTGTCCGCTGGAGTATGTGAAAGAGTACATGGATCGCTTCTACGCCGAGGTCGCGGACCGGGTCGGCAAGCTTAGCTGAACGTGTGATTTCAGTTGCGAACTCAGCGCCGTCGGCACTCGTGCCGGCGGCGCTCGCGCATTGAAGACGCAGAGCTGCAACGATTAGGGGCGAGTGTCGTTCTATAGTTCTGTGGTCGACGCAAGCCCGCTAAGAGGCAGGTGCCGCACGTCGGGTCGGGAACTATCAGGCGATCTACGCAGGCTTCTCGGAGGATAGTGGAAATGTCAGAAGACGCAGCTCTCAAATCGCGAATCAAAGAACTCGTCGTTGAGTGCCTGTTCCTTGACGTAGCCCCAGACAGCATCGGTGACGCGGACAACCTTATGGAAGTCCACAACGTCGACTCGGTCAATCTGTTTGAGATCGTCGTCGCCCTCGAGGACGACTACGAGATCTCATTTGAGGACGAGGACTTCGACGTCGAGACGTTCTCAACGGTGGGCTCGATTGCCGATCTCGTGGAACGCAAGAAGGCCGAAGCGTAAGCCACCTCGGGAGGCACGCAATGTCGGCCGGTGTGGAAGTCTCGGTTGAGTTCGAGTCAAACGGACACGTGCTGCGTGGCGTCGTTCACCAGCCCGCGCAGGATCCCGTCGCGGGGCTCGTCTTCGTCCACCCCTTTGCTGAGGAGAAGAAGTGCTCCCATCGAGTTCTGGTCGAGGCCGCTCGCGCGGCTTCGGACATGGGCTGCGCGGTTCTGCGTTTTGATCTGCGCGGGTGCGGGGACTCAGATGGCGACTTCGCCGACGCAACGCTCGACGGCTGGCGCGAGGATCTCAGAGCGGCCCTCGCCTACGGGCGCGCCGAGTTGCCATGCGATAAGCTGGGGCTCTTGGGCCTCAGGCTGGGGGGGGCGCTGGCGGCGGAACTTGCGGAGACCGAACTGGACCTCGTCTGCCTCGCGTTATGGGAGCCGGTGGTGGATGGCGCGCGGTATCTCTCGCTGACGATGCGGCGCTCGATGATGCGCAAGAAGCTCACGGCGCACGAGGGTGGGGACGAGGCGCCGGAGGAGGAGGACGAGCCGGGCGAAACTGAGATCGACTTCGATGGCTACCTCGTGCCGGCCGAAGTGCAGGCGGAGATATCGGCGATCGACTTGCTGGCCGAGCCGAAGGCGTTCCCGGGCCCGGCTCTGGTGCTGAATCTGTCGCCCCGTAGCAAGGTCGCGGTGCCGATGGAGGAGCTGGCGTCGCTTTACGTGTCGGGCGAGGCGCAGGTCGTGCGACAGGAGCCAATCTGGAGCACGGTGGGACTTGTTGACCCCGCCGCGACGCTGTCGATTACGTCGGAGTGGATGAGACGGGCGCTGGGAATCGAAACTCCCGGCCTCGTTGAGGAGCCCGGGAGCTAGAGTCGTCTGACGCAGGCAGTGCCCTTCGACCCCGGCCTAACGGCTGGGGTTCTTCTGTTTACGGGGACGGGGCTTGGCCCTGGAACCAGAAGATCGAGACCATCAGCATCGAGAGGATCCAGACGATCGCACAGACCTTGCAGACCTTGTCCAGCATCTCGTCTTTGCTGCCCTTTTGGAAGCGGGAGGTCTCCTGTCCGCCGAGCGAGGCGGAGAAACCTTCCGCGGTTGTGGTCTGGAAAAGCACCGACAGAATCAGGCCGACGCCAGTGACACTGGCAATCGTCATCGCAACCCAGATCATCTCGTCCTCCAAGCAATCAACGCGCTGGAAACGTGCGGCGAGCGCGGTGTCAGTCAAGCAATATGCGACGGAAACTATACACCCGTTTCCCGCGAGGAGTCAAGCGACGGCGCCTGCTCGATGCGGTCACCATGGGTGAGGATTGTCATCTGGGCTGACTTGACGTAACAGACGAGCGTTACGCCCAGTAGCTGGGCCAGCTCCACGCCGAGAGAAGTGGATCCCGAGCGCGACGCGGCGACAGGGATGCGCGCCCGGGCCGCCTTCAGGACCATCTCCGAACTTGCCCGACCCGTGCTGAGCAATATGCTGTTCTTTAGACCACAGCCCTGGTAGACGCACTGCCCGATTGCCTTGTCGATGGCATTGTGTCGGCCCACGTCTTCGCGGGCCACGAGCGGCTGGCCGTCGGCGGACAGGATGGCCGCGGCGTGCACCGCGCCTGCCGCCTGGCGGATCGTCTGACTCTCCCGCAAGCGTCCGGCGGCGCCGAGGAGCGCCTCGGCCTGTATCGTGAGGTCGCCCGCCGGCAGTGGCTCGGGAAGCTCGAAGCTCTCGCCGATGCGGCCGCCGGCGCAGGCGGATGTCAGCATGACCGGCGCGCGGGTCGCGACTGCCTTGGTCGTCCGGACGGTGACCTTGCCCGCGTCGTCTGGGCAGAGCTGCACTGATTCTACGTCCTGCATCCCGTTAAGGATGCCCTCGGTATAGCAGAATCCAATCGCCAGCTCGATGTCATTGCCGGGGGTGCGCATGAGGTGGGCGACGATCGCGTCGTTGACCTCGATGGCCAGCGGCGCCTCGACGGGAATCGACCGCGTCGTTAGCGACGGTTCCTCGCTCGCTCGAGCGATGATGGCATTCACTTCGCGGGTGGGTTGCTGGTCTTGTGGCACGAGGGCATGATACGGGATTGCGTACGACGGATCAAGGGTGTTTGGAGCCAGGGGGTATTAACAGATCTGGGCGCGGAGCTTGGTTTCCGGGGGCCACTCCGCGCCCAGTGCGTCAAAGGGAGGGTTACTGTTCTATATGTACCCTCGGGTGCCGGTTTCAAACCTCTGTTCGGGTGAATCCCGGCCGACGGAGCGTGACCCGCGTCACGGGGCCGACGGCCGAGATGCACTATCGGATTGTCATGACGAACTCGTCGCTCAGGCAGCGCACGTCGGGCATGTACATCCCCTGGCCGATGTTCGGGAGCGCGTGGAAATCGCCTGGGATCTCAGCGCGCACCTGGTAGGTGAGCTTGTGCGTTCCCTGCGGGAGATGGTCGATGAAGAGCACGACCTTCTCGTCCCGGAACTCGCGGTAGGCGCTGACGCCGTCGCCCCAGGTGTGGCCGCTGTGGAGGTCGACGGGCTCGCAACCCGCGGGCTTGAAGTCCTCGAACATGACGTAGTCGAACTCGTTCTCGCTGGTGAGGGTTAGCTCGACTTCGACCTTCGTCCCGCTCGCGACCGGACCGGTCACCGGCTTGCGGCGAGTCTGGAGTTTCTTGTCCTCGTCCACGTACTCCTCGACCGTGTAGTACTTGCGGTCGACGCCGATGACGCTCTTCGCGCCGGTGATGAATGCCTCGGTCGTGAAGTGGGTCCCGAGCAGGCTGTAGTACAGCGCGCCTTCGCCCTCGCGCTCGATGCGGACCGTGTTGTCGCCGGTCTTCAGGTTCTCGCGCGGCACGTTGACCGCTCCGTCGAGTTCGAGCGCGTTCTCGGGCGTGACCTCGATGGCTCTGATCAGCTTGTCGTTGACGAAGACCTTGGCTGTGTAATCGGCCTTCAGCTCGCCGGTAAGGACGACGTACTCAGAGAGCGCCGCCAGCGCGAGGGCGGTGTCTTTGGTCGACTTCCAGTGGTCGCCGCGCCGGTTGGTGACGAGCCACCAGACCGTCTTGGGAATCAGCGGATTGTCGGGGTCGACTCGGAGCATCGCCAGGAGTGATGCGGCGGTCGCCTCGATCTGGTCGTCAGACCAGCGCCAGCCCCAACTCTCTTCGCCCCAGTGGCACCCGTTCTCTGTCTCCACGCGGTAGTCTTCGAGATTGCTGACGACTGTCTTCGCGCGGCCATCGCCGGCGTGCTGCATTGCGAGCGCTAGCAGCGCGCGGGTATGTTCGTTGAGTTCCTCCCGCTTGTCGTAGACGCGAGCAATCGTCTGCTTGGGCTTGCGGCCGGATTGGGCCAGGACGTAGGCCACGTAGGCCACGGTGTCGAGGCGCTTCTCCTTGCCGACACTCTCGACCATCCACTCGATCGCCGGGTCGATGACATCTTGGCGGACGTCGTACTCGGCCGCCTTCGCCCGCAGCAGGCCTGACGTCACGTAGGCGGTCATGTATAGGTTGCCCGTGCCGCCCGACCACCAGCCCCAGCTCCCGTCGCCGTTCTGCTGGGAGTAGAGGCGGCGCAAGCCCCGCTTGACCTTGCGCGGCACGTCGCTGAGTTTCTCGCCGGTATCGAGGTCGAGTTTCTTGGCGACCTCGGCGACGATGACGCTTGGGAGGAAGCGGCTCATGGTTTGCTCGACGCAGCCGTACGGGTAGTCCGCGAGATAGGGGAGGGCGTCGAGTAGCGTGGCGGCGACAGACGGCGTGATCTGAACGCTGAGCGTGTCGCTCTCGACAATGCGCTCGGCCGGGAGGGTGAACGATTCGCCTGCCTCGCCGGCGACCTGTCCCGCGCGCCAGACGAACTTCTCCACGCCGTGAACGAGGACGGGCACGGGAAGCTGCATGGCGTCAGATTCGACGTCGGTGAGGGCTTTCGTGGTGATGAGCGCGGTGCCGGCGGTGGTCGCCGTCACCTCGCGGTCGACGCGCTTCTCGCCGCCGGGCTCAACGCGGACGGTCGCGGTCGCGTCGCCGATCAATTCCAGGCCTTCGACCTCAAGCTCGACACGCATGTCCTTCGCGGTCTCGAGGTAGTTGTGGGCGATGGTTGAGATCGTCGCGCGGTCGCTCTGGACGAGGAAGCGCGGCGTCTGCAGCCGGGCGATGACGTTCTTTTTGGTTCGGACCTCGGCTTTGGTCTGGCCAAACTTGCTCGTGGCGGTGAGGGCGCGGCTCGTCGCGCGCCAGGTTGTGAGGTTGTCGGGGAACGTCACCTCCGCGCTGGCTTTGCCGTCGTCGCCCGTGCGGAGCGTCGGCCCCCAGAAGCAGGTGTCAGCGAAGCTTGCGCGGAGCGTCGGCGCGGCCATCTCGCCGCCGGCATCCCTCACGATTAGAGCGTTCCCGTCCATGAACGCAACTCCCAACATGGGCGCCGAATCGGGCGCGGGGGCCTCCATGGCCACACCCAGCTCCTCGTCGGCGCCGGCACCCATCATGCCGGGCGCCATCATCTTGGCCATCCGGTCACTCCCGCCGTGGACGCGTTCGCCGCGCCAGGAGCACCACCATCGCGTGTAGTTGCGGCCCATGTTGCGGGCGTAGAAGACCTTGTGGATGGGGTCGACGAGTTCTTCCTGGATGTAGTAGACCGAGTCATCCGTCACCGCGAGGGCGACTTCGGCATCGACCGGATTGCCCTCGTTGTCGAGCGCGGTGACCTCAAATTGGCCCGTCTCGCCCGGCCGGTAGACGTCCTTGTCCGTCGCCACCGCGACCTGGAGGAACTTGTCGCTTGGCGGGACGAAGATGTGCTTCTCCTGAGAGAAGAAGCGGCTCTCGCCGACGATCCAGACCTGGATGTTGAACTCGGGCACGTGGGCGTCGGTGATCTCAATCTCCAGCACCTTTGCCTGACCGTTGAGCCGCTCAATTCGCGGCTTCTGAAGGTCGCGGGCGGTGAGCACGATGAGCGCGTCGCGGTCGGCGACCGGGGCGCTGACGAGGACGCGAGCGGTCTCGCCCTTCTCGTACACGTCTCGTTCGGTGACGAGTTCGAGGTTCGTCGTATCGAGGTTCTGACCGGCGAAGTCATCGTTGACGGCCCAGAAGCGCGTGGTCGCCTCGACGCCCTTCTCCCGCTTGGGATCGGCGGCGGTGACTTTCGCCTCGAACTTGCCGTCGCGGTCGGGTACGAAGGTGATATGGGCGAGGCCCTCGGCGTCAGTGTTGAACGCCATGGCCTCGCCGAAGATCGGCTGGAGGTCTTCGTAGTCCTCCTCGTGCTTGTCGTCGCCCTCGCCGACCTCACGCGTGGCGGGCACGACGCGGTAGACCATGAGTTCGCCAGAGGTCCGCACGGGCTGATCGTTAGGCGTGACCGCCTTCACGTCGACGGTGACTTTATCGTCGGCGTGGTAGAGATGCTGGCCGGTGTTTGGGTGCAGCGTGAAGCTGTTTTGGGTGACCTTGATCGTCGTCGAGCCGGAAATCGTGCGTCGGCTCTGGTCGGTGACTTCCGCGCTGACCGAGTATTGGTAGTCGGTCTCATCGTCGGCGGTCTCGAACTCGACGGTTAGCTTGCCGTCGAGATCCAGGACGCCCTCGCCCTCGGTAATCACATCGCCGCCGCCGTACCAGGATGGCTCGCCCCAGTCGCGATGGTCCGCCATGTACCAGTCCCACGGGCCGGGGAAGCGCCACCGGTTCCAGTAGTGCTGGCGCGTGACGGAGTAACTCACCGTCGCGCCGGGCACGGGTCCGCCAAAGTAGTACTCCGCCGAGACCTCGGCTGTCGCCGACTGGCCGGGCTTGTAGTCCTCGCCGCCTGGCTCGACGCTGACCTTGAACTCGGGCTTCTTGTACTCCTCGACTCGGAATTGGCCGCTCGTGGAGTCGTCGCCGATCTCGACATGAACGCTGTACATCCCCAGCGGCGGCTCCTCGTCGAGCGCCAGCTCGCCGTGGAGCGATCCGAATTCGTTGGTGCTGAGCCGCTCGTCCGTTACCTTCTCGCCGCGCGGGTCGTAGATCGTGACCTCGGCGCGCTTGTCGGGGAGGTTCGTTAGCTTGCCGTCCTCATACGTTCGGAGCACGGCCGAGTAGTTGACCGTCTGCCCGGGCCGGTAGACCGGGCGCTCGGTGTAGATGTAGCCGACGAGTTCCTTGATCTCGTCGCGGTCGATGTCGATGTAGGTGTCGGCGAGCATCGCGATCTCGTCGCCGTAACGGGCCAGCGTTTCGACGCGGGAATCATCCGCTACGGTCGGCACGGTGATACGCGCGAGGCCGTCGGCGTCTGTTTTGGCATCGCCGAGTTTGTGGCGCTTGTCGTCACCCCAGTCGAAGTAACGCAGGTCGAGCTGGACGCCCTTGAGCGCGAGCCCGTCGCTCCGCCGGACGACCCACGTGAGGATCTCGCCGTTGCGGTCGGCCGTCTGGACCAGGACCAGCGACGACACGATGGTCCCGCCCGCTGATTCTTCCTTGCTGTCGCGGTCGCGGGCTTTGATCATGTAGACGCCGGGCTTTTCGATCGGCAGATCGATGGTGTCACGGTGCCACTTGTGGGCGCGCCAGTCCTTGATATCGACCGTCCACTCCTTCGTCGGAGTCGCGGGGACGAGCTTGTCCATGTCGGGTTCTTGCAGCGCCAGGAATGGCTTTACGAAGTCGACCTTGTACGCCGCGAACTTGATCTGCTTGACGTTGCGGGTCGTGATCGCGGCGGGGATGGGCTCGCCGGGGAGCGATGTCTCGTTCAGCTCGATGCTGACCGCCGGGCCGGCTATGTGGCGGATCGCGTGCTTGGCGTTGTCGGCCTCGTCGGACTTGGGCCACCGCTTCGTGATGACGCGGTACTCGCCCAGGGCTTTAGGGAATTCCTCGCTGTTCTCGAAGTGCTCCGCGATGCGGAACTGGGCTCCGGGAGCGGAGTCGGTTCGCGGCCATTTTCGGATGACCGAGCGCCACGTGTCGAGGCCTTTCGCCTGCGAATCGGGCTTGTTGTAGTACAGGAAGTGGCCGATGGCGAGCGTGGTCTTGGCCGACACGCTGTCGCCGGCGTTCAGGGCGACGATCTGCTTCATGATGTCGATCCGCGCGTCGATGCGCGTCTCGTAATCCTCGTCCTCGGCGTAGGGCAACTGGTCGACCTGGTCTGAGAGTTGAAACAGCGTCAGCACGAGTTCGTCGAGAGCGCCATCCTCGTCGAGGTTGTCTTCGAGGTAGGCAGCCGCCTCGCGCAGCAGCATGGTTGAGCGCTCGGCGGCACGGTGCTCGTGCCACGTGTTGTTGTATGCCAGTACGAGAATCCGCCGCGCCTTGGCGGCCCATATCGATGCCTTGTGGGTCTCCACGTAGGGCTCGAGGTGCGCAATTGCTATATCCGGGTCGCCGAGCTTGTAATGACTCAGCCCGGCCTTGAACGCAGCCTCATCGGCGCGGCGGTCGCCGGAGTATTCCTTGGCGAGTTGCTCGTAGAGCGCGGCGGCCTTGCCATAGGATTTCTCACCATACTGCTTCTCGGCGTCGCGGTACAGGCTGGCGGCCGACTGGGCATTCGCGAGAGGACCCAGCAGGATCAGCACGCAACAGGCGACGAGCGTGGGGAGCACTTGTTTGTGGGTGGAAGTGGCATCAATCATGGAATTCTCCTCTTCATGATGGGCAACACCTTGCGCGTGGCCTCGGTTGCCATGACGCGTTCGTGAGTGCGGAGGTTGCGCGATCCGCGCGTATAGGTTGAGTGGCTAGTCGTGGGGGAAGTGTTGGCAGATCAGCTCAGCGACGGCCTCAGCGGCATCGGCCTGGCCGAGCTTTGCGCTGGCCGCGGCCATGGCTGTCATGCGTCCGGGATCGCCGAGGAGTTCCACGACCGTGCCGCCGAGGGTCGCGCCGGAGAGATGCTCGTCCTCCACGACCAGCGCCGCGCCCGCGTCCGCGAGAGGCGTCGTGTTGTGGCGTTGGTGTCCGCCGGCATGGGGGTATGGGACGGCAATCAGCGGCGCGCCGACAGCCAGGATCTCCGCCAGGCTGCTGGAGCCGCAGCGGGATATGATCAGGTCCGACGCAGCCATGACATCGCCGAAGTCCGAGATGAAGCTGAGGCAGTGGAAGCCGGCGCCCTCGGCCGGCTCAATGTCCGCCGCGGCGTTCTCGTAGCGCTCAACGTGCGCGGCGCCGGTGAGGAGCACGATGTGGAGGTGAGGGACGGTTAGCAGGTCGCGGAGGGCATCGCGCACGGCGCGGTTGATGCTGTCAGCGCCCTGCGCAGCGCCAAACGCGAGGATGACGGTTGCGTCCAGCGGGATTCCCAGCGCCTCGCGCCCTCGCTCGGGCGAGGCCTCGCGGAACTGCCGCCTGACGGGCTGGCCGACAACGGCGACCTCGTGCCTGGCAAATCTGCCTCGGGACTCCTCGTAGGCGAGCGTCACCGTGCTCGCATAACGGGCCAGCATCCGGTTCGCGCGGCCGGGCATCGCATCGGCGGCGTGCAGGATGACGGGGATCCCCATCTTCTTGGCGACTGGTATCACCGGCGCCGCGACGTATCCACCCGTGCTGAAGATGACGTGGGGACCGAAGTCAGCGATGAACTCGCGAGCGTGGCTCCGGGCCTTCGGCAGAGCGAGCAGGGCCTTCGCCATCGCCACTGACGGGCGGTAGGGGAAGGGGCGGGCGTCAACGAGGACGTGGGGGAGCGAGAGTCCCTCGAAGAGGCGCCGGTCATTCTCGCGGTTTGCGCCGACGAAGAGGAACTCAGTGCTCGGGTCCCGTCGCGCGAGCGCCTCCGACACGGCGATGCACGGCGTCGCGTGTCCGGCAGTGCCTCCGCCAACGAACATCACGCGGCCTTGCATTTGCTCTTGTCATCCTCCCCAGAACTCGACTGTCGAGACAGGCTGAGCATCATCCCGGCGGCGACCAGCGTGCAGATGAGACTGCTGCCTCCGGCGCTGATGAACGGAAGCGTCAGGCCCGTGCAGGGCAGGGCTCCGCAGGCAACGCCCATGTTGATGAAGGCCTGCAGGGCGATCGATGTCCCGAGCGATGCGATCAGCACGGCGGAGAAGAGATCCGGCTGCGACCGGGCGAGAATGACCGCCTGGCGCGCCAGGAAGAAGAACGCCACGACCAGCGCCGCCGAGCCGATGATGCCGAGTTCACCCGCGACCACGCAGAAGATACTGTCCGTGTGGCGAGCGGGGAGCGCGATCCACTTCTCTTTGCTGAGCCCGAGCCCCTGGCCGAACACCCCGCCCCGGGAGACGGTGATGAGCATGCGGGCGATCTGATAGCCCGAGTTAGCGGTGTCTTCAGTCGGGTGCAGGAACGCCATGATGCGCTCCCAGCGATATGGCTCGACCCATGCCAGGAACAGTCCGGCGGCTCCCGCGCAAGCGGTCGTCATCCACAGGTAATACTTGTTGATTCCCGCGAAGAACAGGGCGATCAGCCCGAAGCAGAAGGCCACAACGGCCGTGCCAAGGTCGGGCTGGAGGATGCACAGTCCGCACACGGGTAGCGTCAGCCCCATGCAAGCGACGAAGGTCTCGCCCTGCTGCTTCGGCCACTGGCGAGTCGCGCCCACGCAGCGCGCCAGCACAAGGACCAGCGCTAGCTTCGCGAGCTCCGATGGCTGGAAGAGCTGTGGGCCGATCTTCAGCCAGCTCCGCGCGCCGCCCATCGTCACGCCCTTCACGATGCCGAGATCAAAGAAGCAGAGCACCATCAGGAGCAACGAGAACAGGTAGAGGGGGAGGGCGGCCTTGTGGATCCACTTCGGCGAGACATACGCGAAGGCAATGCACAGGATCCCACCGATGACGGCGAACATGGTTTGGGAGACCAGGAACTGGTAGGCATTGCCCGCGGTGCCGTCCGGGCGCGGCTGGCTGGCGACGGGCCAACTGGCGGAGAACACCAGAAGGATGCCCGCGAGCGTGAGCGCCACAACGGTGACGAGGAGCGTGTCGTCGACTCGCCTCTTGATGCTCCAATTCATCAGGCATCCCCCTTTGTGGGCCCGGCGATCTGCATGGCGCAGTGGGCGAAGAGCTTGCCTCGGTCTTTGTAGCTGGGGAACATGTCCCAACTCGCGCACGCCGGCGCCAGCATGACCGTGTCGCCGGGTTGCGCGGCCTCGTAGGCGGCCTGAACGGCTTCCTCGAGCGAGAAGCAGCGCACGATAGACATGCCGCGCGCGGCGTCGGCGATCTGGTCGGCGCACTCGCCGAGAACGACCACCGCTCGCGCCCGCTTGCGAAGCGTCTCGGCGAAGGGCGCGAAGTCGACCCGCTTGTCGAGCCCGCCGGCGATGACGACTAGCGTTCCCTCGACCGATTCGATATCCGCGATTGCCGCGGCGGGGTTCGTGGCCTTGCTGCTGTCGATGAAGGTGACGCCATTGGCCTCGCAGACGACCTCAAGCACGTGCTCGGGCAGTTCGTGGGCGCGGATGGCGCTCAGGATGCCCTCAGCGCTTGCCCCCGCGATCAGCGCCGCGGAGGACGCGGCGAGGACGGTCTCGATGTACGGGCGGCCCTGACGGACCATGTCGGATGTCTGGCAGACTTGCCGCGGCCCCGCGCCGATGTCGACCAGCAGCGCGTCGCCCTCAACGCGGGCCTCGGTGGCGCCCTGGGTGGTGGAGAAGCCGACGCGCCGGGCATTGGTAGCTTGCGCGGCGTCCACTGCAACCGGATCGTCCGCATTGACGATCGCCCAATCATCTGACGTCTGGTTCTCGAAGATCCTCGCCTTGGCCGCGTGGTAGGCTGCCAGCGTGTGATGGCGGTCGATGTGATCGGGAGTGACATTCAGCAGCGTCGCGATCCGCGGTCGGAATGTCTCGACCGTCTCAAGCTGGAAGCTGCTGATCTCCACCACGTATACGTCCGGCACGGTGCCATCGGCGACGGCGCCGGTGAACGGATCGCCGATGTTGCCGCACACGCGAGCCTTGACGCCACTCGCGTTTAGCATCATGCCCGCGAGCGTGCAGGTGCTACCTTTCGCGTTGGTGCCGGTGATGGCGATGACGGGAGAGCGGCTGAATTGGGACGCCACCTCAACCTCGCCCGTCACCCGAATGCCCGCCTCGCGCGCCTGGACCACGACTGGCGCGTCAATCGGCACCCCGGGGCTGATCACGAGAAGATCGATATGGCCGAAGCCATCGAGATGGGCGAGTTCCGGCCGCAGAATAGCGCCCGCCTTGGCGATATCACTGAGTTGCCTGGCATTGAGGTCCGCCGCGCGCTTCCTGTCGCCGACGATGACGCTCGCGCCGGCGGATGTGAGAAGCCGCGCGCATCCGATTCCCGAGCGCGCCGCGCCGAGGACGCCAACGCGCCTGCTCTGGAAATCCGGGGGCGAGTGATTCACCGCGGGCAGATTCACGGGTGACCTCCCCATGCGAGCCAGGACACGACCGCCGCGCCGACGATGGCCGACAGAACCCAGGCGCGGACGACGATTCGTTGCTCCGGCCAGCCGCATTGCTCGAGATGATGGTGGAAAGGCGCCATGCGGAAGATGCGCTTGCCGGTGGTCTGGAACGAGATGACTTGACCGATAACCGAAAGCGCCTCGAATACGAAGACGCACGCGATCGCGCCGAAGTACCACTCGATCTGCATCAGCACAGCCAAGCCGCATACGGCGGCGCCCAGGCCCATGCTGCCGACATCGCCCATGAACGCCTGGGCCGGCGGCCCGTTGACCCACAGGAACCCGCCCGCCGCGCCGGCAACGACCGCCGCCAGCACGAGGGTCGTGGGAGGGACGCCCAATACCGCGCCGACGGCGAGCATGCCCAGCGCAACGATCGCCGCCACGCCGGCCGCGAGCCCATCCAGCCCATCGGTGAGGTTGACGGCGTTAGCGCCGCCCGCCACAACGAAGACGCCGAACAGATAGAGCCAGAAGGCGTCATGCGGCGGCGCGCCGGGCTTGGCCACGTGCGTCAGGCCAACGAAGACGGCTGCGGCAACGGCCTGGAGGGGTACGCGATAGCGTACTGCCCAGCCGTGGGGGCTCTTGCTGGCGAACTTCATGTAGTCATCCACAAAACCGATAGACGCGTACGCCGCGATGAGCAGGACCAGCGACAGGCCTTCGCGCGTCCCATACAGCCCGAGCATCCCCACCACCAGCGCAATGGTAACCAGGAAACCGATGCCCGCCATCTGGGGCGTTCCGGTCTTCTTCAGGTGCGATTCGGGGCCGTCCTCGCGGACCGTCTGTCCCACGCCGAGGTGTCGGAGCACTGCGACGGCGATGGTCGACAGCGCCGCGCTAATCACCAGCGCCGCGCCGAACCCCGCAACCGCACTGCCGGCCCACGCCCAGTTAGACATCCGATACCAGCCCTTCCACGACGCGCTCCAAATGCGCGACGCGAGATCCCTTCACGAGCACCGCGTCCCCCGGCCGCAATTCGCGGCGGAGTAACTCCAGCGCATCATCCGTGGAGGCAAGTCGCGTCGTCGCAACGCCCGCCTGTTCGGCCGCGTCCGCTGTGATCGCGGGAAGCTCGCCGACCACGATGAGATGGGCGACGCCGAACGCGGCCACCTGGGCGCCGACGATGCGGTGGTTGTCGTCGGACTCGTCGCCTAGCTCAGCCATCCCGCCAAAGACGAAGACCTTGCGACCGGACGTGGTGTGGAGCAGGCGGAGCGCCGCCCCAACCGAGACCGGGGCCGCGTTGTAGCTATCGTCGATGATCGTCGCGCCCGCGAGCGTTCGGACGACCCTCCCGCGCATCTCGGCGCCCGCGTAGGCCTCAAGCCCCGCCGCGATACGCTCGGGCGCAATGCCGAGCGCGTGGGCGGCGGCGGCCGCCGCGAGGGCGTTCTGCACTTGGTGCGCGCCGGGCTCGCTCAGGACAATCCTAACGCGTCCGGTCGGGAGGACGCAGGTGAAGCTAGTGCCATCCAGCCCGCGGTCGTCGATCTCCTCGGCGCGAACTTCTGCCTCGAGTTCGTCGCCGAAGCTCAGCACGGGCGCGCCGGAGAGTTCGGCGAGGATGCCGAAGAAGCGGTCCGAACGCTGCAGAATCGCGCGCCCCGTGGGCGGAAGGTGGGGGAGAAGCTCGCCCTTGGCGTGGGCGATTGCCTCTCGCGATCCCAGCCGACCGACATGCGAGGAGCCGATGTTGGTGATCACCCCAACCTCGGGTCGCGCGATCTTCGCAAGGTAGTCGATCTCGCCCGGGCCGCGCATGGCCAATTCCAGCGCGCAGAACCGGTGCGCGCGAGTCAGCTGAAGCAACGTCAGCGGAACGCCGATCTCGTTGTTGTAGCTGCGAGGCGCCGATAGAGTCGCGCCCTCAGCCTCCAGAATTGGGGCCAACATGCCCTTCGTGGAGGTCTTGCCGACGCTGCCGGTGACCGCGACGATGCGCGTTGGCATCCGACGTCGCCACTGGGCGGCGAGTCTGCCGAGGGCAAGGAGCGTATCGTCCACTTGCACCACGCCCACGCCGTCGGGCAGATCAACGGGTCGAGACACGATGACCGCCGAGGCGCCGCTGTCGGCAGCCCGATCGAGGAAATCATGCCCGTCCACGGTGCTGTCGGGGACGCGCAGCGCGAAGAAGAGGTCGCCCGGCCGGAGCGAGCGCGAGTCCGTGGAGATGCCTGTGGCTGTCTTGCCAGTGGCCACGCAGCAACCGCCGACGGCCATCGCGATTTCTTGAGTCGATAGGTTGATCATTTGGCTCGTGCCTGCAATGCCTTGCGGGCTTCCTCGCGGTCGTCAAAGTGAATGGTCTCGTGGGCGAATTCCTGGTACGGCTCGTGTCCTTTGCCGCAGACCATCAGCGTATCGCCCGGTTCGCAGAGGGCGACGCCAAGTTCGATGGCCTTGCGCCGGTCGGGCTCGATATGCACATCGCGCCGGTCGGCACGCAGCCCGGGGGCCATGTCGGCGATGATGTCGAGCGGGTCCTCCGAACGCGGGTTGTCGGCGGTCACGATTGCCACGTCGGCGGCTTCGCAGACGGCCTCCGCCATGAGCGGCCGCTTCGTCTTGTCGCGGTCGCCGCCGCAGCCGAAGACGCATAGGAGGCGGCCCTGAGTGACTTGCCGAGCGGCTCTCAGCACGTTGACCAGCGCGTCCGGCGTGTGCGCGTAGTCGCAGGCGACGAGGAAGCTCTGGCCCTCGCTGATGGGCTCAAAGCGCCCCGGCACCACCGGCGCTCGGCCGAGATCGCGCGCGATGTCGCGAAGCGGGAAGCCCAGCGCCAGCGCCGTCGCCGCCGCGGCAAGCGCGTTATACACGTTGAAGCGCCCGACCAGCGGGAAATCAACCGGCTCGCGCTCGCCCGCGGCGACCAGCGTGAAAGTCGCGCCGTTAGGCGAGAATGAGACGCCTTCGGCTCGGACATCAGCATCCGGCGCCTCGACGGCGTAGGTGATTGGGCGGGCCGCTGTGGCTCCCAGGATCACGCGCCCCGCTTCGTCATCGATGTTGATCGCCGCCGCGTCGGGCGCGTAGTCCGTGAACAGGACTGTCTTCGCGGCCAGATATGCGTCCATCGAGCCGTCGTAGAAGTCGAGATGGTCCTGCGACAGATTCGTGAAGCACGCCACGTCGAACTTCGTCTCCCACGTGCGGTGCAGGCTCAGCGCGTGGGACGAGACCTCCATCGCAACGTGGCTCGCCCCGGCGTCGCGAAACTGGGCGAAGGTGCTTTGAAGCTCGATTGAGTCGGGCGTGGTCCGCGAGATCGTCTCGGTGATGCCCGCGAAGGAGCGACCGAGCGTTCCGAGCGTCGCGGTCTTGTGCCCCTGTCCCGTCATCAGCGCCTCGATCAGCAAGACCGTCGTCGTCTTGCCGTTGGTACCCGTTACGCCGGCGATGACGAGATCGTTCGATGGGTGGCCATTGAAGCGCGCCGCCACCGACGCGCACGCTCGCCGGGAATCGCCGGCGCGCGCGCAGGGCGTGGCGGGTGGGATGTCGCCCGCGAAGCTCTCGTCCTGGTAGACGATCGCGGCGGCGCCGGCCTCGACGGCCTTGGCGATGTGCTTGTGCCCATCCGTGTCATAGCCGCGAATCGCGATGAAACAGGCGCCTGGGCCTGCT
>CAZKUN010000105.1:11184-29219 GCA_964555935.1 uncultured Armatimonadia bacterium | reverse complement strand
GAGCCCTGCTTGAGGGGCATGGGGGCTCCCTCGACTTGGGCGGCGACGTGGGCGCCGTAGAAGATGAGTTGGGCGCCGTAGTACATCCATAGCGCGAAGACGACCACGCTCGTCAAGGGCCCGTAGAGCGCCTGGGACCGGGTCGATTGGCTAATCACGACAGTAAACACCGGATGTGAGATCAACAGGCCGATGGTGGCCGCGACGGCCCCGGCGGCGGCGGCTCGGCTGCGCACGTACTTGGTCGGCACCGCTTTGTAGAGCAACCAGAACGCGCAGAACGCAATCGGCGCGCCGATGATCAGGGGCACCCATCCCTCGGGAACGATCCGCTGGCTGTCGAGGAGCAAATACTCATCCACCCACACCCGAATGGTCTCGGCGACGGAAGTCGCGACCATGTAGCCCGTAAGCATGACTCCCGCGCCCAGCAGCGTGACCAGCCCCACAAACTTGCGCCCGAAGAACCCCCGCTCCTGCGCGGTGGGCCAGATGGCGTTCAGCGATGCGCCGAGAATCTCAAACAGCCGCATTGCCGCCCAAACGAGGGACAGCACGCCCAAGCCGATCGTGACGGACAGGTTCTTCTCGCTCAGCATCTCCTCGATGGTCTCGCCGACCAGCTCGCCCGCGCCGGCGGGAGCCATGTCGGCCACCAGGTCCTGAACCTCTACCACCACGTCTTCATCCCACTGGGAAGCGTATTGGATGCCGATGACCATCAAGATCGACAGGGGGGTGAGGCAGACGATCCCGTAGAACGCGATCGCCGCGGCTGATGTGGGCGACCGAGTGAAGTGAAAACGCTTGTCGACGTCGCGCACAAACCGCCAGGCTGCCTGGAGCGGCTTGGGCATGACCGAGAAGACCGCATCACCAATGCCCAGGAGACGCAGGCGGAGCCGGTCCCACAGGCTCTCTTGGTTCTCGTCAGACATGAGCAGGTTATCCCGACCGGCGGAGTCAACTTGGCACATCGGTGCAATTCATCCCAGCGCAAGGGACTTCCTCCGGGGGGGCGTGACATGGCCGGCGACTGGCGCGTCGCGGTAATCGGACACACGGGCCGTGGGAACTATGGGCACGACGTTGACAACGTCTGGCTTGACTTGCCGAACGTCGACATCGTCGCGGTCGCCGACGAGAACGAGGAGGGCCGAATCGCCGCGCAGGAGCGTCTGGGCGCGCCGACCGCCTACGAGCACTACCGCGTGATGCTGCGCTACGAGAAGCCCGATATCGTCGCGATCGGGCCGCGCTGGCTGGACGAACACCACGACATGGCGCTCGCGTGCGCTGAGGACGGCGTGAAAGGCGTTCTGTGCGAGAAGCCGCTCTGCCCGACCTTGCAGCAGGCCGACGAGATCGTCGCTGCCTGCAGCCAGACGGGGATGAAGATGGCCACCTGCCACCAGACCCGTTACAGCCCGCGGCTGAAGGTCATCAGGAACCTGATCGCCCAAGGTCGGATCGGCAGCCTGCTGGAGATGCGTTGCCGCGGCAAGGAAGATGGGCGCGGCGGCGGCGAGGACATGATGGTCCTCGGCACGCACCTCATGGACCTGATGCGGCTGATCGCCGGGGACGCGAGATGGTGCTTTGCACGCGTCACCGACGGCGGAGTGCCCATCACATCAGAACACGTGCGCGAGGGGTCTGAGGGCATCGGCCCGCTCGCCGGCGACGCGATCACCGCGACATACGGCTTCGACGACTCGGTGACCGGGCATTTCGCTACCTGCCGCGCGGACCATGGCGCGGGCGAGCGCTTCCGACTGCTGATACTCGGTACGATGGGCGGCATCTCCGTTCGGACAGGGGCGCTTCCCACGGCGTGGTTGCTGGAGGATCCGTCCTGGACGCCCGGCGAGAGCGGGGCGGCGTGGCAACCGATCACGAGCGAGGGCGTGGGCGGAACGGAATTGCTGACCGATGGCAGCCTTCGGTGGGGGAATCAGCTCATCGCGCGAGAGCTGATGGAGTGCATCGAACACGACCGGCGTCCGCTTGGAAGCGCGGAAGACGGGCGGGCCGCTCTGGAGATGATCCTGGCCACCTACGAGTCACACGGGGCCGGCGCGGCCGTGCCGCTGCCACTGCGAGATCGATCACATCCACTGACGCGGCTCGGGTGAAGGCGAACTCAGGCACATAGGGGAAAAACGCGGCGATGATCGCGCTACGAAGACGCACGCAACAGTTGACGTGGGTCGTGCTGATCGGCCTGCTGGTCGCGGCATTCTGCTTCGCGCAGGACGGCGGCGACACGCCATCAGCACCCGAGCCTCCGGGCCAGGCGGAGCCCGCCCCCGCGCCGACTGCCGATGATCCCCCAGCCCCGGCTCCCGAACCCACACCGGAGCCAACGCCTAGCGAGCCCGATCCGACGCCGGAGCCGGTTGACGAACCAGCCCCAGAACCCGAGTCCAGCGACGAGGCCGATCCCGGGGGACCGACGCCAGAGGACGATGCTGGTGGTGATCCCACGGACCCGGTGACCGACGAGGAACCGGCGACGCCAGGAGATCCGGTCGACGGCGAGCCGTCGGCCGACGGCGACGAAGCAACCGAACCCACCGATGAGGGTGGCGAGGCAGTGGTCGAGGGCACGGATCCGGCGGAAACCGAGGCTGCCGACACCGACGAGCCACCAGCGGGCGAACCGGCCGATGCCGCGCCCACTGCCACGGTCGCACCCCAGCCTCCGCCCGCAAAGTCGCAACCTCCAGCCCGCGAAGAACGACCGCGCAAACGCACCCGAGTCGGGCCTCCCCCACGCCCCGTGTCGCGTGAGGTTGAGAAACAGCGTGACGAGACGGTGCAGAAGAGCCTGGAGGTGTTGGCGACACCGGTTGACGAGACCAGCGAGGTATCCGACGCGGATCGCATGGCGGCTTTATCGGAACTCTCGCGACAGGCCCGGATGCAACTCTCGGCGCTCCAGACAGAACGGTCTCAGTTCGAGGCGGAACATCGGCGCGTCCATGAGATCGCCGAGGAACTCGAAAATGACGGCAGGCGCATGCCGACCCTGATAAGCACGAGCAAGCTCCCGCTGATGTATGCCGAGGACGCGCAGGAATGGGCCGACGAGACCGTCGCGGACATGAACGCGCTGTTTGACGAGACCCTTAGCCGGAGGACTGAACTCGCGCAGTCCCTCGAGCGCTATCGCTCGGAACTCGCGGATGCCAGGCAATCCGCGGAGGCGCTCCAGGGCGGCCCGCTCACGCCCGTCTGGGACTCGGCACTGCAGGTTCTCGCCGACCGTGAGGAGGCCGCGTCGGAGCTGGTGGAGCTGTTCGATAAGTTGGTCGGCGAGACCGTCGACGCCAGTGAAGCCGGGTCACAGCTATCGCTCGATCTCAACAAGGCAATCCAAATCAGTCTCCCCCGCAGGCTGTCGGCGCGCACGGCCACGCCCATCGGCGGCGCGACCTTCACGGCCACCAAGGATGAACTGACCGGTCTACTCGGCCAAGCCCGAGGGGCCAAGCAGGAAGCAACTGCGTCAATCCAGAGCGCCAACATGCCTGTCTCGGGGGCGCTGTCGCTGGTTTTGCTGGCGCTCGCGGTCACGGGGTGGGTCCTGGTGCCGCGCGTGCCGGGCCGCATTCTGAGCCAGTGCGATCCGCACGAGGGGGCGTCCGGGCATCTGCTGAGAGCGACGAGGCTGCTGGTCCCCGTCGGGCGATTTGTGGTTCTCATCGCGCTATGGGCCGGGCTGATCCAGGCATGGGGCTTCGACAGCGGGTGGGCGCTCGCGGGCCTGGCGATGCTGGCGGCGTGGGCGGCGTATTTTCTGCTGATTTTCGGCCTTCGCGAGCTAATGGCTCCCAACTCGCCGCAGTTCCGGCTTCTCAACATCGGCGACCAGGTGGCCAAGAACGGCTGCTGCATCCTGCGGGCCGTCGCCTTTGCCACCGCCTTGCTGCTGCCCATCATCGGGCTGTTGGGGACCCTCGAGAAGCGACCAGCAGAGACCATCCGAGTCCTGCAGGTCATCTATGGCGGCGGTCTGCTGCTGATCTGCTACGTCATGACCCGCCGGGCTGGAGGGCTCAGAGCCGTCCTGCCAAGGCCAGAGACGCCTGACAAGACGCCGTTGCAGCAAGTCGGGCGATTGCTCGTCCCGCTGTCGGCAGCGGGCGTCCTGGTGAGCGTCGTCGCGGCGGCGAGCGGCTACACAAACCTGTCAGCCTTTCTCAGCAGGAGCGTCGCGCTAGAGCTGCTGCTCGTCTTCGGCGTGCTGTTCGTGGACCATCTGATCCTCGGCGCCGGCGAGAAGACCCAGGCAATCGGATGGCGGGTCTGGTCCCGGCGCGCTCTGTGGGCGGCCGCGCTCCTCGCGCAGATCCCCATCTGGCGCTTGCACGCGTACCACGCGAGCTACGCCGCCAGCCTGCTGAAGCGCTCGATTATCAGCGTCCAGGGCGCCGAGGTGACGCCGCTCAGCATCCTCAAAGGACTGGTGCTGATCGTCATCGTCTACCTGGTGGGGCGCGCGATCCGCACGCGCGTGCAGAACTGGCGCGGCCTGCAGGAACGTTTCCAAGCGGGCGTCATCTACGCGCTATCAAACCTGGCATTTTACGTCATCCTGGCGGGTGGGGTGATCTGGGGCATCCTCGCCTCGGGCTTCCAGCTAAGCGTCCTGACCGTCTTCGCGGGAATGGCGGGGATCGGGCTTGGATTCGGGCTCCAAGACATCGTTGGCAACTTCGTCAGCGGGCTCATACTGCTCATCGAGCGCCCCGCAGCCGTGGGCGATTTCGTGGATCTGGGCGATCTGCAGGGGACGATCAAGGCGATCAACCTCCGCAGCACGGCGATCCGCACCCGCGACGGAAACCTCGTTCTGGTGCCCAACTCGGATCTCGCGGCGTCGCGGCTGACAAACTTCACCATCAGCGACCCTAAGTTGCGCGTGCGAGTCAGCGTGGGCGTCTCCTACGATACTGACCTCAGCAAGGTCTACGCGATACTGGAGCGCGTCGCGGAGGAAGACCCGGATGTCCTTTCGGATCCCGCACCGATCATCCGTCTGACGGGCTTTGGCGACAACTCCGTCGACTTCGAACTGCTGGCGTGGGTTGCGAGCCCGGACATCATGGAGGACGTCGGCCCGGTACTGCGCCGGAGAATCTGGGACGCATTCCTGGACGAGAACATCGAAATCCCATTCCCGCAGCGCGACCTCCACGTGCGCTCGTCCGATATCGACCTGCTGGGGCACGAGCCCGCGGCTGAGGAATAGGCGCGCAATGGATCATTTGACGATTCCGTAACATTCGCGTGAAAGCGCGCACCCTCGCGCGCGGTAAGAGCCTCCTGACGACTGGCGTCTCATTGCTGCTCGCGCGCGCCTGCCCTATCTCGGACGCGCGTGGGCTAACGCCACACGCGAAAGCAGGCTTTATGCGTCCCCAACAGCAGGATCGCGCTATCTTCGATATGCTCCACGAGGGTCTCTACACGGTCGATCGCGACCGCCGCATCACCTATTGGAACCAGTCAGCGCAGCGGATCACCGGCTTCAGCGACGACGACGCGTGCGGGCAGGGGTGCTCGGAGAACATGCTGGTGCACGTAAACGCCGAGGGCGTGCGGCTGTGTGATGGATTCTGCCCGATTAGACAGGCCATCAACACGGGCGAGACGGTGGAATCGCACATGTTCTTGCGCCACCGCGATGGGCATCGCGTTCCCGTCGACGCGCGCGTGACGCCGATCCGCGATGAATCCGGCGAGATCACCGGCGCCGCCCAGGCCTTCTCGGAACGAGTCACGATGTGCACCGTCGACGACCCAATCGGCGAGCTGGAGTGTTTCGCCCTTGTCGATGATCTCACGGGGCTGGCCAACCGGCGCATGCTCCGTTCTGCGCTGGAGACGAAGTTCGCCGAGATGAACCGTTACCGCTGGCGGTTTGGCGTCCTCTTCCTCGATATCGACCACTTCAAACGAGTCAACGATCAACACGGACACGACATCGGCGATGAGGTGCTCAAAGTCGTCTCCAACACGCTCCTAAGCAACGTTCGCACGCTCGACATCGCGGGGCGCTGGGGGGGGGCGAGGAGTTCCTGATGCTTGTCGCCAATGTCTGCGAAGACGAGCTGTTCTCGATTGCCGACCGCTTCCGCGTGCTCATCGGCCAGTCGTCGGTGCCCGTCGGGGACGAACAGATCCACACGACCGTCAGCATCGGCGCCACGCTCGCGGGCATGAAAGACGACGCGAACTCGCTCATCCGTCGCGCTGATGGGCTGATGTATGAGAGCAAGAAGGCCGGCCGCAACCGCGTGTCGACCGGTACCGCGGCCTAGCTCGCGAGGCGCCAGTCCCGAAGGCCGTTCCCCACCATCAGACGAAGTGACACGTCGTCGCATTCCTGCAGATTCCGTGGGAGGTGCCGCCGTGTCTCGATTCCCTGCTCTCGCTCTCCTCATCCTACCCTCACTCGCCCCGGCCCAAGACGCTGTCTCCTCACTGCTCGCGCCCGAGAACGCCGGCACGCGGATGGCCCGCGGCGCCGCGCCGACGATCGGTGTCGGCGAGACAGTCACCTTCGGCGCGCGCATGGCCGACGGCGGCACGGGCGTGCTGCGCGTTGGCGAGCGCGTGACGATCGCCGAGAACACGCCGACGGCGGGCGCCGATGGCTGTATTTACCTCGAGGCCGAGGACGCGGAGCAGATCGACGACGAGGCGGGTGGCCCGGCAGCGCCTCACGTCGCGCAAGACGACGAGGCATCGGGCGGCCTGTATGTCGACAACCCGGCATTCCTGTCGGCACGCTTTCAGACGGATGCGCAAGCCGAATGGGACATCTGGGCGCGCGTGCGCGAGGGGACGGATGAGGAGAACCGCTCGTTCTGGACCGTCGACGGTGGGCGGATCTGGATGACCTCTGAGAAGATAGAGGGCAAGCAGGACCAGTGGCGGTGGTTGAAGCTCGGATCGCGCACGCTCGCGCCGGGCGAGCACCGGTTCCTCACGCATCACTACTACAAAGAGGACTTTCACTTCGACCGCATCGGCGTGCTGCCCCATGGCGCCGAGCCACCGACCGACATTGGTCCTGACACGACGCTCGCCAATAGCGAGGCGGCCGTAATCGAGACTCGAGAGGTGCGCCCGCCCGAGATCGCCGGCTTCGCGGGGGCTGAGGCCAAGGGCGATCTCAACGGCGGCGCGGTGACCTTCGAAGCATCGACCGATGGCGGCACCACGTGGCTACCGGCCCCCGGCGGCGATCTGTCCGCCGTGCCGGTGGCTGAATCCATCCGGCTCCGGGCGACGCTGACGACCGGGCCCGGCGGGACGTCGCCGGAGGTCACCGGAGTCAGTCTCACCGTGAGGCCCGAGCCGGAGGCGTGGCTGCAGGCTCGGAATGACTTCGTGCGCGTGCTTCTCGAGGCGCGGACAGGACGGCTGTTCCGGCTGACCGATGTGGAGCGCGACCGAGAGCTTCTATGGCCCAGCGCGCCGATGGGGTTGTTCGAGATCGACCTGAAGAAGCGGGGCGAACTGGGCTGGCTGCGCTACACGGATGAGAAGACGTTCTGGGTTGAGCGCGATGAGGAAGAGAAGCGAGATCGAACCGAGGAGAACGCCCGCGCGGAGGGCTTCCCGCCCGACCGTGCGGATGCCGTGGCCGGGGCGAAAGCCGAGCCGGCGGAGCTGACGGACGCGGGCGTCACGGATGACGCCGTCTGGGTTGAGTTCCAGGTCGAGGAAGATGTGAAGCTGCGGCTCTCCGTCACGTTGGACGACACGGGGCAGTCGCTCTGGCGGGCTGAGATCACGAACGACCATCCACAGCTCGACGTCATCCGGTTGCGCTACCCCATCCTGCCGTCGGTGCGCCTGGGCGGGACGGGCATGGATGATTACCAGCTTCGCTGCCAGACGTTCGGGCATGGCCGCGCCAGGCCGGGCCTCAACGCCGTCAGAGATGAGAAATACCCAGGCGGAGTGGCCCTGCCTTGGGAATCGATCCACGACGACGAAGGCGGCCTGGGCGTGATTGCGCGAGACCCGGAGGCGCTCAACACGGGCTTCGAGTCGAAGGCCAACGTCAGCGACTACTTCGAGGACGTGGTAACAGTCGGACCGCGCAAGTACCATTGCGTCGCGTCGGGTGAGAAGACGACGTGGGAATACGGCGTGACCGTCCATCCCGGACAGTGGCACTGGACTGCCGACCGGTACCGCGAGTGGGCGTTGCAGCACTTCGAGCGGCCTCGTTACCCGGAGTGGTTCGCCGAGAATGACGGCTTTCAGAACTGTGGGATGCAATTCACCGGGCACAGCTTCAACCGAATGGGTGAATACGCGGAGCGCGCCAAGCGCATTGGTCTAAACCACGTGCAAGCGTGGGGGCAGTTCACCGGGCCGGGCGGCGGGTGCTGCGGCCCATACTGGATGCCCTCGCCAATACTGGGGACGCCGGGAGAGTTCAAACAGGGGATCGATGCGATCCACGAGGCGGGCCTGCGCGTGGGCTTCTTCCATCTGCACGACAGGCTCGATCTCTACCACGCCCTCGGCAGTCACATCTACGGGATGATCCCGAAAGAGGACTACCCGCCGGGCACGGAGTTCCCAAGCCACGAGTTCTTCGAGAAGCACCATTGGATCGGCAAGCCCGACGGCGCGACGTCTTACCCGCTGAGCGAGGAGCAGTGGGACGACTACCGCGCGAGGATCGCCGCCTACGAGGCCGATCCGGAGGCCAACAAGGCGCCCCTGAAGTGGCATCCTGTCGACATCGCCAGCCCCGACTGGTGGGAGTATATGCGGCACTGGGCGATCGACAAGTACGTCGAGGAATGGGGCGCGGACGGGCACTACTTCGACGTGCTCGGCTGCGGGACAGCCCGCGAGTCATTCGACCTGCGCAAGGGCCATCACGGTCACAGCATGTCAGGGCCAGGCAAAGCGGGCATCCCGCGGACGACTACGGCATCGGCCCGGGAGCGAGGGCATGAGGACTACTTCCTCCTGATGGAAGGCATGTGTGACGTGCCCGGCCAGTGGACGGCGGGAATGATATCGGGGCTGTACTACAACCACTCCGAGAGCGTGCGCTATACGTGGCCGGATTTCGTGCTGTTCGAGGGGCACTCCAACAGCGGACACAACACGCCGATTAAGGCGCTGGAATCGGCATTCCTCAACGGCAACCGCTTCGACATCGTGCACTCGAATGAGACGATGGCGAAGATCGTGCGCGCGCGGGCGAGCGTGCGGGACTGGATCTACCGAGGACGGTTCATGGACACGCTGGGTCTGGACAGCCCCGTCCCGGCGCGGCTGTTCGTCAGGCGAGATCCCGGCGCGACGGGCGTGGCGATCACGTTCGTCAACCGCGATGGCCTGGGCGGCAAGGCAACGCTCGATCCGGCCGTTGCCGGCGACGTGCGATCCGGGATTGCGATCGATGACAGGGGCAGGATGTTGCCTGTGCCGGTGGCGCGTGAAGGCGATCTCCTTACGTTCGACGTGCCGGATGCCTACCTGTGCACCGCGATCTTGCCCGCGCAAGTGAGCCCAGAACACGCGGTTGTCGCGGTGGCAAGGCAGACCAGCGGCCAGATCGAGATCGAGACGGCGAATCTGGCGACCGAGGCGATCTCCGCCACCATCACGCCGGGAGATCTGGGGCCGCTGGGGAAACCAGACGCAAGCACGCTGAACTTGGCGGGGGGCGAGACAGAGATCGCGGCGTTTGACGTGGCGATCACGCCCGACTTCTGGCAATTCATCCGCGCGGATTTCGACGTGTCGGTTGGTGGCTCGTCACGGCGCGTCGCGACGACGGCGTTCCCACTCATGCGTGATCCCTCGTTTGAGCACACGGGCAACGATGAGGAGGAGCTGATTCATGGCGCGAAGAGCCTGCGACTGGATCCGAATGAGGGCCTGTACCACAAGATGCATGCGCTGAACTTCGAGCCGAGCCGCCGCTACAAGGTGTCGCTGAGTTACCGGCGGACGGCTGGCGACGCGCAGCTCAGCGGGGTGCGGATCTGGCAGAGGCTGGGCAAGCAGAGCGAGGTCAACCAGACCGGCGCGGATTTCACCGTCGAAGGCGAGTGGACGCGGATCGAGATGATATTCGACAGCGCGCCGAGGTTCGTGGCGACCGACCTCTACCTATATAACTGGAAGAGCGAGCGAACGTCCTGGATCGACGACGTGCGTATCGAGGACCTGGGGCCCGTGCCGCCGGAGTAAGTTGCGCCGTCATCCGCCACACTCGCGGGAGGGCAAGACGCCATGCCGACGCCGCTGTTTGAGAACCGCACGCTGTACGCGCCGGCCCATTTCGGCAACACGCACGAGGTGATGGGCGTGCGCGAAATGCGCTCGGTGATCTCCGAGGCGAAGTTCTGGGGCTACACGCACTATGGCGACTGGTTCGACACCATCGATTGCTCCGACCCATTCGCCGATCCCGGTCACCACAACCTCGGCCACGCCATGTGGATGCGCAAGAAACAGAACTACCGGAGCGCGTGTGAACTCGGTCTGAAGTGCGCGATGACCATCACGCCAAACCACGTCTTCCTGGACCAGTGCGAGCCGGACCTTCTGGCCACGAAGGGCGATCGGATCTTCGGCCAACTCATCTGTCCGAGCATCCCGCGGGCGAGGGAGATCATCCTAGGCAACTACGAAAACTGGTTCGACGACCTCGCGAAGGCCGGCGTGGCGCTGAGCGCGCTGTGCCCCTTGCCATACGATTACGGCGGATGCTCGTGCGAAGACTGCAGCCCTTATATCATCACGTTTGCCGAACTGATGCGCGACATCCATGCTATCGCCGAGGAGCACCACCCGGGCGTTGAGATGCACCCGATCGGCTGGTGGTGGGGCGAGGAGGAACACCGGCTTCACGCCGAATGGAGCGACCGCGAGACGCCGGGTCTCGTGAAGAGCATCTCGCTACACATCCCGTATGGCGAGACGAGCGTGGGCGACGTGTTGTTGCCGAGGGGCTGCGAGCGGCGCGCGTTCGTGCACATCGGCTATGCCGACAAAGCGCAACCGAGGGACGTCTATGGGCACCTTGGCGCGGTCATTGCGTGGGAGCGCATCGAGCAAACGGTTCGCACCCTCAAAGCCCAGAACTGCACGGGCGTGATGGCGTACGACGAGGGCTCGTTTGATGACGTGAACCGCGCCATTCTCGCGGGGCTAGGGTCGGGGCAGCACGCGACGGCCGACGACGTTATCCGGGCGTATGTTGAGCGCTATTTCGGGCCCGAGACTGTCGAGGCTTGGGTGTCGTGGCTGAAGGCGTGGGGCACACCCTTCGAGGCGGATGCGGCGGCGCTGCTGGCGGAGTACGAGAGTCTCAGCGCGGGCCGCGAGCCATCGTGGCGGCTGCGCCAGTGGGGCCTCAAGGCGGAGCTACTTGCGATCCACGTCGAGATCGGCGACGGAGACGAGTGGCCGGATGAGCGTCTCGCCGCGGTAGAGCGCTTCCAAGCCGCCGAGGAGCGGCTGCAGCGTGAGGTCTGGGGACTAGGCACGATGCGTCACATATTCGCGCGGCAGTTCAACCCGCTGCCCTGGTACGGGAGCTGGGCTAAGCACGAAGCTGAGGAGGCGGTGACGCGGCGAGATGGGGAGTAGCTGCCGGGATCGTCCGGTCAAGCCTCGGTTCCCTCGATGCCGGCTTTGGCCTTCGCGAGCACGGACTGAATGTACGGCGTCTTCGCATCGGTGAAGACAACGCGGTCATCACCCACCCGCGCGCGCCACTCGTGCTTCATGCGGACGTACCGTACGGCTTCACGACGATTGGCCCTCAGGTAATCGCGGAAGCGCAAGTGGTCGATCTCGCACGCACTCCCCGGATAGGTGATGTGTATATGGACATGCATCCGCGCGCCGCAAGCCTGGGTAAAGCTGCCGGAGGCATACCAGCGGTCCGGGTCGGGATGTGAGCTGGAGTTGTGGTCCATGCCCGCCTCGCTGATCGCTCGTTGGATCTCATCCATCCTGTCGTGAGGACCCGTCACCATGCAGTCGATGATGCCCTTCCCCGCGACATTGGGGATCGACGTGCTGCCGACATGCTCCACATGCACGTCGCACGGCGAGACTTGTCGGATGAACTCAGCGACCTCGACAAACACTATCGGCGCCGCGGGATCGGATGGGGTGATCTTGACGGTGAATATCTGACGTTCCATGGCGGGTCGATTCGCCGAGGGGAAGCGGATCGCCTGCGCCTCCGTCCCGTACCGAAGTCGCGGAGATTAATTAGTGTCAGACACTAGTTTACCGACCGTTTTAAGCACTGTAGCGCAGAATAGACGTATGAATAAACTATTGTCTGACACTAATTAATTCGTCACCGGTTATTGAGACCGCGATACGGACTCCCGCGCGGCGGACAGGGAGGTGTCACGGCCCGTCGGACCGAACTGAATCGAGCTTCAGAGAGCTTGCATGTTGGGGTGAATTACCACGGCCACGACGCAGCTTCCACATCCGGACGCCGCGCAATCATCCGCCGAGCCGGCGGTCGAACCCGCCATCGGGATCACCGCCCGAGCGCTCGTGTTGGCTGTCGTGCTGACCGTGCTCTGCGCGCTGTGGATCGATCAGGCTGAGGTCGTCACGTTCTTCTGTCAGATCACCGAGAGCGTCCCCCCCATCCCCGCCGTGGCGGTCATCATCGCGCTGGTACTGCTCAATCCCTTTCTGAGGCGGATCTGGCGAAAACTCGCGCTGAAGCGCGCCGAGATACTACTCATCTACGCGTTCATGACCGTGACGGCGACCGTCGCCGGGCCGGGAATCGCGCGTTTCTTCATCAATACGATCCCCGTGCCATTCTACTTCGACACGCCCGAGAATGGGTTCGAGCAATACCGCCAGTACATCCCCGAGTGGGTGGTCCCGCACGATACGGAAATCATCCGACAGCTCTACGAGGGGGCGCCGGACGGAAGAATCCCGTGGGGCGCGTGGTGGCTGCCGCTGACGTGCTGGATGGCGTTCTATCTGGCGCTATTCATCGCGCTGATGTGTCTGATGGTGCTTTTCCGGAGGCAGTGGACGGAGCGCGAGAAGCTGACGTACCCGCTGCTGTACCTGCCGATGGAACTCACTGATGAGGGTGAGGAGGATTCGCTGATCGCGGCGTTCTTTTGTAACCGGACGATGTGGGTCGGCTTCGCTATCGCGGCGCTTTACAACGTCGCGAACATGATCAACGCGTACAATCCGGCCGTGAAGGCGCTTGGGAAGTCCTACGACCTCGGGGCGCTGTTCACCGAGCACCCCTTCACAGCGATCCGGCCGCTCGTGTTTCATTACCGCCCGGACATGGTTGGCTTCGGCTATCTGGTGAGCACCGAGGTCGCCATGAGCGTTGTCATCTTCTACCTGATCTTCAAGGCCGAGGCCCTGGGCGCGGCCATCCTCGGCTACACGAAGGCGGGCTTCCCGTACCAACAGGAGCAAGGTCTCGGCGCGTACGTGGCGATGGCCATCTTCTTAATGTGGGTCTCCCGCAAACACCTGATCGGCGCGCTACGAGTCGCCGTCGGATGGAAGTCCGACGAGCACGATGAGGATGAGCCCGCCAGCTACCGCCAAGCCGTGTGGGGCTTCCTGCTGGCGAGCGTGGCGACGTTCGTCTGGACCGCGAAGGCGGGCCTGGCGCCATGGGTGTGGGCCATCTACTACTCCCTGATCCTCGCGGTCGCGCTGGTCTACTCGCGCATCCGGGCTGAGGTCGGGGTCCCGCAGATCTGGATGTTCCCATATTACCAACACTACAAGGGCATCAAATTCGCGCTCGGGTCGGAGGCGTTGAGGGTGGGCGGCAGTTGGCAGACGCTGACCATCTTCACCTACCTCGTACCATTCTCGCGCGGGTACTTCCAGTCGATACAAGGCTACCAGATCGAGGCCTTTCGCCTCGCGGAACTCGGCAATATCAAGCCCAAGAGCATGACCAAGATGCTGGTGATATCGCTCGTCGTCGGCATGGCCGTCGCGTGGTGGATGCACCTGCGGAGCTACTACGAGTTTGGAGCGGGCGGAGTCCGGGCGCTTGAGGGATGGGGCTCGGGTCACGCCAAACAGCAGTTCACCGAACTCGCGGGCTACGCCGACGCGCCACTGCTACCTGACGTAGCCAGGACCCTCGCGGCGGGGTTTGGGCTCGTGCTCGCGGGAACGCTCACTATTCTTCGCGTCCACTTCCTGCGCTTCCCGCTCCACCCGCTGGCATACTGCATGACGAGTTCATACGGTGAGCTGATCTGGGGCAGCTTCTTAGTGGTGTGGATCGTCAAGGCGCTTGTGTTCAAGCTCGGCGGCATGAGAACCTACCGCAAATTGGTCCCGGCATTCCTGGGGCTCGCGCTTGGGCACTTCTTCACGGCGGGGATCGCTTATGGGCTCATCGGCTCATACGGTAGCGAGGCCTTCCGACGCTATAGCGTGTGGTTCGGCTAGACCGTCAGACGAGACAGACCTGGAGGCATGCATGCGCGCGCTGCACGGTTACTGGACAGGACTCGGCCTCGCCATGGCCTGCGCGGTCGGGCAGGCTGCGCCGGACATGATCAGCGTTGCGGACCACGGCGCGGTTGGCGACGGCGAGACGGATGACACTCAGGCGTTCCTCGACGCGGTCGCCGCGGCGACGGAGGCCGGCGTCCACGTCACCGTGCCGCGAGGTCATTACGTCACGTCCGAGACGATCGAACTGATGAACGTGGGGATCAGCGGCCCGGCGATGGGAGCGTGGCCGGCGGATATCGACGCGCTACCGTCGATATTGCCGACGCACGATAGGCCGGCGTTCACGCTAGCCGCCGGCGGGGCGCTTCACGCGCTCGACATCACGTGCGCGCCGCCCCCCGATGCCGAGAGTGGGCCACCGGCGGTGCTGATCACCGGCATCGGCGTCTACATCAGCAACTGCCGGATTCGCTACCCGTGGGACGGGATCATCACCGACGGCGTGAGCAACGTGGGCCGGCTGAACATCGAGAACGTATTCATGGTCGCGCCGAGGAATGTCGGTGTCCGCGTGACGGGCACGTGGGACGTGCCGCGGCTGAACAACATCGAGGTCTGGAACGCGGGACCGGTGCCGCGTGGCCTGGATAAGGGTATTGGATTTCTGCTCGGCAAGAACGACCTCATCCGCGTGACCGACTGCTTCGCCTTCGCCATGAGGTATGGGTTCGTGCTAGCTGACGAGATCGAAGGGTGCGAGATCGAAGGCGGCACCTGGGGCATCATGACGGGTTGCTCGACGGATTACTGCGGTACCGGCATCGAGGTGCGTGGCCACAACACGGTGAGTATCTCGGGCGGCACATTCTGGGACCACGCGGAGGGGCTCGTCGTCGATGGCGAGGGCGCTCGCGTGCGGATCACCGGCGCGGAGTTGAAGTCCAACGGGACGAGTTGCGTCGTAGTGCGCGACTGCGACCATACGGTGCTGACGGGCTGCACGCTCGCCCGGCCCATGGAGCAATTCGTGGCGCCAGCGGTGGTGTTTGAGGGCGGGCGTCTCGTAATGACAGGGAATCACATCGACGGCTTTGGCGCAGGCGTCAAGATCGGCCCGAGCATCCGCGGGGGCGTTGTGCAGGGAAACCTGATCGACTCGCGCGGGCACGCGGCCATCGTGGACGAATCCGAGGCCGGCAAGATGCTGATCGAGACGAACCTCGTGCAGACGACGGCCGAGGAGGCCCAGTAGCATGGCCTCGCACTGGAGATACGCGGGATGAGCAATGACCTCTCCATCCCGCACAGGTACAGATGGTTGCTGATTCTGCTCGCCGCCGGCGCGGGAGTCATCGGGCTGATGCTCTTCGTCGACCCAATCACGCTGCCGTGGGTCGTGCGGATTTTCCGCACTCCCACTGTCGAGGCCATCCACTCGGTACTGAAGCACCTCGGGCGGCCGCCGGTGCTTTATGGCGCGCTAGTTATCTGCGGGATCACGGCGCTCGTGAAGCGCTCGCGGGCGTGGGGCCGCGCCACGGGCCTGTTGGCTCTGACGATGGCCGTGGCGCTGATCGCGTGCTACTTGCTGAAGATGGGCGTCGCCAGACCGAGACCGGAATTCGCCTACTTCGCCGTGGGTTGGGGCGATGCCATCGGGCGGCCCGATCTGTTCGGCAATGGGATGTACCACTCATTCCCCTCGGGCGATGTCACGCTGGCGAGCGCCCTGGCAGTGCTGCTGTTCCTGTTCGCCGGGCGCGGCAAGGCCCGCTGGGCGCTGTTCCTCATCCCGGTACTCTCCTCAGTGGGCCGCGTTCTCCACGCCGGCCATTACCCATCTGACTGCCTCGCGGCGATGATGCTGGGCGGCGGAGTCGCGGCCTCGGTGTGGAGGCTCTGGCCCCCACGGCCGGCGCCGGCAGACGTCCAGGGAGGCCCGCGATGACCGAAGGCGGGGCCGCTGACGTCCGCCCGCTCCGTTTCCTCCAGCTCGAGCGCAACTGCCGCGTCTCCGGCGGGTCAACGTTCGCCTTGCTCCTCGCCCAGGCGCTCGTCCAGCATGGACATGCGTTCACATACGCCGCGGGCGGCGGGCCGCTCTGGGCGCGCTTGCAGGAGTGTGGCGCCGTCCACCTGCGCTCGCCCGGATGGCCGCTCAGCATCCCAGTGGTCGCGCGCCACATCAGGCGCCGACGGCCCGATACGCTCATCTGTGCGGGAAGGGGCCGTGCCCGCCTGAGCGCCGCCCACCTCGCCCGGCGCTTCGGCATCCCTCTGGTCTCCGTGTTTCAGGATCCCCTGCTGCCCGAACAGTCACTGAGTGAATTGCTGTGCTCGGACGCCCTCGTCGCCTTGGAGCCGCCGATCCACGCGGCCTTTCTTGAGCGCGGCGTGCCGCCCGAACGGGTTCACCTCTGGCCGCGTCCCATCCGTTGCCGCGACATCGTCGAGCCGCCCACCGACGGCACGCGCATCCTGTACCTCGGTCGGTTGAGCGGGGGAAAATGGCAAGCTGCTGCCTCGCTCGCGCGCATTGCCCCGGAACTCGCGGCGACGGTCCCGGCGCTTCAAGTCAACATCGTCGGCGAGGGCCGGTACCTTTCGGACGTGCGGGCCCTGGCCGCGGAGGCCAACGCCAAGGTCGGCCGCGAGGCGGTGCGCGTGCACGGCGAGACGACCGACCCACTGCTGTGGATTGAGGAAGCCAGCATTGTCGTGGCGGGTGGGTGTGGTTGCTTCGAGGCGCTCTACGCGCATCGGCCGGCGATCGCCGCCTCCAAGGCATGGTACGGGCAGGTCACCCGCTCGAACGCCGCCCATGCCCTTGAGTGTCACTTTGCGGATCGCTGCGAAAGGCCCGTTGACGACACGCTACTGCGCGAAGCTCTGCTGGATCTCGCGCGGGCCTTGGCGGACCCTTGCGCTCGCGAAGACGTCACGCCCCGCCGCGCTTGGTTTGCCGAGGACCACTCCCCCGCCGCCACGGCGACGCGGATGGAGGCCCTCGCCAAGTCGTTGCTTGGCCGGCAGCCCGGCACGACCCGCCCCCGGCGTCACCAACTGGCTTCCCAGACCTTCACCCTCAGTGCGGTCGGATCGTCTATATCCACATCGTACGTTGGCCGCAGCATGAGGTGCGACCCTGGCTTGGTCGGTCTATCATCCGCGAGCAGCCCAAAGAAGAGCCCACCATCGCTCCGGGCCGAAGCGTGCCCGATCGCGTAGCCGAGGGCCGCGCCCGCCGCCACCTGCCACCCCGAGTGCTGGTCCGTCTTCACGCGGCTCCAGCCGACTCCCGCCGCCCACGCATACGCGTACGGGCGCACATCCCGGTCCAGCGCGCTCGCCGATTCCGCCAGCGCAAACGCAATCGCCGCGTGCCCGCTCGGAAATCCGTCCGTGGCTCCCGGGCTCTCCGGCCGGTCCTCGTTGATCATGTACTTGAGTATCCGCGCGCTGCAGAATGTGACGAAATAGGCGTCCGCCATAGTCCGCCCAATGTGTTCCTCGTGTTCGCCCCCTCCAAGCGT
>CAZKUN010000105.1:0-11084 GCA_964555935.1 uncultured Armatimonadia bacterium | reverse complement strand
AGGCGTCCGCCATAGTCCGCCCAATGTGTTCCTCGTGTTCGCCCCCTCCAAGCGTCAAGGCAAGCGGGATCGTCGCCAGGTAATCAACCGAATCCCCAACGGCCACCGCGAAGTCATCCGCCGCTCGCGCGGCGGGTACGAACAGATACAGCGCGAGCAATAGTGTCAAGGCTCTTCCCACAGGGCGATCCTCCAGGTGTTAGCCGCGACTCCCGACTTGGCTCGGGCGCTCCGGCAGCGGCCGAACGGTCAGCCGTTCGCCACGGTGTTTCGGCAACTGGACTCCAAGAGCCTGCCCATGCGGCCGTGAAGCCCCAGATTGACGGCGAGATGGGCTACCCCATCTGCCAACGCTTTCCGGTCGGCGCGGCAGGGCGCGAGTCAGAGCAAGAGGAACCCTAGGCCGCAAGCGGCCGTAGCGACACAGACAAGGGGACACGGATCCATGCAATACGTGAAATTCGGCAACACCGGCATCATGGTGTCGCGTCTCTGCCTGGGCGCGATGAACTTCCCGGACGAGTTGGAGGACGCCGAGGCCATTGCGCTGATCGATGAGGCGGTCGATCATGGCATCAACTTCATCGACACGGCAGACGCGTATGGGCGAGGCTCGAGCGAGGAATTCCTCGGCCGGACGTTAACGCCGGCCAAGCGCGACAAGCTCATCGTCGCGACGAAGCTCTGGGTCCAGATGGACCGCAACGACATCAACTCCGGCGGATGCTCGCGCTACCACATCATGCAGGGCGTCGAAGACAGCCTGAGGCGGATGAACACGGACCGCATCGACCTCTACCAGCTCCATCATCCCCACCCGGAGACACCGATCGAGGAGACGCTTTCGGCACTCGACGCGCTCGTCCAACAGGGAAAGGTCCGCTACATCGGGGTCTGCAACCACTTCGCGTGGCAGGTCGCCCACGCGCTAGGCGTCTCGGCCTTGCACAACTGGGAGCCGTTCGCCTCGCTGCAAGTCCGCTACAATATCTTCGACCGCGCGATCGAGCGCGAGACGGTGAAGTTCTGCGAGCGTTTCAACATCGCGATCATGGGCTACGGCCCGCTCGACGGCGGAATCCTGACCGGCAAGTACGAGCGCGGCCAGGAGTACCCCGCGGGCACGCGAGTGGCGAGCAGCAAGATGATGCAGGACCGGCTGACGGATCAGGTCTTCGATATCCTAGACGAGCTGAAGGCGATCGCGGCGAAGTACGAGCTGGCGATCAACCAACTCGCGATGGCCTACAACCTGGCAAAACCGTTCATCACCACCCCCATTGTCGGCGGCAAGAACGCGGACCATTTCCGGCCGATGTATGGGCTGTGCGAGGTGAAGATCGATCCCGCCGACATCGCGCGAATTGATGAGATCTCAGACGACTTCGTGTGGAAGCCATTCCTGAACCAATCCAAGGTCGAAGGGACCGAGTTGGCCCTGAACCGGTGGTAGACGAGGAGACCCACATGAGACCGCGACTCATCGCAATCGCAGCCATTCTGGTCGCGCTGACGGCAACATGCGCAGCGCAAGGCGGGGCGAACATCTCGCCGGTATCGCAGACTGCCGCGACCGATGCCCTGATGGAGAAACTCGGCGAGGTCATTGGCTCGCCCAGCTTTGTCGAGCTTCCGGCGGTCGTCTTGGAGTTGATTCCGTCGGCAACCGACAGCGGCACGCTGTGCGTTCTGGCCGCGAAGTTCCGACCGGCCGACGCGACGGCGCGCGTGACTGGGCGCCTGCTCGCGCTGCTCATCGACACTGAGAACCTCACGCGGGAGAGCATCATCACCGTCCGGCTGGTTCTGCCGGGCGAGGGGCAGAAGGCTTCTGTCGCGTACGCGACACTGGCGTCGGAGGGTGAAGAGCTAGAACTGGCCCACGCCGCCGAGAACGATTGGCGAGCCGCGATCATGACCGTCCCGAGCGCGCCAGACCGGCTCGCTGATGCCATGGCGACCGTCGGCGAAAGCAGGATCGGCGGGGTGAGGGCGCCCAAGGGTCTGCACCTCGTCATGGGCCGGGCCGGGGGCGGACAACTCGCCGCGTTCCAACTCCCAACGCTCGCCGAACTCGCGCAGCGCGAGGTGACGTGGAGCAAGTCGTCGGCCATGCCATAGGGAACGCAGCCCGTGCGATAGCGTTTGTATAGCGAGAAGTGACCGCCCTGTCGTGGAGATGTGGAATGCCCGCATTTGCCGGACGCCCCATCAGCCCCATGGCCGCTCTGCCGCTGCTTGGTCTCCTCGGTCTGCCTCTCGGGCAGCCTGGCCCCGCAGTCCCGGGCGAAGCCAACCCGCCCGAGCGCATTGACGCGCTTCGAGAGCGACTCGAGGCGGGTCCAGGCCCCGTCCGGATCATCGTATTCGGCGATTCGCTGTCGGCGGGGTGGGGTGCCGCCGATGAAGCCACCGAGGGACTGGTGCCGGTCTTCGCCCGCGCGCTCCAAGCGAGATACCCGGCATGTGAGATCGAGATCATTGGCGCCGGGGGGCCTGGCGACACGTCCGAGGTCGGCCTGATACGCGTTGACCGAGAGGTCCTATCGCGCGACCCAGACCTCGTGGTCCTGCAATTCGGCGGCAACGACGAGGGGTTCGACCGGCGGCCGCGCGACCTATACGATGATCTGTCGGAACTCATCCAGACCGTCACCGGCGCGCCGACCAACGCCCTGTGCATCGTCGCCGCGAACCCGTTCAACGACCCCGAGCCCGGCAACGAGTTCGTCGACTCAACCCGCCGCGCAGCCGAGCGCTTCGAAGTTCCTGTCGCGGATTTCGACCAGGCGCTGCACGATGGAGACCGCGATTACCGCGGCCCGTTCGCGTGGGGCAGCCATCCCGATTCCCTCGGTCACCTACTGATGGCCAGGGAGTTGCTCCGAACGTGGGACGAGCTGTTCGGGTACGAGGCCAAGATCGAGGTTGAGATCGAGGGCTACAGCAAGATGCTGTCGGGAGATGAGAGGTCGGACATCCGAACGCTGATCCGCAACGGCGGCGAGGATCCGCTCGACATTGACGTCGAGCATGGTCCGGGGATCACGCCGACCCCAGACTCCGTGCGCATCGGGCCTGGCGAGCAAGCCGAGCTAGCCAACGACATCGCTCTGCCCACGCTCACCCCACTCCGACGGACGCGACGGGCGAAGGTCTGGGCGGTCGCCCGATCCGAGGCCCCGCGTACCAGCTCCATCGATGGGAAATCGCTCGCGATAGCCCCCGTGTTCGTGCCTCAGGAAGTCCGCGCCCTCGACAGGCCAAACGGTCTGGTCTGGCGCCGGTTCGGCTACGACTCGATCGTCAAGGGCGCGTATTCGTGGGAGGGTTATGAGGATCTGGGCGCCCAGTTCGCTCTGATGCAGCGCGACGGCCGCCTTGAGGCGCTTGTTGAGGTGACCGACGACGATGTCGACGCCGCCCCGCCCGGAGACTGGGTCGGCGACTACGATTCAGTCGAGATCTGCCTCGATCTACGGCCGTCAGCCGACCAGGGCAAGCCTGTCTATTCCAAGGACGTGATGCTGCTGCTGTTTCGCGCGAGCACCGACAGCGGGCGGCCAGCGACCTGGCAGCCGCTCGACGGGCTAGCGCCAAGGCTCGTCGGGGTATCGGCCAGGGGCGGCAAGATCGAGGGCGGGTACTCGCTGAGGATTTCGATCCCGCTACGCGTCCTCGAACGCGAAGGCGAGGACGACTACACGGGAATCGGCTTCGATGTCCACGTGAACGACTCCGACTTCGGGCATGGTCGGGACTGCCAGATGGTGTTCGCGGGCAGCGTCAACAACTACCTCGACCCATCCGGACTGGCGGCGCTGGCCGCGCCCGGCGACGAGACCCCGAAGTACCGGGCGACAGTGCGTTAGCGCGCCAAGGCCCTCACTCTTCCTCCCCGTCGTTCCCCTTCTCGAATAGATCAGCGACGAACGCCTGCGAGTTGAACAGCGCAAGGTCGGTCATCTTCTCGCCGAGCCCGATCAGCTTGATGGGAATCCCAAGTTGATCGGCGATGCTCAGGACGATGCCGCCCTTTGCCGTGCCATCGAGCTTCGTGACCATCAGCCCGGTCAGATCCGCCGCGTCATTGAACTGCCTCGCCTGGTTCAGACCGTTCTGCCCCGTGGTCCCGTCGATCACCAGTAGCACTTCATCGGGGGGGCGGCCGATGGCACGTTCGACCACGCGACCGATCTTCTTCAGCTCTTCCATCAGGTTCACTTTGGTGTGCAACCGGCCCGCCGTGTCGATCAGCGCGAGGTTTGTGCCGCGACTCAGCGCGGCCTGGAGGCCGTCGTGAACCACGGCCCCTGGATCGGCACCCGGTTCCTGGCGGACGATGTCAGCGTTGGTGCGCTTGGCCCAGATCTCGAGCTGGTCCGCCGCCGCCGCGCGATAGGTGTCGGCTGCGATGAACATGACCTTGCTCCCGGCTGCCTGGTACCAGTGCCCGATCTTCGCGATGCTAGTGGTCTTGCCCACGCCGTTCACGCCTGTCACGAGCATGACCGTCGGCGCAGTCTCCCCAGTGTTGAGCGGCTGCTCGAGCGGCCGGAGCATGTTCGTTACCATCGTGCGCAGGATGTGCTCCAGCCCGGAGGCCTCCTCGACGTGCTGCTTCTCGCCGCGCTTCTCTAAGTCCTCAACGAGCCGGACGGCCAGCTTCGCGCTGACGTCGGCTTGAATGAGCGCCTCCTCGAGTTCCTCAAGCAGGTCATCATCGACCGGCCTGGTCCCGCGGATGACATGAGTTACTTTACTGAACAGTCCCTTGAGCATGGTCTCCCTCTCACGGCAAAGCGCCGCCGGGGATGACCCCGGAGGCGCTTGGATTCTGGTCCGAATGGGCGCGCGGGTCATTCCGGCGCGGGAGTTGCCTCTTCGCGGCGCTGGGCTCGGAAATCGAGGTCGAGGGCGGTCTGTTCCTCCTCGTCCTCCGACTTCCGCCCGCGGGCTTTGCCCGAGTCCTGCCATTTCTCGGCTTCGGCCTGAGCCTCGGACAGCTCGACCGAGAGCGTCCGCGATACGCCGGGCTCGCTCATTGTGACGCCGTAGAGCGCGTCGGCCGCTTCCATCGTGCGCGGGTTGTGCGTGATGATGATGAACTGGCTCTGTTCGCTGAACTCCTCCAGGAGCTTCACGAAGCGGCCCGTGTTCATCGCATCCAGTGGCGCGTCAATCTCGTCCATGACGCAGAAGGGCGTCGGACGGACGCGCAGCATCGCCAGCAGCAGCGCCAGCGCCGTCATCGCGCGCTCGCCACCAGATAGGAGCAGCAAGTGCTGCTGCTTCTTGCCCGGCGGCTTGACAATCACATCAACGCCGGTCTCAAGCACGTTGTCGGGCTGAGTCAGCGTGAGTTTCGTCTCGCCACCCGCGAACAGGCGCTTGAACAGATCATCGAACTCGACGGCAACGCGATTGAAGGCGTCGAGGAAAACGGACTTGGTCTCCTCGTCAATCTCGGCGATGATCGTCAGCAGGTCCTCGCGAGACTGCTCGAGATCGGCCTTCTGCTCATCCAGAGTGTCTTCGCGGGCCTTGAGCCGCTCGAACTCCTCATCGGCCCCCGGGTTGACGGGCCCGAGCGCGCGGATCTTGCGGCGAAGCTGGTCGGCGCGCTTGGTGATCTCAACCTCGTTGATCGTCTCGGACTGCCTGGCCTCGGCCTCTTCCGGCGTCAGGCCAAACTGCTCCTTCAGCCGCTCGACGATGTGTTCGTGCTCGGCCTCTTCCCGCCCGAGGGCGACCTCCGTGCGGTGGATGACTTGGCGCTTCGTCTCGAGCGTCTCGGTGAGCGCGCGGGATGCCTGGTCAAGCCGCTCGACTTTGGACCGGAGTTGCGCGACCAACTCGCGCTTCTCGCCCGTGCCCTGAGTCTGCGCTTCCGCCTCGCCGTCCTTGTCTTTCGCAAGCGCGGCCTGCTTCTCGATGGCCCCGCGAAGCTCCGTGCCGTTCTTGGCCAGTTGCTCCACTGTCTCGCGCGCGGCCGTTATCTCGCGAGAGGCGGACTCTCGCTGCTCGTCGGCGTGCCTGAACTCGGTCTCCGCCGCTCGGCAGCGGGCCTTCAGGTCAGCGATCTCTACGTCGAGCGCCGCGAGTTCGGCCGATGCTTGCTCGAGGGCCTCATCAGCCTCGGGACCAGAGGTCCCCGAAACCGTGCCGTCGGCTTCCTCCAGCTGCGCGCGAAGCTCGGCCGCGCGAGCCAGACTAGCCGCGCGTCGGTCGCGATTGGCCACGCTCTTCCCGGCGAGCGTTTCGAGTTCTTCGTCGGTCTCAACCTGAGCAGAGGCGGCGGCCTCCGCATGATCGGCGAGGTAATCAACATCCTTGCGAGCTTCAGCCAGCAGGGAGCGAGCCTCCCCAACCTGGCTCTCCAACTCGCCGACCTCACGAGACATGTCCTCGCCCGCGCTCTCGAACTTCTGCCGCACTCGGACCATCGCCGCAAGTGATGTCTTCAGCTTCTCGGCCAGGATCTCCGCGGCCTCGAGTTCGCGTTTGCGGGCAAGCGTCGCGACGCCCGGTCGCGTCCCGCTACCACCCTCCACGGCGCCGCACTTCTCGACGATCTCGCCATCGAGCGTAATGCAGCGGCCCTGAAAGACGAGGCGTCGGTGCAACTCGAGCGCGCCGTCGAGGTCCTTGACCACATAGACGTCGCGCAGCAGGTAGTCGACGGCCTTCTGGAAGTCGCCGTGGACCTTCACCAATCGCGACGCCACGCCAAGGCAGTCACCGCTCTTGCCCGCCTGCATGGCGGACGTCACCGGCACGCGAGCCAGAGAGGACAGCGGCAGGAACGTCGCGCGGCCCGCGTCTTTCTCGCGCAGGAACGCGATGGCGCGGCGCGCGTCTTCCTGGGTGTTGACGATCACCCATTGCAGGCGCGTCCCGAGCGCCGCATCAACGGCCGCCTCGTAACGCGCCGGGACCGTGAGAATGTCACCGACAACGCCACAAATGCCCGACAGCTCCCCGGTCTCGCCGGCCTTCAGCGCAACGCGGACGCCATCATCCGTGTCGTGGTAGATGTGCTCGAAATCAGCCAGGACGCGGCAGCGACTCTCGGCTTCCGCAGAGGCAGTCTCGATGATTTTCTGCTTGGCCGCGTGCTCCTGAAGCGTCGCTTTCAGCGTGGCGAGGTCGCGCTTCACCTCCGCGGCGTCCTCACCCAGACTCCCGACCTTCGTCTCTTCCGCCGCGACTTGCGTCTCGGCTCCGGCGAGATTCTCGGCGATCTCGGCGGCACGGCCAGCCAACACATCGCGCTGGCTCTTCAGACGGTCGTGGCGCTCGCGCAGATCGGCTTCCAGACTCTCCAGCGCCTGAGCTTCGTTCTCAAGCCTGGCCGCGTCTTCACCCATCCGAGTCAGTTCGGCGCGACGCGCTTCCACGGCGCGGCGCTCCGCCACTGCTCTCGCGCGGCGCTCCTCATAGGCAGCGCGCTTCTCGGAGACTTCGCCCTCCTTCGAGGACAGCGCCTCGCGCATCTCGACGAGAGATGCCTTGGCAACCTCTGCCCGCTCGGAGTACTCAGCCTGCCGGCCGCCGGCAGCTTCGATGCGTTCGGTCCAGGTCTCGCCGCGGTCGGCGGCTGACTTGAGGCGTTCCTCAGCCAACTTCACTTCGGCGCGGGCTTGGTCGGCCTCGCGCGTCGCACCCGCCGCAGACTCCATGACCTCGGAGAGTTGCGCTTCAGCGGTGCGGAGTTCGGTGCGGATCTTCTCCTGCTCGTGGGTGACGCTTTGGAGTTGCGTCTCCAGCGCGGTAGCGTCGCGCGCCGCCATGTCGCGGTCATGGGCGAGCCCGCCGATACGCCGGCGGCGGCGACGGTGCTGGCAGATGAGAACGTCTAGTTCAAGATCGCCAAGCTCGTTGTTGAGCGCGTTGTATTCTTTGGCCAGCATCGCTGGGCGTTCGAGCGCCTGGCGCTGGCTGCTGAGCTCGTGGATGATGTCGGTGAGGCGCGTGATGTTCGCCTGCGCAGCCGAGAGCTTGCGCGTGCTCTCGTCGCGCCGGGCTCTGTACTGCCCGATCCCGGCGACGCTCTCGAGCATCAGGCGCCGGTCCTCGGAGCGAATACTGAGGATCGTGTCGATCTCGCCCTGGGTGACAATGGAGTAGGCGTTATTGCCCACGCCAGTATCGAGGAAGAGCTGCTGAATGTCCTTCAGCCGACACTTGGAGCGGTTGAGCAGGTACTCAGCCTCACCCGATCGGAACAGCCGACGGGTGATCGTCACCTCGCTGAAGTCGATGGGGAGTCGTCCGTCTGCGTTGTCAATGGTGAGCGAGACTTCGGACAGGCCTTGCGGCGCGCGGTTCCCAGATCCCGCGAAGATGACGTCCTGCGACGCCGCGGACCGGAGGGCTTTCCGGCTCTGTTCGCCGAGACCCCACATGATCGCATCCGCGACGTTGCTCTTGCCGACCCCATTCGGGCCGACAATGCACGTCATACCTGGCGAGAAATGGAGCTCCGTCTTGTCGGCAAATGTCTTGAAGCCGGAGATCTCTACCTTCTTGAGGTACAAATGGCGTGGTTCCTTTCAGCCCCATCGAGTTCGCCCCATGCGAACCCCCAAAACGCGTACGCAAGGCGCCCAAAGAACCTACACGCGAAGACAAGCCAGCCCCCGTGCCCGGGCTTGCCCCGCATCGTAAAGGTCGACGGTAGTGTGAAGAGAGCTGCAGGTGTAGTGCGTGGTGGAGCGGCTGCGATCTGCGACCTATTAGTGTCCCTGATTCTGCGTAAGACTCCCCGAATCCTGCCTGGTCCGGAGAATCTCGACATTTTCTTTGGCTGGGTCTCTCGGCCTACCGCTGCAGGATTCCCGGCCGGTCGATGGTCTCGCCACCATACTCGACTGTCACCTTCGGCCAGTCTCCGGACGGGCTAAGGACCTCGGGCCCGCCAGGAGTGGCCAACACGGTGTCTTCGGACTTCGTTCCGGCGATCGATGGATTCCAGGCGAAGGCCTGCTGATCGAGCACGACCTCGGTGCTCGTCGGGTCGCCTTTGTAGTCGCGAGCCGCGTAGCCCGTGGCTCCGCCCTGGTGATGCAGCTTCCACTCACCCTCGAAGCCTTGGCGGGCGTACTCATCGCAGGCTGAGTTGAAGATATCGCTCACCCGCGCGCCTGGCTTGCTTCCGAGAATGAAACAGGCATCGACCGTGCAAACAGAGAGATGCTTCCGCGCGAGTTCATCCGGAATCGGCCCGAAGTGAACCATGCGGGTCGCGCTGATGCCCAGGCCCCACCGTCGGGCGCCGATGACCAACATGACGTGCTTCTCAAGCTCCCGCTCGGTTGGGATCGGGTGGCGGTACTTGTAGGCGCGCTCGTCGGCGGCGATCAGGCACACATTCGGCAGCAGACCCGCAGCGAAGACCTTGCCCTCCATCAAGCCCGAGATCTGCAGTTCCGTCATCCCGGGCGCTATCTCGCGCGCCACGTCCTGGACTATCCGCGCCGATTCGCGACCGACCGAGCGGTAGCGATCGACCTCTGGCGGCAGAAGCTGCCACCGGAGCCTGGCGATGTCAGGCGCGATATTCTCAGCGCCCGAGAGGCCGTGGTCCGCGCCGATGGGCCCGCCCGCAATGTCAGCGACCAACGCCGGCGCCGCGTCGTCGATCCAGGGGTGCTCGTGGAGAGTGAACCCGAGATCGGCGATCTCCTCGTCGGCCATGCGAGGCGCCTCGATGGCGCTCGCGATGACGTGGATGTCGCTATCGGTGACAACCACCGTCGCCACGCCGCCGTCGCTGGATAGGCCGACGTAGTTGTCGGCACCACCCGTGATCCACGCGAAGTTGGCCTGCGTATTCAGCGCGACGGCTGACAGGTTACGCTCGTCCATCAGCCCGCGAATGCGCGTCGCTTTGGCTGCTATCTCTTCGAGGCGTGTCATGGAATCTCTCCCACTCACAGGGTCGCGACGGATACGCCCTGGCTGGCCGTCACCGGGTATAGCACCGGCTCAAGCGCCGTCAATTCCTCATACTTCGCGGAGGTCTGGGAGGTAAACGCGTCGATGTGGTCGGGATCAACCATCGCGACCGCGCAGCCGCCGAAACCCGCGCCCGTCAGGCGCGCGCCGAAGCATCCGGGAGCCTCGCGGGCCGAGGCGACCATCATGTCCAGCTCGCGGCAACTCACTTCATAGTCGTCGCGGAGGCTCTCGTGCGATTCGTTCATCAGCCGGCCGAACTCATCCAGGCCGCCTACCCGCAGAACCGCGGCGGCCTTCGTGGTGCGCCCGATCTCGGTGAGAATGTGACGGCAGCGCCGCCAGACGACGGTGTCGAGCGAGCCCTTGGCCGCTTCGAGTTGCTCCATCGTCGCGTAGCGGAGGCTCTTCACGCCCAGATGGGCGGCGCCGGCCTCGCACTGACCGCGCCGCTCGTTATAGGCGGAGTCGCCAAGCTCGCGGGTCTTACGCGTGTCGCACACGACGAAGAGGGTGTCTTCGGGGATCGAGACCAATTCGTATTCGAGGCTCTCGCAGTCAAGTAGCATCGCCGAGTTCTTCTGGCCCATGGCGCAGATATACTGATCCATGATCCCGCAACTGACGCCGACGAAGCTGTTCTCGACGCGTTGACAGAGCACCGCGAGATCCTGCAGCGGCATCGAGTGGCCGGCGGCGGCGAGGAAGGCCTGCGAGGCGGCAAGTTCGATCGCGGCGGAACTCGACACTCCCGCGCCAACCGGCACATCGCCGGCGACCGAGATGTCGATGCCCGTCAGGTTGACCCCGGCCTTCGCCAGCTCAACCGCGCACCCACGAATGTAGTTCTGCCAGCGATCCGCATGGGGCTCCGTCTCGGCGAGCGAGAACTCGCAATGGCCCGGCACGTCGCTCGCGACGACGCGGACCGTCTGATCATCGCGCGGGGCGACGGCGGCGTGGATGTGGCGATCGATAGCGATCGGGAACACGAATCCGTCGTTGTAGTCGACGTGCTCGCCGATGAGGTTGACTCGCCCTGGTGCGGAGACGATGTATTGCGGAGCGAACTCGCCGCCGAAGGTATCGGTGAATGAGGCTGAGAGCTTCTCAATGTACTCGGG